>JAWXCG010000223.1:0-12667 GCA_034440555.1 Pseudomonadota bacterium
TACTCATCGTGAGCGACATCGAAGCTCGAAGTAGGGAGGGCTGCTCATGAACATTTCCGCGCGCGTGACTGCTGGTTTGATTTTGCTTTCCTGCTGTGCCGCCCTCCCAGTGTCGGTATTTGCCGCGACCATTTCCGTGTCCGCAGATGGCATGGGCGGCTGCCCATTGCGCTCGGCGATCCGGGCGGCCAACACCGACGCTCCGAGCAGTCCTTGCCCGGCAGGGTCGGGAACCGACACGCTGGTACTGCAGCAGCTCAACGGCGTGCGCTACTTTACCTACGGCAGCGGTTCCGATGCGGGCAGCGATGAAGACCTGAACGTCACCGGCGACCTGGATGTAACCAGTTCCATCATCGTGCAGGGTGTCAGTGCGACGCAGTCGGTGATCGTTGGCCCCGAGCTCGACCGGGCGTTCGACGTGTTGTCGACGGGCGCGTTGACGCTCAATGACGTCACTGTGATCGGCGGCAGCGTGGCCGCCGCCAACTCCAACGATGGCGGTGTTGTGCGCAAAGGCGCCAATGCGACGTTGACGATCAATCGAAGTGCGCTGCGTGGTGGCGTAGCCGATCAGGGTGGCGCCATCCATGCGTCGGGTGCCGGTGTGCTCACCCTCGACAAGGTCACGGTATTCAGTAACCAGGCCGGATTCGGTGGTGGCATTTCCTTGCAACAAAGCGCAGGTGCCGAAGCGATCCTGAACAATCTTACGCTCAGCGGCAACACCGCGACTTTCAGCGGCGGTGGCATCTATGCAAGCAGTGGCTTCAGATTGCGCAACACGACAGTGGCGCGCAACCGCGCAGGTGCCGGTGGTGGTGGCGTCCACTACGCCGGTTCCAGCACCACCGCCGTGAATTTTGCGAACAGCCTGCTGATCGACAATGTCAATGTCAACGGTAACCCACTGGATCTCTATTGCTCCAGCAACGCCACGTTGGGCGCGCGCGCATTCACCCTGTTCGGTGCAGTGGTCAACTGCATGTTTGCGTCGTTCAGTGGCATTCCCACCAGCACCGATGCGCGCATATCGCCATTGTTCGATTTTGGATCAGGCCTGCCTACTCATGCGCTATTGGCAGGAAGTGCGGCGACCAATGCCGGCAACCCGAGCACCTCCATTCCGCTGACCGCCTGCCTGGCTAATGATGCACGGGGCGTATCCCGCTCGGCACCCTGCGATCTGGGCGCGTATGAGCATGGATTTGATGTCACGGTGAATTCGTTCAGCGATCTTCCGGATCTCAATCCTGGCGATGGCCTGTGCCAGTCATTGGGCAATGTGTGCACGCTGCGCGCCGTGACGATGGAAAGCAGCGCCAGCGGCGGGCGTTGGTTCGTGAATTTGCCAGCGGGCACCTACCCGCTGAATCGTGCGATCACCCAGGTGTTCGACAATGATGGCGGCGATCTGGATGTGAAGCAAAACACCACCAACGACGTGCCATTGCAGATGACGTTGTTTGGCGCTGGTGATGTAGACGATACGCAGATCGTGGGCGGCGGATTTGACCGGATACTGGAAGTGCGTGGTGGAAATTTCCAAGGTGGCCAGTTCGTGCATTTTCCGTTGTCCTTCGCCTTGCTCAATGCCACCGTCAGCGGTGGCGATCTGACCGACGATTCTTTTAATGCCGATCCGAATCCGTCACTGGGTGGTGGCGGGATCAAAGTGACCGGTGCAAAGACGCTGTTCTACAACGTGATCGTGCAAGACAATCACGTCGATGTGTTTCCGCCGACCACGTATGCCGCTGGTGGCGGTGCGTTTTTTGAGACCGGGGCGAACAGCGGGAACGATCCTCCCTTTGCCACAAGCGCACACCTTGAGCGGTTTGCCGTGGTCGACAATAGCTCGCTGCAATATGCGGGTGGAATCTGGGCGCAAGGTGCGTCGCCGTTCGAGACCAGCGATGGCATCACGTTGGTCAACGGTATCGTTGCCGACAACCAGGGCGGCGACGGTGGTGGCGCGGTAATCAGCCAAGGGGTTGCAGCGAGTTTTCTGAGCGTGGTGAACAACACCTGCGGCCCGCTCGCGCCACCGGGATTCGCACGTTACGCTGGTGGGCTTACCGTTTTTGGATATCAGAACAACAGTGTGCGCAATGTGCTGATTTCCGGCAATCAGGCCGGGACTGAGGGGTCCGACTGCGAGGTCATCTCCGGAATTGGATCCAGTCTGGTCAGCCTCGGTTACAACCTGATTGGTACGGCGGGCGCCGGTTGCGCCATTTCCGGAGACACCAGTAGCAACTTGCTCAACGTCGATCCACTGCTCGGTGCACGCACTGCCTCTGCCGGCATGCCCGTCTACGTGCCCGCAGTCACCGGCCCTGCGGCCAACGTGATTCCGCTTTCCTTGTGCAGCAACGGCGGCGGCTTCGGCGTTCATGCTGACGTGCGCGGCGTGCAGCGGCCCGGCAGCGGCAGTTCCTTTTGCGATATCGGCGCTGTGGAAAGCGAGTTGCCACTGTTTGCAAACAGCTTCGAATAGGCGCGCAGCTGTCCGGTTGAATCTGCTAGGGAACCTCTGAACAAGTCCGGAGCCGCGATAGCCCCCTGAGTCAGGAGGTGAAAAACCGCAGGTTTTTGCCGGTTTGGAAAGCAATAAGCGATGCGGCGAAGACGAAGTGGTGACTTATTTAGACCTTCCCTGGGTCGGGCTTCAGCCCGGCCTGGAATTCGCAGAGCTACGACCAACGTTTTGGAGACTGACCACATGATTCGCGCTTTCCCTGTCACCTCTGTTGCTTTGTGCTGCATGCTATTGCCCGCGCTCATCACCGCCGCGCAAATCGATCTTGTCGGACCTGTCGGCAGTGGCGCGTTTGGCAACCGGGTCACGCTGTTACCCAACGGCAATTTTGTGGTGACCGATCCGCTATTCGATTCGCCCGGTGGGGTGGCGGGCGTCGGCGCAGTAACCTGGCGCGATGGCACCGGCGTGAGCGGCGCTGTGGTGAGCGTCAGCAACTCGCTGACTGGCAGCGTGCCGAATGACAGCGTGGGATTCAGGCGCAGTGCGGCACTCAGCAACGGCCACTATGTGGTGCGCAGCCCCCTCTGGAGCAACGGCGCCATCGTGCAGCCCGGTGCCGCCACCTGGCGCAATGGCAGCAGCGGCAGCGGCGCTGTGGTCAGCTCGAGCAACTCACTGGTCGGCGCCACGAGTGGCGATCGCGTGGGTGAAGAGGGCGTCTTCGCGCTGAACAATGGGCACTATGTGGTCGACACCGCCAGATGGGACAACGGCGCCACTGTCGATGCCGGCGCGCTCACCTGGCGCAATGGCAGCGGCAGCAGCAATGGCGTGATCAGCGCCAGCAATTCGCTGGTTGGCTCAACCGCAAACGACCGTGTCGGCGACTCAGCTTCGAGCTTCGCTCCGGTTGTGGCGCAGAGCAACGGCAACTATGTCGTCTTGAACAGTCGCTGGAACAACGCTGCCATCGTCGATGCAGGCGCTATCTCCCTCGGCTTTGGCGCTGGCGGCACGGTCGGTCCGATCACGGCCGTCAACAGCGTGCGCGGCACCGTGACGAACGATATCGATGCGGTGGATACGCCTACGACCCTTTGCGCGCGCAGCTGATTGTGGGCCGTCCAGCCAGCAATACCGTCTCGCTGTTGCGGCCCGGTGCGGTTACCTCCACATCGATCGTTGTGGATACCCCCGATCCGTCCGGACCAGGCGAGGTAGCCACCTTTGTCATCACGATTGTCGCGAGCCCGGCACCGCCTGCGGGCAGTGTACGTGTCGCAGCAGACACCGGCGAAAGCTGCACCGACACCTCGCCCACTGCAACCGGCCCCACCACCGCCGAATTCAGTTGCCAGATCAAGTTCGGCGCGCTCGGCGCACGCAGCGTACGCGCTGAGTTCCTGGGTACCAATAGCCACGGATACAGCGCCTCCGGGTTGGAACCTCACACCGTCGCCATCGTATTTGCAGATGGGTTCGAGTGATTGGGGGAGCGCACCGAACCGACCGATTGGCCCAGAGCATCGGCTCGCCGGAGCAGCGTTCGCTTTTGGCGCCGTTCGGCATATTTGTATGTGAGCGCATCCAGGCCGATACGGCCGCAATGTTGGCTTCGCTTTTCAGCTTGCCGCGACACATACGACAGGAGCACTTCCCCATGCATTTGCGCCCACAACTGATCGCTGCCGCGATTGGTATTGCACTGTTTCAATGCGCGCTGCCCGCCGACGCGGTGACATTTAACGTCACCCGTTTCGATGACCCGGTCCCCAATGGCTGCGCCGCCACCGATTGTTCGCTGCGCGAGGCGGTGATCGCAGCGAATACAACTGTCGTAGAAGATACGATCTTGTTGGGCGCGGGTATCTACGAGCTTACCCAAATCGCCAGCGGCGCAGATCAACTGAGCCTCGATCTTGATATCACCCAGCCGCTTGAGATCATTGGGCAAGGCAGTGCCAGCACGACGATCCGGAATGCGTCAGCGGACCCTGGGGTGACTGGCAATGCACTTGAAGCGCGCGTAATGGATGTTCGTCAAAGCGAGCTGTCTCTGGCGGGCTTGAATTTGCGTGATGGGAATGTTCACGGCGCTGGCCCTTTCGGTATTTTTTTAATCGGCGTCGGTGGCTGCCTGTATGCCATCGAGTCGGATGTTACATTGATGGAAGTGACGATAAATAACTGCACATCAGTGTCAAACGGTGGAATATTTTTTGTTGATGTCAACGCTCTATTTGAAAACGTCGTCATCGACAACAACATTGGTGGTGGTGCAGTTCTAACCTCTGTAGATTTGCAATCAAACAATTCTGTTTTCAGCAATAACCAGAACTTCGGTATTTTTACGGCTGGCACCACCACTCTATCTGGCAGCAATGTAGAAGTCGTCGGAAACATGGGTACTGGACTCATCGTAACGGGCGGAGCAACAATGGTTCAATGGTCGTCGGGGTCGCGCATTGCTCAGAACAGCACCAGCGGATTCGGTGGTGGAATAAACATCGGAACCGGCGCGCAGCTCACGATAGCGCCAGCAATTAAGCTCCCGGCGGCAGCGGATGATTTACTGCTGATCGAAGGCAACCACGCCGATTACGGTGGTGGAGGTATTTATTTAGGCTTTATCAGCACGTCGGGCGCCAACAGTATATTGAATGCCTCCAGAATGGCCCTGCGAATGAACTCCGCCAATCAGGACGGCGGTGGTCTCTACTCCGAAGGAAAGGTAAGTATCCGCGACAGCGAGTTCGCTTTCAACAGCGCGGGCGGCGATGGTGGCGGTGCCTGGCTGGGGGGCAGCGCGACCGGCAACTTGATTCAGCGCAGCAGCTTTGCCGACAATCATGCGGGCGACGGCGGTGGCGCGGTGCTCAATAAAGTGGATGGCGCCAAGTTGCGCAATGTTTCGATGTATTCAAATGACGCGCAAAAGGGCGGCGGCATTTATGCCGCGGCCGGTATCAACACTTATCTCACCCATGTCAGCTCGTATTCCGATACCGCCAATCAGGGTAAAAGCCTGTATGTCGCAGACAACGGTATAGCGCGTTTGCGCAACAGCGCGTTGCACAATAGTTGTTACAAGCAGGACAACAACACGCCGCTGCCACCTGGTCAGATCATCGACAGCGGTGGCAATGCGCAGCGTATCGGAGCCGTTCAAGATGCCTGTGCGGGAAGTGCCCACTGGAACCTTGGTATGAGTTATGGTGCCTTCGGCGGCTACTTCGATGTGGTGGGCATCAGCTCCAGTTCATTGCTGCGAAACTACACCGGATTGCCATTGCGCGAGGCACAGACCGATGTGCGCAATTGGAATCGCGATGCCCAAGCCGACTCGGGTGCGTTTGAGTTCGGCGCGGCGGCGGATTGAAGCCCGACCTTCGGATTGAGCCGGTCCGGCCTGGGCATTGATGCCTTTGCTGAGCATGGGTGCTGAAACAAGCTTCGCGGCTAAAGCCGCTCGCACAAAGCTGCTGAGAAAGCGCGGTATCTCGCAAGGATAATCGCGCTCGATGGGCGACTACCGCGGCATTTTGTTTTGCGATTGAGGTGCCGCTCAGGCCAGCACACGCTCCACGATCAGTTCGGCTGCTTGTTCCGGAGAAATAAGTGTCGTGTCGATATGGATCTCGGGATGCTCCGGGGCTTCGTAGGGGGAATCGATACCAGTGAAGTTTTTCAATTCGCCCCGGCGCGCCTTGGCATACAGTCCCTTTACATCACGCAATTCGGCGGCGGCAAGTGGCGTGTCGATGAACACCTCGACGAATTCGCCGGCGGCGAGCAGACTGCGCGCCATGGCGCGTTCGCTGCGGAATGGCGAAATGAATGCGGTCAACACAATCAAACCGGCATCCACCATGAGCCTGGCCACTTCGGCGACGCGGCGAATATTTTCCACACGATCGGCTTCGGTGAAACCAAGATCCTTGTTCAAACCGTGGCGTACATTGTCGCCATCGAGTAGATAAGTGTGACGTCCCAGCACATGCAGCCGCTTCTCGACCAGGTTGGCGATGGTCGATTTACCCGCCCCCGATAGACCGGTGAACCACAGCACCCGCGGCCTCTGGCCCTTGATCCCGGCGCGTGCCGATTTGTGGATGTCGACGGCCTGCCAATGCACATTGTCGGAACGGCGCAAGGCAAAGTGCAGCAAGCCAGCGCCCACAGTGTGCTGGGTGATGCGATCGATCAAGATGAAACCGCCGAGGTCGCGATTCTGCGCGTAGGGTTCGAACGCGATCATCTGGTCGAGTTCGATTTCCGCCACGCCGATCTCGTTGAGTTCTAGCTGGTCGGTGGGCTGGTGTTCGAGCGTGTTCACGTCGACACGGTATTTCAGCGGCGAAATCGTCGCGGTAACGGTGCGCGTTGCACACTTGAGCAGATAGCTGCGGCCGCGCAGCATCGGCGCTTCATGCATCCAGATAACCGTGGCTTCAAACTGGTTGCCAATGCCGATCGGCGCATGTGCTGCACAGATCACATCACCACGGCTGATGTCGATTTCGTCGACAAGGGTCAGGGTAATGGCTTGGCTGGCGACGGCTTGGTCGATCGTTGTCGCCATCGCCGCTTCCACACTCGTTGCTCCTAGGATGCTGGCTACCACGCTCTCGCGCCCCGACGGCGATACACGAATACGATCACCCGGACGCACCACGCCACTGGCAATTGTGCCGGCGAAGCCGCGGAAATCGGCGTGGGGTCGGTTCACCCATTGCACCGGCATGCGCAATGGCTGTGCCACGCGCAGGTCTGGTACCACCACACTTTCCAGATGACCGAGGAGGCTGGGCCCGCGGTACCAGGGCGTATTTGCGCTGGCTTCAACGATATTGTCGCCATTCACCGCCGACAACGGAATGCAGGTGATCGACGTTATGCCCATGCGCGCGGCGAAGGCGCGGTATTCGGTTTCGATCCGTTGCATCACCTCGGCGGAATAATCCACCAGATCCATCTTGTTGACCGCCAGCGCCACCTCGCGAATGCCGAGCAGACTGACCAGATAACTGTGCCGGCGGGTCTGCGTGAGCAGGCCTTTACGCGCGTCGACCAGCAGGATGGCCAGATCCGCTGTGGATGCTCCGGTGACCATGTTGCGTGTGTACTGCTCGTGGCCGGGGGTGTCGGCAACAATGAATTTGCGCTTTTCGGTGGCGAAGAAGCGATACGCAACATCGATGGTGATGCCCTGTTCGCGCTCGGCAGAAAGGCCATCGAGCAACAGTGCGAAGTCCAGCTCCTGGCCGCGCGTGCCGACTTTGCGCGAGTCACTGGCCAGCGTATCCAGCTGGTCCGCGAACAGGTTCTTGGATTCGTACAAGAGACGGCCAATCAGCGAACTCTTGCCGTCATCGACGCTGCCACAGGTGATGAAACGCAGCAGATCTTTGGTTTCTTCATGCTGGCGGGCGCTCATCAGAAATAGCCTTCCTGTTTTTTCTTTTCCATCGACGCGGCGGCATCGTGATCAATGATGCGGCCCTCCCGTTCTGAGCTGCGCGCCAGCTCCATTTCGCGCACGATCGCGGCCAGCGTATCTGCCTCGGACAGCACTGCGCCGGTGAGTGGATAGCAGCCGAGCGTACGAAAGCGTACTTTTCGCAGCACCGGCTGTTCGCCTGCGGCCAGCGGCAGACGTTCGTCATCGACCATGATCAGGGCGCCATTGCGCTCGACTACCGGGCGCATCGCGGCGAAATACAGCGGCACGATCGGAATGTTTTCGCGCTGGATGTATTGCCAGACGTCGAGTTCGGTCCAGTTGGAAATGGGAAACACGCGGATGCTCTCGCCCGGCAACTTGCGGGTGTTGTACAGGCTCCACAACTCCGGTCGTTGATTCTTCGGGTCCCAGCGATGTTGCGCGGAGCGAAACGAGAACACGCGTTCTTTGGCGCGAGATTTCTCCTCATCGCGGCGCGCGCCACCAAAGGCGGCATCGAATGCATATTGATCCAGCGCCTTTTTCAAGCCCTGGGTTTTCCACACATCGGTGTGCACCGACGAGCCATGCGTGAACGGATTGATGCCAAGCGCGACTGCTTCGGGATTTTGATAGACCAGCAATTGCATACCAACCTGCGCGGCCATGCGGTCACGTAGCGCGTACATGTCGCGAAACTTGAACGTGGTGTCGACATGCAGCAACGGGAACGGTGGCGGCGCCGGATGGAAGGCCTTCTGCGCGAGGCGCACCATGACCGCGCTGTCCTTGCCGATGGAATACAGCATGACCGGCCGCTCGGTCTCGGCCGCGACTTCGCGCATGATGTGAATGCTCTCGGCCTCAAGACGGTCGAGATGACTGAGTATGTGAGCGGTGTTCAAGGCTTCGGCCAATTGACAAGTAAGGCACGCAGGCTATACAAGCACGCCGCAATCGGCAACGCGCTTATCGCATGTGAACAGGCGCGATGGGAATAAGCCGTGTGATTTGCGGCGAATGTCCTGTGGGAGCGGATGTCCTTTGGGAGCGGCTTCAGCCGCGAAGCTCCTGCCGTTGCTGAAAACCCATCGCAGCAGAGCCACAGCTTCGCGGCTAAAGCCGATCCGAGAAGCCGCTCCGGGAACTGTTCCTGCCAGATTCACTCTTATGCGAGATAACCGCCATCTACTGCGAAGCTCGCGCCGGTGATGTAACTAGCGGCGGGCGACGCAAGAAACAGAATCGTTGGCGCAATCTCGCGTGGTTCCGCCGAGCGGCCGAGCGGGATCAGGCGCAGCATCATTTTCATCAGCTCGGGATTGCTGGTGATGGCCGCGGCGAACTTGGTCTCGGTGAGGCCGGGCAGCACCGCGTTAACACGGATATTGTGCGGCGCCAGTTCCTTGGCGAAGCCCTCGGTCAAGGACACGATGCCGGCCTTGGTCATCGAATACACGCCCTGACCCGGTGCCGCGCGACGCGCATTCACCGAGGCGACGTTGACGATGACGCCGCCGCCTTTGTCGCGCATGATCTTGGCCGCCTGCACTGAGCAGTAGAAGTAGCCGCGCAGATTGACCTCAACGGTTTTTTCGAACGCGCCCAGGTCCATGTCCAGCATCGGCCCGAAGTACGGATTGGCTGCGGCATTGTTGACCAGGATGTCGAGCCCGAAGCCACGGTCCTTGACCTTCTGGAACAGGCGATCGATTGAGGCGATATCGCCGATGTGCGCGTCGATGGCACTGGCCACGCCGCCCTGCTCACGGATCGATTCCACCACCTTGGTGCATATATCAAGTTTGCGGCTGGAGACGATCACGTGCGCGCCGCAGGCGGCAAACAGATGCGCCGCGGCTTCGCCGATGCCGCGGCTGGCGCCCGTGATCAGTGCGGTTTTGCCAGTCAGATCGGTGAGGGATTGGGGCAGGATGTGTTCCATTTTCAGGGTGCTCGTTCGCTATGATTCGGCGCATCTTAATCGCAGGGGAAGGTTGTGAGCGAAACTGCACGGGCACCGCGACGTGCTCTGATCACCGGGGCGGGTAGCGGTCTAGGGTTGGCGCTGGCGAAGCGCTATGCGCGCGCCGGCTACGCGATTGCCGTGGCGGATTTGCACCTTGACCGCGCTGAATCCGCCGTGGTTATGCTCAATCAGATCAACGTCGGGCACTTCGCGGTCGTGGTGGACGTGTCCCAGTGCCTTTCGGTGGAAGCGATGCGCGACGAGGTGAGTCGGCGCTGGCCCGAGGGTTTCGATGTGCTGATCAACAACGCGGGTGTTGCCACGGCCGGCAGCGTGGCCGAGAGCTCGCTCGAGGACTGGCAATGGGTGATCGGCATCAATCTGATGGGCGTTGTGCACGGCATGAAAGCGTTTGCGCCCATGTTCCTACGCCGCCAGCGCGGCCACATTATCAGCACTGCTTCGTTCGCGGCGCTCGCGGGCGCGCCGGGCCTTGCCAGCTACGGCACTACAAAGGCTGCCGTGGTGGCGCTGTCGGAAGGGCTGCGCGGTGAGATGCATGCGCACGGCGTCAAGGTATCGGTTGTCTGCCCGAGTTTCTTCAAGACCAACCTGCTGGAAACTGCGCGTGGTCCCGACGATCGCTTCCGTAACTTCGCCAGCGGCCTGATGGAGAAGGCCAAGGTCACGGCCGACGACATCGCGGCTTACGTGTACGCCGCCGCCGAGCGCGGCGATTTCATGATCATCCCGACCGCACCCGAGCGTCTGCTGTGGCGGCTCAAACGCCTTGTGCCCAACTACTTTTTCAAGAAGCTGATGAAGCGCTACGGCAGTATTGCGCGCAAGCCCAACCATTAGCGCATTGGACTGGATGCGGATAGGGTGGGCGCTGCGCCAGCCAGACATGCGCGATATTTGACTGGGCGGCATTGGAAATTCAGCGTCCATGGTTGCGCCGCAGCCAAGCCGACGCGCGCAGGCAATGCGCTTAAACGAGGAAACGACAGATGGGATCCTGGATGTTGTACGGCGCCAACGGCTACACCGCCGGGCTGATGCTGGAGATCGCGCTCAAGCGCGGGCATCGACCGGTACTGGCCGGGCGTAACCGCGACGCGATCGAGTCTTTGGCGCGCAAGCACGAATTGCCCGCGCGTATTTTTGATCTTGAAGATCCCAACACCGTGTCTTCGGCGCTCAACGGCATCGAAGCGGTGATGCATTGTGCCGGGCCGTTTTCGGCGACCAGCGCGCCGATGCTGGAAGGCTGTCTCAAATCTGCGGTGCACTATCTGGACATCACCGGCGAGATGGAGGTGTTTGCGCACTGTCACCAACGCAACCAGCGCGCACAGGAGCGCGGCATCGTGGTGATGCCGGGCACTGGCTTCGATGTGGTCCCGACTGATTGCCTGGCGGCGATGCTGAAGCGCGATCTGCCCGATGCCATTGAGCTGGTACTGGCCTTCGAGGCCGGCGGCGGGCCCAGCCATGGAACCGCACTGACTGCAGTCGAGGGGCTATCCAAGGGTGGCCGTGTGCGCCGCGACGGCCAGATTGTGCGTGTACCCCTGGCCTACAAGACGCGTACCTTTGATCGCGATGGTGAAGCACGGCATGCGATGACCATTCCCTGGGGCGACGTGTACACCGCGTATGTGTCAACCGGAATTCCGAATGTCGAGGTGTACATGGGCGTGTCGCCGTCCACCGCAGCGCGACTGAAGAAATTGAACCTGATTCGCCCCTTGCTGGGTCTGGGCCTCGTGCAGAACTTCATGAAGAAGAAGATTCGCGCTGGCGGTCCCGACGACAGCCAGCGCGGCAGCAGCGGCTGTACGATCTGGGGTGAGGTGCGCAATGCTGCCGGCGCCGAAGTGAAGAAACAGCTGCGCACCGTCAACGGTTACGATCTGACCGCAACCGCCGCCATGGGGATTCTCGATCACGTGATCGCCAAGCGCCCGGCCGGCGGCTTCTACACCGCATCGCAGATGATGGGCGCGGATTACATATTGTCACTGCCCGGTTCGACCTTGCACGCCTGATCGTAGGAGTGCATCCAGGCGCGGCTGCAAACTGGCATAAAATCCATCGCGTTCGCCATCGTTCGCGTTGCACCTCGCTGCGCTGCTAGCGTCATCCCGATTCGATAGAATCCCCTCCCCTTTCGGATCCTCATTCATGGCCAACACCCCGAACCCCGGAACCCCTCAGCGACTGGGGCCTTTGCCCTGGTTGATCTTCTCGTCGCGCTGGCTGCAGTTGCCGCTGTATCTGGGGCTGATCGTGGCCCAGGGTCTGTACGTGGTGCAGTTTTTGCGTGAGCTTTGGCATTTGGTGCACTCCGTCTCGATGGATACCGCAGCGCACGCGCCCGCAGCAGCACTTGCTGCGGCCAGCGACGTGCTGGTCAAGGCGGGCATTGCGGCGGACAAAGCTGCGGTGGTGGCCGCCGAAGTACTCAAGGACATGCCTTCGCACAACGCCGAAACCGCCATCATGCTGACCGTTCTGGGCCTGATCGATGTGGTGATGATTTCCAATCTGCTGGTGATGGTCATCGTCGGCGGCTACGAGACTTTTGTGTCGCGTCTGGGTCTGCAAGGCCATCCCGATCAACCGGAATGGCTGTCGCATGTGAATGCTGCGGTGCTCAAGGTCAAGCTGGCCACGGCCATCATCGGCATCAGCTCGATCCATCTGCTCAAGACCTTTATCGAAGCCGAGACGCTGGATAAGCAGGTATTGATCTGGCAAACCGTGA
>JAWXCG010000224.1:0-8822 GCA_034440555.1 Pseudomonadota bacterium
CTGGTTGGAGCGGCGATGATTCGACTCGAAGGTGGCGATCCTACGGTCGCCGATGGTTTGCGCATTGCCCGGTCCAAAATTCGCGTCATTCTTGGTTATGCCGCCATCGCGGCGACTGTGGGCATGATTCTTCGCGCCATCGAAGAACGCGCGGGGTTCATCGGCAAATGGATCACCGGGCTGATCGGCGCGGCGTGGACCGTGGTCACCTTCCTCACCGTACCGGTGTTGGTGATGCGAGATGTCGGGCCACTGGACGCGGTGAAGGAAAGTGCACGCCTGCTCAAAAGCACCTGGGGCGAGAACATCATCGGCCAGGGCGGCGTCGGCGTGGTATTTGGCCTGGCGCAATTTCTGGTGATCGTGCTGACCGCGACCATTGCCGCCGTGCTGTTTTCCGGCGCGCACCTGGCATTGGCGGCGACGGCGATTGGTATCGGAATTGTGGTGATGATGTCGTTCGCGCTGGTTCACGCCGCGTTATCGGGCATCTACTCAGCGGCGCTGTACCGACATGCCGCGGGTCTTGCTCCGAGCGCGGGATTTGATGGCGCACTGTTGACCCACGCGTTCGCTCCAAAACGGAAATAGCCAGGACTGCCGCGTCGCGCGTCCCCACTGCAACGGGTGGGCGCTGCGGCGCGGCGCAACGCCGCGCACTGCCAGTTGCTGATTGTTGACATCTGCGGGAAGGTCTGAATAAGTCACGACTTCGTCTTCGCCACACTGCCTATCGCTTGCCAACCCCCGCTCTCAACAGCGGAGCTGGTCAAAACCTTCGGTTTTTCGCCCCCTGAATCAGGGGGCTATCGCGGCTTCGGACTTGTTCAGATGTTCCCTAGCCGAGCACCACGTCGTACCATCGCACATCAGGGCCCGGGGGCCTTGGGATCGTCACATGAGGTCTGTCGCCAACTCTGGCGTTGGTTCTTTACTGCTGAGCGTGCTGCTGCTCGGCTGCGGCGTGCGCGCGTTCTGCGTTACACCGGCCGCTGCTGTGCCTTTGCCTCGACACGCTCTGGAAGCGAAGGCGCTGTTTGATCCGGAAACCGTGCTCATGCAGCTGCCGGCACTGATCAAGACTGCGCAATCCAAGGAAAACGAGCGCGAACTCGCCTTGCTTTATCTGGCGGAAGCCAACGCCTGCCGAGTGATTGCCAACTGGCAATGCCAACGCCGCGCCGGTGCCCAGGCGGTGGTTGCCGCCGAAGGCAGCGGCGATCCCATCCTGATGGTGCGCGGCCTGATCAACGACAGCCGCGCGCGTATGGCGATGCAGGACTTTACCGGCGGCGAACAGGTGCTCGGACGCGCCGAACTGCTGTTGAAAACAACGCCGCACAGCGAGCTGTCGGCCGATATTTCACTGGCCTACTCGTCGATGAGTCATGCCATCGGCAAACACCAGCTTGCCGCCGAATACGCCAAACGCGGATTGCAGCAGCTCGGGCCCGATGGCGCGATTCAGATGCGCGCGCGCCTGCTGCGCAATCAGTCGCGTGCCAACGCGCAACTTGGCAAACGTGAGATGGCGCGCGCGTTGCTGGCGCAGGCCGTGGCCGCCAGTCGCCTGCTCAACGATCCAAAGCTGAGTGCCGAGATGTATCTGGAGTCAGCACGGCTCGCTCGGCAGGACCGCGACTATGCCAACGTGTTGCACAACGCCGAGCAGATCTTTGCGTTGGCCAAGCAATTGAAGAACTCACAACTGCAGGGACTCGGCCATGAGGTCAGCGGTTTGGCTGCGATGGATCGCACTGACCTGCCAGTCGCTGCGAGTGAGCTGCGCGCGGCGATCCAGACTTTTCGCGAACTGGGGCTGGATCGCGACGAGTTGCGCGTTGGCCGTGACCTGATCGGCGTCTTGCTCGAAATCGATGCGCCAAAGGCCGAACTGGCCAGTGCCATGCGCAGGGTCATCGAGCTCGATCGCGGCGTGCTCAGCAACGACCGCGCGCTGGCCGCCGACGACTTCGATTCGCGGCTGAAGTATGCCGAACAGCAGCTCGATGTGTTGCGACTCGGAAGCGAGGCAACACTCGCCGCCGAACGCGCCGACGCACTGGCCCGCCGCAACCGGTTGGGTCTGGCGCTGGGTATGCTCAGCCTGGCGACGCTGCTGGTTCTCAGCGTGTTCTTCTGGCAGCAGCGCCGTTCCAACCGGCGCCTGCGCGCCGCGGTGACTGCGCTGCGCGAGAGCCAGTCACGCGCCCTGGATGTGCTACGTCTGAGTCGCGGCTATGTTTTTCTGCACGACTTCGAAGGGCGCCTGTTGATGGCCAATCCAGCCGTTGCAGAAGCCCTCGGCCAGCGCGAGGACCAACTGGTTGGCCAGCCGCTCGCAGATTTTATCGCTGACGCTGACCAGATCGCCTTTTCCGAGTACCTGTTGCGCGTGCAAAGCAGCGAACACGATGAAGGGCTGATGTATGTTCGCCATCGGCGCGGTGCCGCGCGGTGCTGGCGATACAGCGCGCGCCTCAACGCCCAGGTGCCGGAGCATGCCTACGTTATCGGGCACGCCGTGGACGTGACCGATCAGGTGCAGCAGACCGAGGCGCTGCGCGAGCAAAGCCTGCAGGACGAGCTGACCGGCTGTTTCAACCGCAGGTACCTTTCGGTGTTCGAGCGCAGGCACAGCGAAGCGCAACGCTGGGCGGTGATCAATATTGACCTTGATCATTTCAAGCGCATCAACGATACCCACGGCCACGAACGTGGCGATCAGGTGCTGGTCGAGGTTGGACATTTTCTGCAACAGCATGCGCGCGCCGGCGACGCGGTGGTGCGTGCTGGCGGCGACGAATTTCTTCTGCTGCTGACGGATGCAGGCGACGATCTCGCCGAGCACACTGCGATGCGCCTGCGTGATGACCGCGCGCTGGCGCCGTGCGCGTTCTCGTTGGGCTACGCCGTGCGCCTGCCCAACGAACTCCTGCCCGACACCATCGCCCGCGCCGATGCCCAGATGTACCAGTCGCGCAGCTGGGCACGTGGTGCTATCGGCGAGATTCGACACGGCTGAAAAACACCGCCGAAATGCCTGACTGCCGCAGTGAACAACGTAGCGTTACCCATGTCCGCTTGCCCCCAAATACCGTTGCACATACTGACCTTTCGCACACCCACACGCGCTTTGCCTCCGCTAATCTGGCGGCTTGAGGCGGCGAGCGATCGGCCCATTCGACCAACTCCATTGAGGAACCGGGAAATGCCCCAGAATAATTTGGCTTACGGCGTTCGCATTTGCTGCGCGGCTCTTCTGGGCGGATTGTTGCTCACGAGCGCAGCGTTGGCGACGCAGTCGACGCCTGTCGTGGCACCGAGTGCAGAGCGCAGTAGCGCGCCACCGGCATCGATCGCGCGCCCGAGAAATGAACTGTCCGATGCCGAGCCAGTCGATCCGGCGGAGCAGCGTCCAGCGGTATTTCCGCCGGCGCGGCCCGACCGACGCGGCCTTGCCGTATCCTGGCAACAGCGTGGGCCCGCGCCGACCCAATCAGCGCAGGTCAACGTACCGCCTGGAGACGAAGTCTGCGGCGCCATTCAAAGCATCGCCCCGCATCCATTAAACGCGAGCATCCTTTACATCGGCGCGGTAAATGGCGGCATCTGGAAGACCAGCAACGCCACGGCCGCGCAGCCCACGTGGGTCGCGCAAACCGCAGACCTGCCATCGCAGTCGATCGGCGCGATTGCATTCGACCCCACTGATGCGACCAACCAGACGTTGCTTGCCGGCACCGGACGCCTGGGCAACTTCGCGCAACGCGGCGATGACGAAATCGGCGTCTATCGCAGCATAGACGGCGGCGCCAACTGGAGCATGCTGGGCGGCGCGACATTGCTCGGCCAGAAGATCGTCGCCGTCGCTGCGCGGGGCGCGGTACTGATGGCCGCTTCCAACAATGGCGGGCTGTTCCGCAGTATCAACAGCGGTGCGAACTGGACACTGGTGTCGGGCAGCAACGGACTGCCCACCGGCGGTATTTTCGATCTGGTCGGTGACGCCGGCGACAACGCGCGTTTCTACATTGCGGTGCGCGGCACTGCGCCCAAGTTGCTGCGTAGCGACAATAGTGGCGCCAACTGGATCGATGTCACTACTGGAGTGACTGGCCTGGTCGCGACGACCAACAACATCAAGCTATCGGTCGGCGCCTCCTCGACGCTGTTCGCGGCCACAGTCGATACCGGCAGTTTGAACGGTGTATTCCGCAGCGCCAACCAAGGTAGCAACTGGACGGCAATGGATGTGCCGGTCATCCATCCTGGCGGGCAGGGCTTTCCGAATACGTCGATAGCGGCCGACCCGGCCAATGCCAATCGCGTCTACATTGGTGGCGATCGCATCAGCTCTGGTCCTTTCACCGGCAATCTGGTCCGCGGCGACGCCGCGCTGACAATCGGCACTCAGTTTGTGACGATCATGGACGGCAATGGGGGCAATACTTCTCCGCACGCCGACAGTCGCGACCTCGCGTTCGACGTCAATGGCAATTTGTTGGAGAGCGACGACGGCGGAATCTATCGCCGATCTTCGCCGACATCTTCGGCCGGCACCTGGGGATCTGTGATCGGAAATCTCAATGTCATCGAGGTGCACGACCTCGCCCAGGATCGCGTCGCCAACGTCATTTTCATCGGCACCCAGGACAATGGCACGCATATGCAGCAGAGCGCAGCCAATCTGCGCTGGACCTTGATCAACGGCGGCGATGGCGGTGATGTCGCTGCCGATAACGTAACCGTTGGGCCGGCAGCGAGCTTCCGTTATCTAAGCTCGCAGGGGCTGGGCGGCTTCAGTCGCGATCGCTACAGCAGCGCCAATGCTTTTCTCGGCAGCCTCACGTTGCCGACCATTGCCGATCCGCAGTTCGTCACGCCGATCGCATTGAACGCCGCCGATCCGGGGCGGCTGCTGGTTGGCGGCCTGAATACCATCTACGAATCCACCAACGTCACCACCGCCACTCCGACTCTGACTCCGCTGGGCGCGCCCGGTGCCAACCGCAACGCGATGACTTACGGTACCAATGCTGACAGCAGTGTCGCCTACGTAGGAAAGGGGGCCGCGGTGTTCAAGCGCTCGGGCAGTATCTTTGTTGCCACTGGCGCCCTGCCCGCTGGCGCCAACACCATCACCGATGTGGTGCTCGATCCCGGCAATGGACTGCGCGTTTTTGCCGTGGACGACAATCAGGTATTCCGTTCAATCAACGCGGGCGATACCTGGCAGGACGTCACCGGAAATTTGACCAGCGTCAGCTCGCTCGATTTCCGCACGATCGAGTACATCGACCAGGGCAGCAGCGACATCGTAGCGGTCGGCACTCGCTCTGGTGTTTTTACCACTGCGGCCGATTCGAACGTCTGGAGTCTGCTTGGCGCTGGTCTGCCTGATGTCCTGGTGTTCGACCTGCAATACGTGGCCACTAGCAACACGCTGATTGCCGGCACGCTTGGCCGCGGTGTCTGGAGCCACTCATTCGTGATCGAACTGCCGTTTGCCAACGGCTTCGAAAACTGACGCATCGGCGACGCAGGCAAATTCAATGCAACGCGATCAGTGCAACGCGTAGTCAATCGCGAGCCACTGATCTCAAGTTGCCAACGCCACGGGCGTGTCGCGCAGTCGTTGGCAGGCGCGGCGCGTGCGGCGAACCCAATAATTCTCAACGCGCTCTTCACACATTGACGTAGTCGCCACTGCCTCCAGATCACCGCAGGTTACGTAACTCCTCTCACGAGCCGCCCTTTGCCGGTCTCGATGGAGGAAACGAAATGAAGCCAACGACCCGCGCACTGGCAGCGCTGTGCGCAATGGTCTGGCACTTTCCAGCAGCCTCGAGCTGGCGTCCAGCTATCGCGAAGCGCTCGTCGTAATGAATGAGCCTTGCGCCGACAATACCGATACCTAAGCCTGGGTTTCTCCGGGGGATCACAGCAAGCTGTATCTGATTGCGAACTTCAATCCACTGCACGAACCCGGTCAGGGCAATCAGGGCCTGCGCGCCTGCAATGGCTATCGCTACGAGTTCCACATCGGCGAGGGCACCAGCCTGGAAGATCAGATGGTGTATCGCATCGAGTACAAGGTGGGCGAACCCGACGACGGCGTTCCCGGCGGGTCAGATCCACCGTTCGGTGGCAACGAGTTGCCATGGCAACTGACTGGCGCCTCGGAAAAATTCTCGATCTCCCGCATCAATACTCAACGACAGTTTTCAGTGATCGGCAGCAATCTCGATGTTGCCCCGAACAATCACGGACCGCAGACGGATCGACTGGTGTAAGGCCTGGGCGCGTTTCAAGGTTATGAATCGGGCAACAACACCAGCAGCAAAGTGAATCTGTAAGACGATGCGCTCGTCGCCTCGAAGTACATCCACAATCTGAGCAATGGTGGCCGCGCGTTCACTGGCCAACGCGACGATCCCTATTACCTCGATGAGAAGGGCATCTTCGATCTGTTCAACCTCTGCCGCGAAGGCTTGTTCAGCATCGCCGGTGCACGTGACACCCCGTGTGAAGACGAGTTCACTGGCTTCATTCAACGTGTTTACCGTGGCACTGGAAATTCCGATCGCCGATTTGTTTCCGAACAGCGCTCCGCAAAATGGTGTGCTGCAGGCCGATTCGTCCGACAGCCTGCTGCGGGTCTGGTTCAACATCAGCCGCCGCGAAAAGCAGAACGTCGGCGAGGACAACGTCGTCACCGGCTACGGCTACCAGGGCAAGTGGAAGCAAGTGGGCCGCAATGCGCTGCTACTGTTCAATGCCGGATTGGTCGGCACTTCACGCCAGACCAAGTACCTGCGTTCCAGTCCGATGCAGGACGTCAGCAACTTCGGTGCGGATATTCTGTTCCCGGTTTTGGTGCGCGATGCCGAGGTACTGGGCATCTACGCGGCGCCTGGCATCAATCCCGATACCGCGATTGGACCGCGCGTCGACATCATCAACGTAATCAATCTGGGCCGCCCCATTCCGATTGATGATGGCTGCACTGGTGAGGTAGTCACACTGGATTCGGCAATTGATTCGCAGTTCCCCAACGGTCGTCGCATCGATGGCGGTTCCGCACCCAACAAGGAACAGGTTGACGTCAGCGATGCGCTGATCAGCCTGATCGTCGCCGGCAATCCCGCCGCTGGTGCGGGCGACGGCGTGAACGGCAACGACAGGAATTACCTCACGGTGTTCCCGTTCGTAGCGCTGCCACATCATGGTCTGAATGGTGGCCATCGCGGCACCAACCGTTCCAGTAGCGACGCAAACCTGTCAGAGGACGCTCGGACCACACGCCAAGCAGGCCTGCGTCTGTGCATAGCCATTTCAAACCAGGAATTTCCCGATGAGACGCCCGCTGCTGATACCTTGTGTCGCGCTGCTGATCTGGGCCTGCAGCAGGACAACACTGCCGCCCGAAAACATAGCGTGGGCCGCGACAGTTGCAACCCGCGAATCACAGGCGCTGTACCTTGCTGACAGCGTTGGCTATGGGCCGCTCGAAGCGCGCCTGCGTGCAGTGCAGTCCGCCCTGGTTTGAGCGCCAGGGCGTGCGCACCCTCAGTGCCGCGATTGCACTCGCCGGGCTGAGTTGGTTCATTGAACGCGTGCTGTGAACGCGGGTCAACCGTTCGGTTAGCGCGCGCCGCGCTCAGGCCGCGCTCTACGCTGTCGATTCCGCCTCGAACAATTCAATCTTGACCATCAGCGCAGATTTACGTGGCTGGGCATTCATTGCCGAACGCGAATGGGGCGTTCGCTGACCGTGCGTCTGGCGGCAAGAAGGCCTGACGGAAAGTGAAAGCCTCGGCCGTCGGGCCCCCGCTGCGCAACAGGTCGAGCTTCGCGATCGCCTCGGTCATCGCGGGGCGATGACCCTTTGGTACCCACCAGAGAACAACGTACGCCTGTTTCATCCGTTCGAACCACTCCCTGCGACGGCGCATGATCTCAACGTGCGCAGCACCGTAGACATACTTGTTCAGCGACTCAACATCTCGCCACACTGACATGTTGACCAAGGTGTCCTCACCCAAGGGTCGCGCGGCCGTGGCATCGCCTTCCTCGGTTTGAAAGCGCCATACATAGCCGGGCGAACGCTCAGCCAAAGCATTGACGCGTTCGAGGTTGGCCACAAAATCTGACATGCTCGGCGAATCCAGCGGCTCCTTCATGATGGCAATGTTCAATTGGGCGAGTTCGTAAGCAGACATCATGGACTCCTTCTTGCCGGGCTGAAGCGATGACACGCGCCGAGCTGGGCGGCCGCCACACCGCCAAGTGGTATCGGGCCTGAGAGATTGCAAGTCGCATTGCATGCTTTGCTCCCGCTCGCATGACTGTTCATACCGAGGCAGCGCTCGCGCGACGACCTCGGCTTCAGCGTTGGCACGGCACTTCTCCGGGGATACGCTGCGCGGCGGGTCGCATCATTGGCGGCCCGCTTGCGCATTTTCCCGTCTGTACGACCAGTCGCAGACTTAGGGAAGGTCTGAATAAGTCACCACTTTGTCTTCGCCATACGGCTTATCGCTTGCCAAACCCCCAAAAAGCTGCGGTTTTTCGCCCCCTGACTCAGGGGGCTATCGCGGCTCCGGACTTGTTCAGATGTTCCTTAGGCGTTGCGCATAAATAATGTGGTCGGATTGCACCGGATTTTATCCCGCCTGCTCGGCGCCCAAAGGGGCGCGTAGTCGGACTACGCAATCCTTTGGGCAACAACGCAGGCGGGTTAAAAGTCCAGCAAGAGTCTCCCGTTCAAAAGAGGCGCATTATTTCTGCGCGACGCCTTAAAGACCGCGGACCCGGCA
>JAWXCG010000225.1:0-6290 GCA_034440555.1 Pseudomonadota bacterium
CGCAGATCGATCTGCGATACGAAGTCGATGTCAGTCGGACGTCGCAATATCTGGTTTTCACGCAGTGCCAGTAGCTCCTTGAGCGCTTCGTCATAGCGACCGAGTTGGTGTAGCACGATCGCATGCGACAGCATCGCCACGCTCGGGTCGGTGGCGGTGCGCGCCGCTTCGTCGAGTATCGGCAACGCGTCGTCGTAAAGCCCAAGGCCGCGATAGGCATCACCCATTGCGCGTAACAGTTCGGCACGCGCAGCGGGTTGGTCCAACAACTGTTCGCGGATGCGTTGACTGCCGGTGGTCAGCAACTCGCGCGCGGTGATGCGTTCGCCCTGTGCGGCCACCGGATCGGCCAGGGTGAACAGGCCGGTCATGAATTCCAGCGCCGCGCGCGACTTGCTGGCTTCGGCACGCGCGTGCTCGGCCTGCCAGAGCGCGACACCGAGTCCGGCGACGAGAGAGACGATGGCGATAGCGACGAGGCCGCTGGCGAGCGCATGTCGCTGCAGGAAGCGGGTGGCGCGATAGCGCAGGTTGCCGCGGCGTGCCAAGACCGGGCTGCGATCCAGATAGCGCTGCACGTCGTCGGCAAACGCGGCCACGGCTTCGTAACGCTGTTCGGGTTCTTTGCGCAGCGCCTTGAGTACGATCGCGTCGAGATCGCCGCGCAACTGCGCACTCAGGTGGGCTGGGTTGAGACTGCGGGCGGCGGCGCGCGCGTCCGATTCGCCGTCGGCTTCAGCGGCAGCGCGCGATGGCTTCTGCGGTTCCTGCGTCAGGATCGCCTGCTCGTATGCGGCGGGGGTCGACGCAGTCGCGCCATAAGGCCGCCGCCCGGTGAGCAACTCGAACAGAAGCAGACCGAGCGCGTAGACATCGACGCCGGTCGTAACCAGCTCACCGCGCACTTGTTCGGGCGCGGCGTACTCGGGTGTGAACATGCGCGATGCCGAGGCGGTGATGCTGGCATCACTTTGCAGTAATTTGGCAATGCCGAAGTCGAGCAGCTTCACCTGACCGGAGCCATCGACGAGGATATTGGAGGGCTTCAGATCGCGATGTACGACCAGACGCCGGTGCGCATGTGTTACGGCCTCGCAGACCGTCAAGAACAGACGCAGGCGCGCGTCGATGCTGAGCTGGAGCGCATTGCAGTAGCGACCGATCTCGATGCCTTCAACATACTCAAGCACGAGGTAGGGTTTGCCATCCGCGCTGACACCACCATCGAGCAGGCGCGCAATGTTGGGGTGGTTGAGTGTCGCCAGAATCTGGCGCTCGGCGCGGAAGCGCTGCAGCAGTTCGCCCATATCCCATCCAGGCCGGACCAGCTTGATTGCGGCCTGCTGGACGTATTCGCCGTCATCGCGATCAGCAAGATAGACCGCGCCCATGCCGCCGCGGCCGATCTCGCGCAGCAGCCGCCATGGACCGAGCCGCAGACCCGCCTGCGCATCGTGCGCAACCGTTTCTTCGCCGCTCAATGCCCGCAGTAACTCGGGCGCAGCCGCGCCAAGGGAGGTGTGGCTTTGTTGCGCCTGCGCGTCAGCGACGAGCATCGCGCAGACCTCAGCCAACAGATCGGGACGATCGCTGCAGGCAATCGCCAGGAATGCATCGCGCTCAACCGCAGACTTGTTGAGTGCCTGTTCGAACAGATCACGAACGCGAGACCAATCGGATGGGTCCATTACTGCTCCGGTTTTGCTGCGCCAATCATATCGGCGGTGTGCCCGTTCAACGGGTGCCAAAAAACGTAAGTGATGCAGTGATGCAACAGGAACCGCGTGAGGGTGGTGATCGTTCGGACAACATCACGGCCCGTGTGCGGGTAAAATCTCCGCCGCTGGCATCGTCGAACTTCGGATTGTCGAGTGGGCCGGGGTAAAAGTGGTCTCGCCCCATCCACAAGCATACGTAAGCCAGCCAGCATGGAGATCACGACTGTGCCCAACAGCTGGAAGCGCCTGACATTGTGCGCGCGCAGCCTGAAGGGGCCAGTTTCGCTAGGCCAATGCCCGCGTCGAAAACACATTCGTACCGAATATCGGACGCAGGCTCTAGATTCCGCCGACATGTCGCTACACTCCACGAAGCCGCGATCGACTCGTGGATGCAGCGGCGTTGACACGTGTTACTGGTCCTCGCACCGCGCAAAACCCAGCGCAGAATTGCCCGGAGGCGTACTGTGACCGAAACGGAACCATCTGGCATAACCCGGCAGGTCGCGCAGGCCGCTGATGATCCGAAGGCACGCTCGCAGCTGATGCAGCGCGTCCATCAGGACCTGATGCGCATCGCGCATGCTGAGCTCTCGCGCCATCAACGCGGCGAAACCCTGAACACGCGCGCCCTGGTCAATGAGGCATACCTGAAACTTTTCGCTGGCCAGGGCGGGGAATACCACAGCAGCCACCATTTCTTTGCCACCGCGGCCAAGGCGATGCGACAAGTGGTGATTGACTACGCGCGTGCGCGCGTGGCGGAGCGGCGTGGCGCCGGTGCCGTGCATATCGCGCTGGATGATCTTGAGGCCGAGTCGATCCCGGTGGATGCCCAAGCCGAGCGCCTGGTCGCAATCGATGCGGCATTGCGCAAGCTCGCCGATCTCGATGAGCGATTGGCCCAGGTCATGGAGATGCGCTTTTTCGCTGGCATGGAAGTTGAGGACGTCGCGCGTGCACTTGAAGTTTCCGTGCCGACGGTGGTGCGCGATACGCGCACCGCCAAGGCGTTCTTGCAGCGCGAACTCGATCTGGCCGGTTGAACGCGCGCGTTTGCGCTGCGACGCTTGGCACAATGGAGCGCGCCTGACCGGGCGCTGCTTGGCTGCTGACAAGTTCACTAGTGAAGCGCCCCAAGGGCCAGGAATGCGCCGATGACCCCTGCTGATCCATCGTCAACCGTTGCCGCTTCCGATCTGCCTTTTGAGCAGGTGTACGAACGCCTGCGCAAGATTGCCCATCGCGAACGGCATCGATTCGCCGCCGGCCATACCTTGAATACCACTGCACTGGTGCACGAGGTCTACCTGGATATCTGCTCGGCGCGCGGGCGTGCCCCGGCACCCCGTGATTTCTTCGGCTATGCGGCGCGCTCGATGCGCAATCTGCTGATCGACCACGCACGCCGTTGCTTGCGCCCCAAGCACGGAGGGGGCGTGCACCACACCGGATTGGATTCGCCGTCTGTCGACGCGGTTCAACTTGATGCGTCATTGGCGCTGGAGCTCGATGCCGCGTTGGCCAAGCTCGCAATCGCCGATGCACGTGCCGCCGAAGTGGTGGAGCTGCACTACTTCGCGGGGCTCGACCTGGCGAAAATCGCTGAACTACTGGGGCTCTCCGAGCGCACCATCAATCGCGACTGGCGCGCAGCGCGTGCCTGGTTGCAGAGTGAACTGGGCTCCTAGCGCACCGAAAAAACGCACATGTCGCTTTGCCATGCTTTTCCACGTCGAGGTTCTGTATGTACATTACCTATGCGCGCCTGCGGGCACTATTCGATCATTGTGTCGATTTGCCCGACGGCGAGCGTGAAAGCTGGATGGACGCGAATGTCACCGATGCCAATCAGCGCATCGAGCTGGAGTTGATGCTGGTAGCCGATCGTGGCCAGACCGGGTTCTTGCAGCGCGACGTGGCGGAACACATCGAACTGCTTGGCGATGCGGCCGGACCGGAGTTCAACCCGGAAAGCCTGATCGGTCGACGCTTCGGCGCTTTCCAGTTGCAGCGTCTGATTGGTCGCGGTGGGCAGGGCACGGTGTTTCTGGCCGAGCGCGTCGACAGTGATTTTGCGCAGACCGCAGCGGTCAAGCTGCTCAGTCGCGGCATTCATGACAGCGACGAACACCGGCGTTTTCGCCGCGAGCGCGAGATTCTCGCGCGCTTCGAGCACGCCGGTGTTGCCCGGCTGATCGACGGCGGCGTCAGCGGCGACGGCGTTCCCTACCTGATCATGGAGTACGTGGAAGGCGTCTCCATCGACCAGTGGTGTGACGATCAGGCGCTTGAACTGCGCGCTCGCGTTGCGCTGTTTGCACAATTGTGTGATGTCGTCGCTGCAGCACATCGTGCGCTGATTGTGCATCGCGATCTCAAACCTTCGAATGTGTTTGTCACGCCCGAGGGCAAGGTCAGGGTGCTCGATTTTGGTATCGCGCGCCTGCTCGACGAAGATGAAACGCAGAGCCAGACCGCGGTGCCGATCATGACGCCGGGGTACGGTGCGCCTGAGCAGGCACGCGGCGGGGTCATCACGTTGGCAACCGACGTGCATGCACTTGGCATGCTGCTGCGCGTGTTGCTGACCAACGCGCCGCCGCCAATGTTTCCGGGCGAGCTGACGCCACTGCCCGAACTGGTGCCGCCGGAATTGCGCTGGGTCATCGCCAAGGCCTGCGCCATGGAAAGTGAGCGACGCTATCGTGATGCGGCGGAACTCGGTGACGACATTGTGCGTTTTCTCGGTGCCCGTCCGGTGCTCGCGCATCCGCCATCACGCTGGTACATCGCTCGAAAATTCATCAATCGCCACCGTGGAAGTGTTTTGACGACGGTGGCCGTGCTACTCGGAATTCTGGCCAGCGCGGGAGTCGCAATCTGGCAGGCCAAGGTAGCGCGAGCGCAGGCGCAACGGGCTGAGGCTGCGCGGGACTTTCTGCTCAGCGTATTCGAATCGGCTAACGAAGATCTGCCCGAAGACCAGCGTCCGACGCCGGACTTGCTCGCACGACAAGCCGCGCAACGACTTGAGTCGGATCAGACCTTGACGCCAGAGATGCGCGCGGAATTCCTCGGCACGCTGGCGCAAATCAGCTTCAATAGCAGTGACTTTGCTGCCGCGATCGCGCAGGGCGATCATGCACTCAAGCTGCTTGACGGCCTGGGCGAACAGGATTCGAGACGCCACGTTGAAATCGAAGTGAATCGATTTCAGGCGATGCAGCGCATAGGGCAGGGCCAGAAAGCCGAGGCCGGATTGCGCGCACGATTGCCCGTGATACGGGCCAAGCAGGACAAGGCGATGCACCTCGGCGTCGCCGCATATATTGACAGCCTCGTGCAAAACGGAAACCTGCAGGGCACGGTCGAACTAGCCGAAGAGCAAGTACGCACGACAGACAATATCTTCGGTCCGGAAACCCGAGAGTCACTCGATTCAAGAATGTTCCTGGCCTACACCCTATTGGTGAATGGCCGCGCCAAAGACGCGGTGGCCCATCTCAATAGCGTCCACGCAACTTGGAATTCAAGGGCGTTTCCACCTAATCGAAGCTATTCCAAGTTGCTGCAACTCATGTCCTATGCATCATTCCAATTGGGTGACCGCGCACGTGCCGAGACCGTGATGCGAGAAGAGCTGGCGTTGAATCGCCGGATCATGCAGGCACCGCACGAACGCATCGCCAACAATCTGCAGAACCTTGCGGTAGTGGTGATCGATTCCGGAAATCTTGCCGAGGGCGAGCGTTACCTGAAGGAGTCCGCGAGCATGTACGCGCTGTTGTTTCCTGCTGATCATCCCAACAACATCAGTTCCCAGGTGACCGTTGGCAATCTTTACAATGTGCAGCGCAGGTTTTCAGAAGGTGAGGCGATCCTCGGGCCGATCGTCGCGCTGTGCAAGGCTCAGGCGTTAAGCAAATTGGAACACTGCGGAACCGCAATGCGCGAGCTGAGCCATGCCTACGCTGGACTCGAGCGCAATGCACGGGCACTTGAGGTCGCCGGCGACTACCGCGACTTCGCGCTGCAGCTTTTTGGGACCAAGCATCCAAAGTATGCCGAAGCGCTGCAGTCAGAGTCGACCGCAATGCTTGGTTTAGAACAGTGGGATGCAGCATTGAAGCGCGTCGATGAAGCGATCGCGATCTTTGCCGCGACCGGTCAAGACCAGAACTACACGGTAAGCGCGTTTCAACAGAATCGTGCGAAGGCTTTGCTGGAACTCGGACAACTGGAACCGGCTCTGCGATCGATCGATTTATCCAAAGCGTTGCAAGAGAAACAGGGGCCGAGCGATTGGGAGCGACGTGCCTCGATCCTGGCGTTACGTATTGAAATTCTGCTTCGCTCGAATCGCGATGAAGCCAGCGCAGCGGAGTTCAAAGAGTTGCTGAGGATTCCACAGGTAGAGTCACATATTTCTGCCGCGCGTCTCGCCAAAGTGCGTGAGTGGCACAAGGAATAGCCCGGCAATCATGCCGGGCGTTCGAAGCGGCTCGACATGCGCTTCAACGCATGTCGAGAGCGCCGCTTCTCTGCTCTTTGCGTCCGCGCGAGAAATTC
>JAWXCG010000226.1:0-7819 GCA_034440555.1 Pseudomonadota bacterium
CATTGCCATGACCCACCTCCGCATCGAAAGTGGCTCTACCATTCACCCCGCCCGTCTCAGATCACGCGATCTTCGGCTGAGGTTCGACGCTAATCAGGAGCAGGCATAGGGCGAGCAGTAGCATTGAAGATGCATGTATAAAACCGCCTTTTTCAATTGGATATTGGAATCGCCTGCGCGAGAGTTGCTAAGGCACCACTGGCGTGTGCGGCAAGTAAAACACATCGATCGCCCGGATGGCTGCCGGCAATGAGTAGCGTAGATTTCATTGCTAGAAGCAAAAAAGGCCGACGTTGAACCAGTTGAAGCGGACTCTTTTCGCCATGATCCGCGGCTCAGGCTATTTCCATTTCGTGATCACAAACGCGCTGCAAGAAGTGATGCCGGAAAGACCGTTCCGTCCCATAGACAAGCGAATCGCTTGCTCGTTGATCTGTTCGATTTCTTTGTCTTGCTCGTCGGATTGCTCAACCGCAATCGACGTCAGTGCTCGCTTGCGCGCCGTTGCCACGGCATCGCTGTCGGGAACGACCTGATAGCGTGAGTAATAGATGGAAGTGGGTCGGGTCCCGCGCAGCGAAGCGCTTTACAACAGCGAAGCTGGTCTACCCGACGTCGGCATATCAACGCTGCCTGACAATACAGCCATCATCGCGACCACGACGTCGGGTACTGCTGCGCGGGACCCGACCTACGTGACTGGAGCGTTGTATGCGGGCAATCCGCCTGTACGGTTCGCAGGGCGGGGAGGCGTGAGCCTTCCTGCCCCCTATCGACATCGTGGTCGCGACAATGGCAATAACCTCAGGTGTGTTGAAAATATCGACTACGCGCTACGTTCATATCCATGGATGTACGGATTCGTGGCAAAGTGACGCATGTCGATCATGGGGCTACGGCTTATGCCATCGCATGCTGTATTGGGCGCAAGTGGCGCAGCCAAGAAATTGGCGCAGGTCCTCGTGGGCTGCGTGTTGCTGGTTCTGATGCATGCAGCGATTGCCAATAGCGATATCGCTTTGTCGGCAGCCAGCCCGCGCATCATGCCGTTGGCGCAGGGCGAAGACAGGGCATTCGTCGTTCGCGTGACCAACCACGGTCCCGATCCAGTTGTAACGGTAACGGTGGCTACGATAGCTTCTTCCCTCTTCGACGCTTGGTATCCGTTCGCGATGCCGGTGCAAAACGGCTGTGAGGGTCTTTTTCCGGGGTTTCCGTTTGCCCCGTCGGGATTGATTCGGGGCTACTACGTCACCCTGGGACCTTTGGCGGTCGGCCAGCACCAGGATTGCCGTTTCACCGTACACCGCGTACTTGCCGCAGTAAACGACGGAGGATATCGCTGGCTGACCGATGGCGAAAACGATGCGGTGCCGCGAAACGACGCGATCACGTTCGTGATGTGATCACTCACCGATGTCGGTATTCGTATCGACTCTGTCGGATTTTCGGTCGGTGCGGACGGCCATGCCGACGGAGTGATCCGTTTGACTTCGCAGAATCACGGACCGACGGCAGTGCGCGAGTTTCAGGTGGGCTTCTGTACCGAGAACTTCTATCCCGAGTTCACCATCGACGGTAACATCGCGCAGGGCTGTGGCAGCGCAGAGTACGGACCGGTTTGCTTCGGTAGCGGCTTCGGCTTCATTCGTCCAGCACTGGTGCATGGACAAAGCCACAGGTGCCTGATCCGATTGCGCAGCCGTGCCCCGTACTCGAAACCCTTGAGCTTTTCCCCTCGAACTGCAGACCTACACTTTGGTGCGCTCGGATTTCGGCGCTCTGGCTGATATCAACGCCGAAAACGACAACGCCGAAATGGTGCTCGGCCCGGTGCCCATCGTGAGCGTCGATGCGACGTCCTGGTTCGGCCAATGGGTATTGATCGCGTTGTTTGCAATCCTGGCGGGCAGAATGCTGCGGACTGAGAACGCTTGGCCCAAACAACACCGAAGGAAGTAGGGCGGATCCCCCGAAGCGGTATACGCCGCGTTGTATCGCCGATGGCCTCGTCCACCGACGAACATGAATCAGCGAGGTGACGATCGTTGATGCTGTCGATGTTCCGATGTCGGGTAGACCAGCTTCGCTGTTGCAGGGCGCTTCGCTGCGCGGGAGCTACTTCCTTCGGCGTTATCCGGGCTACGTACAGCGGTGTGACACGCTACATATTGTAGTCTGCCGCGCCGCCGCCTCTCGCAATTCCGGCTCGATGCGCTGGGGTTCATCGCCTCTGCGCTGGGCAGGCGCGCGCATATCGAGATTGAGGCGGCGTGACGTCCTTTCCAGTCGTATTCGTATACTGACCCCGGTTTCCGACCCCGGTTTCCCGGTTTCCGCTAGATACTGATGCTATTCGGTATCTTGGAGGGCAACTGAAAAGTGTACGGAAATGGTCGCGCCTCGTTGCGCTGACGTATTTCGATCTCAATCAGCGCCAGATCACCCTGAAAGTCAGCGACAAACTCGCGGATCTTTGGCTCGGTGAAATACGGATAGGACAGATTTTCATCGTAATGCCCCAACTTGTCGTACTGAATGTTGCTCAGCAAATATTCAAACGAAGACGCGTATAGCGATACATCCAATGGCGGATACCACTGCAGCAGATCGATGACGGACTCCAGTTGCGTCAAGCGGGTCGGCGGTGGCTGATAGATGGTTCCAGCCACGCTAGGCGCGTATGACATTAGCGGATATTGACTGTAATTGGTATTGGCATGTTGCGGGCCGGCGATGTATATCAGCTGGGCGATCACATCGATGAGATAGTCGCGACTGGCAATGCGATACGGCCGGCTTTGATCACCGGTTTCTACCAAGCCATTCATCCCCTGGAAATGGGCGTAAACCGGCGAGGTCATTTCATGGATCCAGTTTTGCAACTCGCCATCTTCAGCAACCGCCATGTCATCGACATAGTAGTGGCTGATATAGCTGGCAGTGAACTGATATACGGCCTTCCAAATCAGGAGCGTGTCATCACGGAACGGAAACTTCGGCAGGGCTTCGGCGCTTAGCGCACGGGCCTTGAACATTCGATCCGGCCGATTCTCGTCCCAACGCCAGTCAAGGCGGGCCTTGGCCACGAGCTTCAGGGTTTCATCGATCACCGGTCCAATACTGGTAGCGACCACGCCACCTGGCGCAATCAGATCGCGTCTGGCGTCATAATTGATATTGATGTTAAACCGGAAGTGCGGCATCAACAGTTTGTGCAATGGATGGCAATCGGGCAATTGCCGATGCGTGGCCAATATCGCCGGTTCCACCGTCAAGTGGCATTCACCAAAGTGCGCGATGGATTCATGGTGCATCGCACAGGTTGCATTGGCGAGATACTTGGCTACTTGCCACTTCAGGCCATTGCCATCGTTGGCGTCGCAGCTGTCATTGGGGCTGAAGATCGGAGAGTGAACCGGATCATAGGATTGCGAACACATCACAGCCACCGGCCGTAGCGCGCCCTCACCATTTTGCGGAAAGCCGTGTGGCGGCGTCGGATCCCAATAAAATAAGGCTATCGGTGCAGCCATATATCGTTGATCGCCATGGTGCTTGCTCGCGCGCAAGCCATCAAACATGTGATAGTCACAAACATACAAACGCTTGAGCGAAGCAGCCTGCGCCAAGCTCATGCTGCCGTCACCAATAATGCGCTGGAACTGCACATCGGTCAGCGGCATTTTCTTGCGTAATTGCGTCAGCGGCATCGCTTTCTTTTGGTCAGTTTCGGTTTCAGTAACACCGACCAACACGGTGGTATTGAATCCAGCCAGTTGCAGATAGGCAAAAAACCAGTCCTGTTCACATGGAAGACCGTCGGCAGGCATCCATGACTGACGCTCAATAGCGAGCATCAACGGCGTCGACAACTGTTCAAGCAACTTCCGATAGTCCTCCACGCTGCTGGCGTGCAGGTAGTCGCGTCCCTTGTCATTGGCCAACATCTCGTACAGCGTTGACTTCAGGTGAGCGGTTGGCCCTTCAGTCTTGGCTTGCTCCTGCAATTTTACGAAGCCGACGTATATTTTCTGAATGTCACCCGGAAAATTGAACAGACTGTCGGCCGCCGTTTGCACCAGCCCCGGTACCGAGGCGGTAATCTTGGTGATGTCCCTGAAGAAATCCAGCAAGCCGCTTTCGTTTTTCAGTAGCTTGCCAATCTCTTTGAATTCTTCGAGATTAGCGTTGCTAACATTGTCGGTCATCTGTCGTTCCAACAACTTGTATAAGATGACCTTGAAGTTCTCCCAAATATGGCTCTGCGCTGTGTGCACCAAGCCACCATAGCGAGCATCGTAGATTTCAGTCGGCGGCAAGTCAGCGGAAACCGGGACATTTTCCAGGGATGGGTAAGTCCGCATGTAGTTGTAATACAGGCGCTTCAGAGAAAGATCGTATTCCCGTTGTTCGCACTCATCTGGTCCGACGTCTTGCGGCAGTCTCAACCCCGGCGCTGACTTGGCCTGTATGGTTAACAGACCGTCATAGGGCGTGCTGGTGCGAAATGGCTGGGCTAGGTTGGTCATGGTGAAATTTCTATCTCTGCGATGGCTGTGAAGAGGGGCGGTTTCAAGTCCGAACCGCAACACCGATTCAGAGAGCATGAGCTTGAAGTAGCTCGTTGTATGTAGCAAGCGGGGTTTTGAATCCAAGCGCTTTTCTAGGGCGAGTGTTGAGCGACATGGCGATGTCGTTCAAGTAGGACTACATGGTGGGTGAGAGATCGGCCTTTGGGTAGGTACTGTCGAATGAGGCCATTGGTGTTCTCGCTGGTGCCGCGTTGCCAAGGTGAGTAGGGGTCGGCGAAGTAGATGTCGATCTGCAAGCGCTCTGCCAGCTCGGCGTGGCGCGCCATCTCGCTGCCGCGGTCGTAGGTGAGGGTTTTGCGCATGATCGCCGGCAGTCCTTGCATGGCCTGAGTCAATGCGTGCAGTGTCGATGCCGCGCTGGCATCGGGCATCACCGCGAGCAGCGTCAACCGCGTCGTACGTTCCACCAGCGTTGCAACCGCGCTGCGATTGCCCTTGCCTTTGATCAAGTCCGCTTCCCAGTGTCCAGGGATCAAGCGCGTCTCGACTTCCGCCGGGCGTGCGGCAATCGGGGTGATGTCTTTGAGGACTTCGCCGCGCTTCTTGCCGCCGCTGCGCGGTCGCCGTGCGCGGCTGGCCTGGCGCAGCAGGCTCAGCAACTCCTTCTTCAATTCGCCCTTGGGCAAGGCGTAAAGTGCACAGTAGATGGTTTCGTGGCTCACGCGTCGCTCGGGCCGGTCTGGATGATCGTGCTTCAATCCTCCCGCAATATGCTCTGGCGACCAACCACAACGCAAGCGTTCGTCGAGCATCAGATCCCAAAGCAACGTGCCCGGTTGCAGCTTACGACCGCCGCGACGGCGGCGTGTGCGTGCAGCATCTGCAGCAACATCCGCTTCGTAAACCGCGCCGGGCTTTGGCGTACGATTGAGTTCACGGGACAGCGTTGACGGGCTTCGATCAAGACATCGTGCAAGGTGCCTGAGACTTTCGCCCCTGGCCAAGCCTGTCTTCACTTCTACCCGTTCCGACAACGACAAATGAGTGTATGAGTCCATGGCGCAATCCTCGACGGTTCGTCAAGGTGTTGCACTTCAAATCTGCGGCCGCCCAATGCAGCCATCATCGCGACCACGACGTCGGGTACCGCTGCGCGGGACCCGACCTACGTGACTTGCCAGTCGTATTGGTACACTGACCCCGTTTTCGCCCCTCGATTGTTTGGTGGGCCCACCAGGACTCGAACCTGGAACCAAAAGATTATGAGTCTTCTGCACTAACCATTGTGCTATAGGCCCGACTGTGAATGCGCATTGTCGCAGGTGGATAGCGTGATGATCCATTTCTGTCCACGCGGCAGGCTTCGTTGATAAGCGCTTGGTGTAGCCTTCCCTGGAGCTGGGCGCCGGCCCGCGCATCCATGCGCGTGCGTTCGGCCTCGCGCGCGATGCTGGGCGCATCGCGCGCGAGGCCTCACCCTGCACTAACCATTGTGCTATAGGCCCTGAACAAGTGCGCATGGTAGCAAGGGTGGCGATAAGAATGGCGGGTCGACTTCGTTGACGTTCGCGCTAAGTAGCCGTCCCTGGAGCTGGGCGCCGGCCCGCGCATCCATGCGCGTGCGTTCGGCCTCGCGCACGATGCCTGGGGGCGTCGCGCAAGCGCGAGGCCTCACCCCACCAGGACTCGATCCTGGAACCAAGGGATTCACGTTGTCTGATTGTTTCCAACCAGCGCGAACTATGTGCAAATTGCCATACCGACGAACACTTTCCGCAATTTGCGGTGACTGCCATGATCGCGCCAAGAACTAAACTCACATCACTTCATCAAGATCAACCTGGGCGCACGTCAAGCTGAGGTCGAAGCTTCGCGGCAGTTGGCCGCTCCCCGCGACACCGCGGTAGGCGGAATTGCCGCTCGACACACTGACCGCGCTGCACGCGCGGCCAGCGATCACGGTGGCTTACGGAAACGGAAACACGACGACCAGGGGTTGCACTTCGAGCGCACCCCGATCGACGTGCAGGCCGCGCTTGCGTGGGTTGCCGGCGAAATCGGGTGGGGTGATCGTGTAGCCGATCACGCTGATCGGGTAGCCGATCACGCTGTCGTCGCCGCTGTCGATGGCGGGCGATAGTGGGCGCGGCAGGAAATTACTGTCAAGCATCGGGGCGCTGCTCAGGTTGGCGTAACTGCTGGAATGCAGCGCGCCTTGTCCGCTGAGCGCCAGGGTTCGGTACATGCTGTGGCGCACGATGGTCGGCTGATCGAGGGCAAGATCGGCGTAGAGATTGCCGGAGATGATGCTGTTGACGATGGATGGCGGCGAGGTATTCGCTCCCGTGGATCCTGATAGCACCTGGACACCGAAATCGTTTTGCACCACGGTGCAGTTAATCAGGTCGATGCGTGTGGAGATGCCCACGTTCGAGTTGTAGAATCCCTCGACGCTGACGCCCGCTTCGTTGTCGGCGAAGAGACTATTGCTGATACGTAGATCGTGGCGCAGCAAGGTGAATATTGGGCCGTTGCGGAATTCGCGAAACGCGCTGCGCGTTATCCGCACTTCGCCATACGCACCTTGCGGCTCTGCGATATTGTCGCCGACGACCAATTGGTCCAGACCGTAGAAGTGCATCTGTTCAACATCCAGATCGGCAGCGCCGCGCATCAAAAGATTGATGCGGTAATCGTTGCCATTGATCCGGGTGAAGTGCTTTTCGCTGGCTCGGCTGGCACAGCCAATGGCATAGCCACCGCGTAACTGCAAATCGCCTTCGACCTTGATGCCGGGATCGACATTACCGTTCAATGCGATCGTGCTGCGCACGAAGCGAATCTGATCGGCCTCTGGCGATTGTGCCGCGGCCATCAGGGCGGTGCGCAAAACGGCGTCGGACGAGACGCAGTACTGCGCCGCCTGGCTGGCGGCCGCAAACGGGAGAATTAACAACAGGAGATACGGGCGCATGGAACGATCCTCTGGGGGTGATGACAGCACAAACGTCAAAACCATCCAAACGGGGCCATTCGGTCGCTGATCGTGCTTCACCGATCGCGCGGGAGTGCTCGCCAAGTGGTGCGCGCCGTTCGTGGCCTTGACCCAGGTACGCGGTGGCGCCCTGGATGTTGCGCAATCGATCGTCGGCAAATTGGGGAACCCGCGGGTGGCCCGTGGCCATAGCAAACGAAAACGGGACCGCATGCGGTCCCGTTTTCGTTTGCTCAAAGCTTCGCGGCTGAAGCGCTCCCACAGTCGCCGCGCTTACTCCAGATCGAGG
>JAWXCG010000227.1:0-5652 GCA_034440555.1 Pseudomonadota bacterium
GAACTTGCCGATCAGCGTGCCGATGGCGTCGGCCTTGGAGAGCGTGGTGAGCTGGTTGCGGAACTTGAAGTTCTCGAGGATGTCCTGGACGTTGGGCGAAAATCCGTTGAGATAATCCTCGAAATCAGCGAGCAGTTGCTGCTGGCTGCCGCGCGACTTGAGGTCACGCAGGGTGAACTTCGAGGTGTTGTAGAAGGCCTGCCCCGCGGCATCGCACAGGGCGGCGCGCTGCTCGGTGATGCGCGCCTCGTCGAGCATATTCTAGGTGTCGAGCACCTGCGCCTTGGTCGGCTCGAGGACCGCGTCCATGCGCCGAATGACGCACATCGGCAGGATCACGTCGGGATACTTGCCGCGCTTGAACAGGTCGCGCAGGACGTCGTCGGCGATGCCCCAGATGAAGGAGACGATCTTGTTGTGCGTTGCCTGGTCCACTATTGGGTGTGCTCCGTCGCTGTCATTGGCCCGATTCTGGTCAGGGGCGCTGAAGAAGTCCACCGCCCATCGCGAGTGTCAGCGGCGTTGGATGCAGCGGGCTAACGCCTTATGTCTTGAATCTTTTCGTACTCTGGCGCCGAGAGCCCGGTGTGTGCGCCCGATGACGCCTCGGTGTCAGCAGCACCGCAATTCAGCAGGGGCCGCACACCGGGTACTCACTCACGTCCAAACGCTCAAACAGTTGCGCGAGAAAAGCTCGCACCGATAAGCGTGGGCCGGACGTGAGGCGCTCTCGACGTCCCCTACTAGGGCTACTCATGCAGGTGAGGTATATCGCTCCATGCATCCGTGCGCGCAATTGAGTCGGTCTTCTAGACTGCGGTGTTGGGGAATCCTGAGCGCCTGATTCTGTGTTTTGCGTAGGAGCTATCTTCATGGCTCGTGATCGATTCCTTTCTCTGCGCGCGCTGGCCGGCATCGTGTGCGCGCTTGTGCTGGTCGCTTCGGCGCTGACGGTGATGTCGATCACGCCAGCGGGCAACGCGCGCAACGTGCCGCGTAGCACCGCAATCACCATCCAATTCGATGCGCTACTCACTCCGGCCTCAGTCACCGCGACCAGCTTTCTTGTATGGCGTCAGATGGTGGGCCTGGCGGCCGGCACTACTGCATTCTTCAATGGCAATCAGACTCTGACCTTGTCGATGCAGTGGGAGCCGCGTAGTGTGGCGTTTGCTGACGGCAGAAAACTGCACACCGGGCTTTGACCGCGTAAGTGCGTTACAGCACAAACGAACCGCTGCGGTTTGGTGCAATATCCAACCCGCAGTAGCTGAGTGTGCGAGGCCGACCATAACGCGCACCTAACCTGTTTCCGACGGGTGCCCGACATGTACGAAGCGATAGTGACAGGCACGACGGTGCGGAAAAGATGCCGGCAACGAGGCGCAGGAGCGATGTCTTGAATCGAAACTATGACCGGCCCGAAAAGCGCCTGCGCAGCATCGTTGGGCGATCTGCGAGGCGTCTGCTGTCGCGCTGGCCGATCTACTTCGCGCTGGGGTTTTGCACGTGCGCAGACGCCGGCCCAGAGCTGCGACCGCCGCTGCTGTTGGAACAGATCTCGGTGCCAACTGATGGCGAATTGGAACGATCCGCCGCAGTGATCGGCGAAATCGAAGTGGAAAATCAGGACGTTTTCGATCTGTCCGATCCACGCGAAAACAACGCTCTGTTTCGCCTGACCAATCGACTGCATATCGAGACCCGTCCCGAACTCATAGTGCAGCAAGTGTTGTTCAAGCCCGGCGATCGTTATTCGCGGCGACTGCTCGACGAATCCGAACGTCTGTTGCGCGCCACCCGCTATCTGTATGACGCCGACATCGTCCCCATCCGTTATGCCAATGGCGTCGTCGATGTGCGCATCACCACCAAAGACGTCTGGTCGCTCAATCCAGGGGTCTCTTATGGCCGCAGCGGTGGCAAAACCACAAAGGGTTTTGAACTCGAGGAGCAGAATTTGTTCGGGCGCGGCATCGGGCTTACCGTGTCTTACAAATCAGGAATCGATCGCGAAGTTCGCAAGCTCGACTACGCCGATCGACACTTGCTCGGCACGCGGCTGCAACTGCTGGCGAGTTACGCCAACAACAGTGATGGCAGCGAGGAACGTTTGGCACTGGAGCGTCCTTTCTACGCGCTCGACGCACGTTGGGCCGGCGGCGCGCAGTTCGCACAGCGCGATCGCATCGACCCGCTCTATCGACTGGGCGAAGTGGAGTATCAATTTCGCGAGCGCAGCCGCCTGGCAGAAGCGTTTGCAGGGGTATCGAGCGGACTGCAACAAGGTTGGGCGCAACGCTGGCTGTGGGGCCTGACGCTCGACCAGCGCCGCTTCGATCCGTTGTCAACCGCGCTATCTACATTGCTGGTTCCAGAGGATCGCGATTTGGTGTATCCGTGGATCGGCTGGGAAATGACCCAGGACCAGTACGATGTAAGCCGCAATCATGATCAGATCGAGCGCACCGAAGATGTGTTTCTCGGAACGCGTCTGCAAGCGCGGCTGGGCTACAGCACGACCGCATTGGGCGCGGACCGCAACGCGCTGATCTACCGAGCCGCTGCGGACCGCGGTTTCAAGCTCGGTCCACGCGCCACGCTAACGATAGCTTCTGCATTGAATGGACGCTGGGAAAACAGCCACAGCGCGGACTTGCTGCTGGAAAGTCGCGCACGTTACTACTTCGAACAGACCGATCGCTGGCTGTTTTTTGCCAGCTTGGACACCAGTTACGGCGACAATCTGGACCTCGAACACCAAGTACTGCTGGGCGGCGACAGCGGCTTGCGCGGCTATCCGGTGAACTATCAAGCCGGCGACAAGCGCGCCCGCATCACCGTCGAGCAACGCTATTTCACTGACTGGTATCCGTTCCGGCTGTTCCGGGTCGGCGGCGCTATTTTCTTCGACGCCGGCCGCACCTGGGGCGACGACCCACTGAATACCCCGAACTATGGCGTGCTGAAGGATGTGGGCATCGGATTGCGGCTGGGCAATAGTCGCTCAGGACTTGGCAGCATCATCCACATCGATCTGGCGTTCCCGCTCGATGGTCCCAGCGACATCGACAACGTGCAGTTTTTGCTCGAGACGCGCAGGGAATTCTAGTCGCGGCCACCGCGTGCGTTGCAGGTGATCATACTGAAATCGACGGAGCACTCTTCAGGCGCGAGTCAACTGCGCGCGACTATTTGGCCTGCCAGCCTGCGTAGGCCGTGTACACGGCGGTCGCCATCAGTATCCAACCCACGCTACGCGCCAGCAGCGCATTCGAAGCCGGCCGCGACGCGAGCCATTCCCGTACGCGATCGCCGGCCAGCGCCATGCCTGCGTATATCGCGATTTGCGTCAACGCGATGATCAGCCACATCACCAGCGCCTGCGTCCACAGCGCGCCGTACTTGGGCTTGAAGAATTGTGGAAAGATCGCAAGCATGAACAAGTACGCTTTCGGGTTGAGCAGACTGGTCAGCATGCCCTGACCAAAGGTCGCTGCCTCGGAGCGCAGACGTTGCGTCGGCAATTCGCCCAACGCCGCTCCACTGCGCAGCAGCGACAGACCAATCCAGGCGATGTACACCGCGCCGGCCAGCAGCATCACATTGAACAGTGCTGGCCATAAGCGCAGCACGGCCATGATGCCGAACGCGCCCATGACGACGTGACAGATGCCACCGGCCACGATGCCAGCGGTTGCCATCAATCCGCTGCGGCGGCCGCCGACCAATGAACTGGCCAAGACAAAGGCCATGTCCAATCCGGGCAGCAACACCACACTGAATACCATTACAAAAAACAGCCAGAGGTGTGCGGTCTGTTCCATATCAGTTGCCTGCCTGAGCCGATGGAAGAAGCGAGCGTTCCGTGGGCGCAAGACGCAGTACTTCCTCGCGCATCAGATGTTCGTCGATCCCCGCACGCACCTGGGTCCAGCGTGGCATTGCCGCGAGCGCTTCACGAAAACGTTCGTACGCCGCGACATGGTCAAAGCGCGCGAACCAGACAAAAATATGCTCGCCCTCGCGCACCGGCAGGCGCGGGAAATTGTTGCTCGCGGTCTCGGTTTCGAAGGCACTCAACACCTCTGCACCGGCGCTGCTGAGCAGCGGCACCACGCTGTCGTGGAAGTACTCGACGAAACGTGCGTCGACCTGCGACTCGAAATAGTAGAGCGTCGCCACCACGATGCCGCCTGTCGATCGGCCCGCGCCGGGGAGTGGTCGCGTCGTCGTGGACGTGGCAAAAGCGGAATCGGCACGCGCCGGGCGCAATACAAGCACGTTGTCGGAATCCAGCATAGTGGCGTTCGCGGCGTTGCGATGTGCCTGCCACGTCGGTCCGCCGTAGAAAGCGGCCAAAGCTTCCGCGCGCTCGGGCATGTCAGAAAATCCGCGCAACCAGACAAAGCGGTCGGGATTGTCCAGATCGCGAAACTGCCCGGGGAGGGTGATGCCCTGCGCTTCCTGCGATTCAATGAACTCGCGCTCAAACAGTGCAATCAACTCATCGCGCCGACCGGCACGAAGTGTGTACTGGCGCAGTTCCATCACCTTGCAACAGTGCGTTGAAGGGGGTTTTTTCACATCGAACATGCCGTTCTCCGAGATAGGCAATTGATGACAACCGGCGAGCGCTGCACCCAGGCAAAGCGCGAGCGAGGCAAGAGGACGATGAGAAAGAGCGCCGGGCATATCGGGTTCCGCTGCAGAGGTTGGGAAGCGCGAGTAGGCTAGACTGCAATCAGGGCGAATTCAGCCCTGATTGAACTTTAGACTTGTCGCCATGCAGAGCCCAACCACCCGCGTGCTTGCCGTACTGGAAATGCTTCAGGCGCGAGGACGCATCAGCGGAACGGAACTGGCGCAGAACCTGGGCGTCGACGGTCGCACCTTACGTCGCTACATCGCCATGCTCGAGGAACTTGGCATTCCCATCATCAGCGAGCGCGGACGCTACGGTGGCTATTCGCTCGTTGCCGGTTTCAAATTGCCGCCGATGATGTTCACCGACGACGAGGCATTGGCGTTGGCCCTGGGTCTGCTCGCCGCGCGCGGGTTGGGCTTGAGCGAAGCCGCGCCCGCGGTCGCCAGTGCGCAGGCGAAGTTGGAAAGGGTGATGCCAGCGCCACTGATGCGCAGATCGCGTGCGGTACACCAAACCATCGCGCTGGAGCTGCCGCGCGCTCACGTGCGTGCCGGCGACAGCGACGCTTTGGTTGTACTCAGCGCTGCAGCGCAGGCTCGCCAGCAAGTTCATCTGCGTTACTTGACCGCGAGGGGTGAAGCCACGGTACGCGATTTCAACGCGTACGGATTGGCTTGGCGTAACGGGCGTTGGTACGTCGTTGGCCACTGTCATCTGCGCAAGGGACTGCGTTCATTTCGCATTGATCGCATCGAGGCAGTGCGGCCTCTGCCGGCCAGTTTTGCGCGACCGGAAGGCTTCGACGCGCTTGAGTACCTGGCACACGCGGTGGCGACACTACCGCGAACACACGCAATCGAGGTGTTGTTGCATGCCGATCTTGCGCTCGCGCGGCGCGAGGTATTCCCCGCCCTCGGGCTGTTGGAAGCACAGGTCGATGGCGTGCTCTTGCACGCACAGGCCGATGACCTCGACTGGTTCGCGCGCGAATTGTCGCGACTGCC
>JAWXCG010000228.1:0-12737 GCA_034440555.1 Pseudomonadota bacterium
GCGGGTCAATGCATCGGTGACGGTGTCCTGATTGCCGTTGGCGTCATAGGTGAACGTGGTCGCGGCATTCTGCGCGTTCAATTGGGACTGCAGACGGCCGAGGCCATCGTAGACACGGCCGAGCGTGCGAGGACGCTATTTCCCGGTCACGCGATTGAGGCAAAACCGCTGGCACGCGTCTCAACACATTTACGTCGCAATACAGGCATACTCGGCCCTTCACTCGTTGACGCAGCATGGGCAATCGTGCCCAAGGACTGGCGTCGACTCAGCCAACTTTCTTTTGGGAATCCAAAAATGATCACGCGGACGCCGATTGTGAAGAGTTTCCATGCTGGATTGTGCGCGACAGCCTGCGCCCTGTTGGCGCTTTGCGTTGCGGGGGCAGCAGCAATTGCTGCGCCGCAAGACACCAGCGCCAAAGTCGATCCGACCGTGTTGCAGGCTTTGGCCGCCGCACCCGATGATCAAGTGAAGGTTCTGATCAAATTGACCGATCAGGCAGACCTTTCAGCTGCTGCCCGCATCGAAGATTGGAGCGCGCGCGGCTGGGCCGTCTACAGTGCGCTGCGTGGCACTGCCAGCAATACGCAGACCGCCGTGATGCAACGCGTTGCCCTGGCCAGGTCGCAGGGTAAGGCTGCCAACGCGAAGTCGTTCTGGATTGTCAACATGATCGCGTTGAGTGCCGATCGAGCAACGATTCTCGATCTTGCCTCAATGCCAAATGTCCGCAGCATTTTTCCTGCGGTCAAGCTCGAGTCACCCAATCCGGTGCTCGAAACACCGACGGCACCGCTCGCAGTCGAATGGGGCGTGGCCAAGATTCGTGCATCGGACGTGTGGTCGACTTATGGGACCACTGGCGCCGGCGTGGTGTTGGCCAATGTCGACACCGGGGTGCAGTTCGACCATCCGGCGCTGGTCAATCAGTATCGCGGCAACCTCGGCGGCGGCACTTTCGATCACAACTACAGTTGGTATGACCCGACCGGCGCCAGCGCTTTTCCCGCTGACAGCAATGGGCATGGCACACATACAATGGGCACCGAAGTGGGCTCCGATGGCGGCGTCAACCAGATCGGTGTTGCACCCGGCGCGAAGTGGATCGCCGCGTTCGGCTGTTGCCCGACAAATGAGGCACTGCTTGAAGCCCAGCAATTCATGCTGGCACCGACCAACTTGGCCGGTACCAACCCGAATCCGGATTTGCGTCCGCAGGTGCTCAATCAATCGTGGGGCGGTCCGGGCAGTAGCGAAATCTTCGAAGAGGTAGTCGCTGCGGTGCGCGCCAGCGGCATCTTCCCGGCATTTGCTGCGGGTAACAATGGCTCGGGCACGCCGGTCACCGGCTGTGGTCGCTTGGGCTCACCGAGCGATAATCCGTCCTCGTTCAGCGTCGGCAACACGGATATCAACGACCTGATTGCAAGCTCGTCTTCGCGCGGACCCAATCCCATCAGTGGCAAAACGGGTCCCGAAGTATCGGCGCCCGGTTCGAATGTGCGCTCCAGCACTCCGGGCAGCACCTACAGTAATTTTACCGGCACCTCGATGGCCGCGCCGCACGTCGCCGGAGCGGTGGCGCTGCTGATCGCGGTCGAGCCCAAGCTCAAGGGACAGATCGAACAACTCGAAGAGCTGCTGCGGAAAACAGCCGTTCCGCTCACCAGCACGCAGGCTTGCGGCGGCGTGCCCGGCAGCCAAATACCCAACAACGTCTTCGGCTGGGGGCGCATCGACGTCAAGGCCGCTGCCGACATGATGTTCCAGGCCGGCTATATCCAGGGCACTGTGACCGTGGGCGGCATCGCCACTGCTGGCGTGCCGATTACCTATACCCGGCTCGGCGATACGCTGACGACATACAGCGATGCCAGCGGTGGCTATCGCGTGATCGCCGGCGCTGGCAGCTGGGCAATGGTCGCCAACCGCCATGGCCAAACGATCGGCGCGCCGGCGGTGGCGGTGACTCAAAGCGCAACGACCATTCAAAACTTCGCACTGTCGGCCGCGACCAGCTTTGCAGTCGACGGCACCGTCACCCAGACCGGCACTGGTGCCGGCATCGCCGCGTTGGTGATGGTTGCCAACCAGGACTCGCTGGCGCCGGTGTGGGCTGCTGTGGGCACCGGCGCTTACAACATCACGCTGCCGACGGGCACATGGGATTTGGTTGCCATGCATCCGGGTTATCAAACCGTCATCCAGACGGTGAGCGGTGGCAGTACCGTCAATCTGCAGATGGCGCCAATCGCCAACTACGCCTGCCTGGATAACACCGATGTCGGCGGCCCGGTGTACAACTGGGTCGATGCCAGCGATGGCACTGCCTTCCCGCTCGACGACGACACCAGTTCCGCTGCGCAGACCTTGCCCGCAACGTTCACCTACTTCGGCAATCCGTTCACCACCGTGCGCATCAACTCCAACGGCTTTCTGTATTTCGGCACCACCGCATTCAGTACGGCGAATATGTACCTGCCGTTCGAAGGCAATCCCAACAACGACCTCATGGCGTTGGGTGAAGACCTCAATCCGGCACTTGGCGCGCAAGGCACCATTTTCGCCAAGACCATCGGTACCCGCTATGTGGTGCAGTATCACCAGGTGCAACATTGGGCCAGCGGCTTCCCGGAGACATTTCAGATCATCCTGGACACGGCCACAGGTCAGATCACCTACTTGTACAACACCTTGTCGAATCCGGAATTCACCACCGTGGGCGTGGAAAACAGCACCGGCAGCGCGGGGCAGACCTACTCGTTCCGCAATTCGGCAAACCTGGTTCCGGGCCGCGCTGTGCAGTTCACTCCGGGCACTGGCAATGCGATCAACTGGGGATGCGATCACGCCCTCACGCTCACGCTTTCCGATGACGCCGATCCGGTCCCGTCTGGCGCCACGGTGACCTACAACATCCGCTGGAACCTCACCGGATTCGGTGGCTCACCACAGACCGCATTGACCGCCGTGGTGCCAGCCAACGCGACCTTTGTATCGGCATCGGGCGGTGTGACACCGGTTGGCAACGTACTGACCTGGAACCTCGGCAATCAGCGACCCAAAGCGCGCGGCACCGCGTGGTTCACGGTTACCGCCGGCAACGGTCCGTTGCTCACCACATCCGCGACGATCAGTGATGCCGCCAGCGAAACCCGCAACGCGGCCCAGACCACCACGGTTGCTATCACCGACGCGGTATTCCAGAACGGATTCGAATGAATCACAGCGGCAACGTCGGGCCAATGACAATCCAGGCGCAGCGGCAACATCCGCTGCGCCAATGAGCGCCAATGCGTAGCGCGTCACCGTCAAAGGCACACCACGCGAGCACACGCCGTGCTGCTCAGCACGCTTGAGCGGGGTTAACTAAGGGGAGGGTCTGAATAAGTCACCTCCTGGTCTTCGCCGCACTGCTAATTGCCTGCCAAACCCCCGCGCTCAACAGCGGAGCTGGTCGCTCTCAACAGCGGAGCTGGTCAAACCTGCGGTTTTTCGCCCCCAGACTGAGGGGGCTATCGCGGGTCCGAGCTTGTTCAGAGGTTCCCTGACGGCGAACCAGGCAAACATCCGCTTCTTCGTGCAGCGGGGCGTGACGGATGGTTTTCAATGGGCTTTGCCTCGCCAATGCGAGCGTGTCCCATATCATCGGCTGCAAAGATTCCCGCCTGAGTGCCGATCCCCCAGCGTCCGCCATCTCCACTATTCGCCCGCCTCGTCCGTCACCAGCGGTCCCAACAGGAATTGCATCAACCATTCGTTGCCGCGATGCGGCCAGATATGGCCCGCGTTGTAGCGGCCATAGACCAGGGGCGCGCCGTCGGGGCCTGGCTTAAGCAACTGACAGCAGGCGAGGAATGCCACGGGTTTGGCAGTGGTTCGATTGTGCCGTGCCAAGGCTTGCACGGTCTTGATCCAATCTTCGTGGAACTCGGGATCTTCGCCGCGACCGAATAGGTACAGCAGTGGTTTGGCTGCGGTGCCGGCAGCATATTCCGGCTGCACAGAACCGATGATGGTAAACGCTGCAAAGGAATCGTTGCGTTGGGCCATCAGCAGAAAGACGAAATGGCCGCCGTTGGAAAACCCGGCGACATAAGTGGACTGCGGCGAGATCGGGTAACGCCGGCCGATTTCGGCCAGCAGCCAATCGGTCAATTTCAGATCGCGGTCCCCATAGGTGCCGAGTCGATACTGCCAACCGCGCATCGGCGGCGTGGTATCGATGGTCTTTCCCTGCGGATAGACGACGATGGCCTGTGGCCAGTCGCGATGCAGCTTTACGGCTGTTGCAAATTTGTCGTTGCTGTCGCCGCGGCCATGAAATACCAGGATCAACGGCAGCGGACCGGGACTCGGATGCTCGGGTGTGTAGACCAGTGCGCTGCGCTCGACTCCGTCGATTTCGACGGTCAAAACCTGGCGTTTGCCGGTGGCAATTGCCGGAATTACGAGCGTCAAGGACGTCAGACACAGCGCGAAGATTCTGTCCAATCGGTTTGCCATTCGGCGTCCTCCTCGGTGATTGCCAGGTCCGTCCGTCGAGCACGACGCGGCCACCCGGTTTGCATTATGCGCGCAGTCGGATACGCGAAAGCAGCGCTGATTGCGCCAGTACCGACTCACATTGACGAACCCGACAGGCGCGCGTAGTCTCGGCTCATCTGTCCCGGGGGGCAGGTACGCGCCGCAATTTATCGCCACGCAAAACCTGGACTGGACTGAGCACCACGTCAGCCATTCCGATTGGATTCCTTGCGGCCGTCATGGCGCAGTTCTGGAGTGCGCCCCGGTGAGCGATGATCTGGTGATCTGTGTTGTCGGTGTTGGCTCGATGCCGCAGTCGGCGTACGCGCCCCCAATGCAGGACCGGCGTCAGCCGCAATGGGCGTTGCGTTCTGCCACGATGGCCACTCGCCACCGAATTCGCCACCGCGATCGCGAACAGCGCGGCCGGCGCAAAGGTTCGACCGTCAAGGCCATCGCCGGTCCGCGCGAACAAATGCAGCCCATTGCGATCCACTCAGGCAACCGCGTCGCGCAGCGCGTCCTGTGCCCCAAATTCCGATTTCGCAAATGAGACAGTTCGCCCGTGCGCGCCTCTTAGCTAATCGTGAGCACGTGCGCCTACGAGCGTAGCGGTGCATGCGGGCGGGGCATTTCCTGGCACACGATGTCCACGACTGTTGCGGTACCGAGCAACGTCTCGGGAACCGTTCAATTGAGTGCTCGGTGTGCCGGGACACAAATCGCGGCGCTACCCGCAGAATTTTCGGTCCACTGACTTGGACTTGCATTCCCTTGATGGGTCAATCGTTGTTGTTGTCAAGCAAGTGCGAAAAATTAGGTGCAACTCGCTGTCGAGCCGTTCTCAACCGAGGGAGTCGAACAAATGAAAACCTGTGGAATTTTCTTGATGATTGCCTGTGGCCTAGCACTGGGTGGTCGCTCGTCTTCGCTGCGGGCAGCTGAATGCGATGCCACCGGTGGCAGCTTGGAATGCCGCGAAGTGGATAAGCAGATTGGCGATCACTATTGTCTCGTCCCGGATGCAATGCCGATCCGAGAGCTTGCTCCTTCGGGCAAAACTAAACTGCCCGACGTCTGGCTCACATTGAAAGATGACAAAGGTAACCCTCTCGACATCGACCTCGGCACGGTTCCGCTGAGTGGTGGCCATCCGCAGGGAAAATGTTCCAAACCAATCCCCGATTTTTTCCTTGGATACAAGCTGCGCGTAACACCAAATGGCGACAAGTACGATATGCAGCTGCTTCCTAAGACGAGCAGATCCAAACTACGCAAGGTAGAGATGACCGAAGGCGGGCCAAACGGAAAAAGATTGTGGCTATCCGGGCAAGACCCGATCGATCCGCAATACCACTACTACCTGTTTTTGCGAGATCAGGATCCCAAGGTCGCGGGCAGAAAATTTCCCAAGTTTCTGTACGCGGTCGCCTATGATTTTATGGACGATACCTGCTGGATGAATGTGCCTGAGGTCAACGGAAACATCAGTCGCATGACGACCAAGAAGTGCAAAAAGCTGAGGATGCAAGGCGACATTCATGTTCGTGAAACCGGCGTGGGCGGCGGTGGCGAACAGAAAAAACCATAGAGGAGCGCATCGTGCGCAGCTGGTCCCGACTCCTCGTTCTTGGATGTGCCGCAATACAGTGCGTGTGCTGGCTTGCTGCACCCGCGGCCTGGGCAATTGAACGCAACGATCCGGCGGCAGCGGTGCAACTGGATTGCAATGCCCTATCCGCAACGATTGTGACCCTGCCCGATTCCGCCGCGACGGTTGCCATACAAACCAGCGGCGCGGGCATTGTCCACATCGACGAACGCGGCCAGGAAGTTTCAGCGGCGTCAACGGATGGCGCGTTGATCGAGGTTTCGACTCCGCCGCGCTTCGGCCAGATGCTGGCCGAAGTACAGCGCGGCAGCGTTGTTTCATTGCGTCGTGCCCGACCGGGCGCGGCGCAGGGTACGGTGTTGTTGCGGCTCAATTGTGCGCCTGATGCAGCGGCCAGGGCGCGCTTACTCTGGGTCACGCGCGTTGCGCAGATCGAATCGGCCATCACCGGTCCGCTGGATGCGCAGACGCTTGATTTCGTCGAAGCCAAAATTCGCGCGGTCGCTGTCGATGCCGCCGCTGGGCATGACTCCGCGCTTGCCGCACATTTGCTTGCGCAGACCTATCTGGTGGCCGGACGCAGCAGCGATGCGAGCACCGCATTCGAGGTTGCACAGCAGGCGTGGCTGGCATTGGGTGACCGCGATCGCGCGATGGCGGCGCTGGTGGCACGTGCGGAAGATCTGCAACGGACGGCAGCGTACGAATCTGTGTTGCAGACTACGCGCTCGCTCGACGGCCTGCCCGGTCGTGAGCACTACTTCAGCGTGCGGCTGGAGAATTCGCGTTGTCTTGCATTGCACTATCTTGCGCGTTTGGGCGAATCGTCGGCCTGCTATCAGTGGACGATTGCGCGGCTGGACGAACTTGACGAGTCACTGGAGCTGATCAGCACGCTGCAGGACTACGCCCAGCTTGAGCGCGATCGCGGAGACTTAACGCGCGCGGCGGAGCTGGCCAATCAGTCCTTGGCGATGATCGCATCCCCAATGTGGGACGCGTTGCCCGGCCCCGACGTGCCGATGGTGCGTGGGCGCGTGTATCGTCTTCTGGGCGACCTGGCCGTGCGCCGGGGTGACATCGCTGAAGGATTGCGTCAGGCGCAGCTGGCACTCGAACTGTTCACCAAGGCCAACAATCCGCGTTGGCAGGGCAACACGATGCTGCGCATTGCGGCGATCTATCGTGAACTCGACGCCCACGAAGATGCCTACGAAGCGGTAACTGCGGCGTTCGGTCGCTTCAGTCGCAAAGATGCGCCCGCAAGAATTGCGACTGCATTCTCAACGCTTGCGGAAATCAACCTTGCTGATGGCCGTGCCGATCAGGCGCAACGTTGGGCGCGCCAGGCGGCGTCCGAGTTCACCACTCTACACATGGATGTCGATGCGGTGTTGTCCAAGTTCATTGCAGCCGAGGCCGCCATTGGCCTTGGCGATTTTGAATTGGCGCGCTCGATTGTTGAATCTGTGCGTCCGGTTCCGCCGGGACTGGCGCCGCGCGCGGCGTTGATTGAAGGTGAGATCGCCGCGAAAGGCAATCAATGGCCGCAGGGCGGGCAGTGGTATCAGGAGCTGGCGCGGGTGCCGCGGCCGCTCACCGAATGGATGCGCGCCCAGACCGTTGCCGCGCAGAACCTGCAGCGATCCGGCGATGCGATCGGTGCGCAGCAAATGCTCGAATCTGCTGTGGACCACATGACCGAGTTGGCCGGGCACACTACAAATCCAGTGCTTCGCCTGGCGCTGGAGCGCAAGCGCCGCGTTTTGCGCAGCGTTGCATTGCGGATCAATTCCGAGCGCGATGGTGCCCAGCCAAGTGCCGCCTTGGTTTGGCGTTGGGTGGTGCGCGCCGACACCGCATTGCCGGCTTCGGTGGTCAACGTCCAGCGTTCCAGCTCGAGCGAGTTCGACCGGGCACTGGCGCAGTCAATGTTGCCGCCGACGCGCATCAATGGCGACAAGGCACGATTTGTCGACGCGGGGCTCGAACGCCGTTTGCTGGATGTGGTCGCGGCCGATGCGGCCGATCGCCTGGGCATAACCCCGCTCGCCGACGAAAGTTCGCTTGCACGCATACAGCAATCGCTGCCGGTGGATACCACGTTGCTGGTGTTGCTCGACGGCGGTCCCACAACGCTGATGCTCGCTGTCACCCGTGAGGGCACGGTGGTGGCGCGGTCGGCGCTTGAATCCAATGCGCTGCGAAACATCCTGGCGCGACTGAAGGTTGCGATCGACAATGGAAGCGGTTCGGTGCCAGACATCCAGGCGGATGCTGCGCTGTTGTCAAACGCATTGCTTGGTCCGCTCACGCGCACCGCACCACCAGCGCACTTGCTGGTGTACGCACAAGAGCCATTCAACGGCGTGCCTTGGTCGCTGCTGCAATGGCCGGGGTCGGCGACCGCGCTGATTGAGTCGACCGCGATTTCTTTGGTGGTACTGCGGCAAAGCGATTTTCCGATGCCTGCAATGACCAGCCCCGGCACAATTCACATCGTCGCCGCAGATGTGCACAAAAACGCAACAACCGGCTTGCCGGCGCTCGCTGGCGCAGTGATCGAGCCATCAATGGTCTTGCGCGGTGTGCGCGGCGTCGATCGCGCTACGTCGATCGTCGGCAATCCAACGCGCCATGCCGTGCTGGAAGCGCTGGCCGATAGCGGCGCGTGGGTGCACATCGCAGCACACGGTTCACACCAGGCTGGATACATCGGCCGATCGGGCATCTGGTTGTCCTCAACCGGGCCCAATCAGATGCCCGAAATACTGAGTTGGATCGAGGTGCTTGATCGCGGCGTGCGCGCGGATTTGGTCGTACTCAACGCCTGCGCAATGGCCGCATCTTCCAAGTCATCTATTTCCGCATCGGTTGGGTTCGCCGAAGCAGTGGTGCGTGCAGGCGCGGACAACGTGGTCGCCGCGCTGTGGCCAGTCAGCGACACCGCCTCGAGTCAGTGGGTGACGGAGTTCTATCAGCAGCTTGGCACCAGCCAGCCGACGTCATTCGAGATCGCGAACGCCGTTCGTCAGGCCGCAAGGCGCTTGCGCGCCAGCCGAATGTTTCGGCATCCATCGCACTGGGCGTCGTTGGTACATCTCACCAACCTCACGTTTGCCGGTTCGGTTGCCGAAACTGCTCACCCCTCAGATCAGCGGGCCGCAGTCAGATAGCTTCAGTCCGTCGTCGGACTGCACGGATTCGCTTCGCTGTATCGACCGTCAAGCGCAGCCAAACGAGACACACGTACAACAGAACCGTGGCGGCGATCAGCGCACCGCGTTCGGTGATGGCCGCAATTGCCATACCGCCTGTTCTTGCCAAACGCCAGGACTTCGCGGACGGGGAAAAGCCGCCATGTTGCGAAGCGATGTGCTCGCTTGGCGCCCTCGCGCGGCAAACGATAAATCGTTGTCCAGCCGAATCTCATGACAGAATGTACGCTTCCGCCTCGATCTCGGATCCCGGATGCGCCAGTTCATACTCGTAGCCCTTGCACTGTGCGTTGCGCCGTTTGCGCTGCGGGCGGAACCGATCGACACGCTGCTCCAAGTCGTGCGCGTGCATACTTATGATGACGCGCTGATCGAGCGTCTCGGGCGTCGCCACGCGCACATGATCGTCGACCGTACCAAGGGCATGATCGTGCTGGAAGCCGATGCCACCGATCTGGCGGTTCTTGCACAAGCGGGAGTGGACTACGAAATCGACACCGATGCCACGGATGCGATGCATCGGCCCCTGCTGCGATCGCTCGGCCAGAACGCCGGCATTCCGGGGTTCGCGTGTTATCGCACGGTGGCCGAGGCCAGGACGCAACTCGACACACTGGCAACGCTCTACCCCAATCTCGCGTCGGTGATCGATATTGGTGACAGCTGGGAAAAGTCAGCGGCGCAGCCCGGCGGCGGCGAAGATTTGCGCGTGTTGCGTTTGACCAATGCCAGCACCGGACCCAAAAAACCGAAGCTGTTTCTTATGGGTTCCATCCACGCGCGCGAGTACGCGCCCGCTGAGCTGGTGCTGCGCTTCGGAGAATGGCTATTGACTCAATATGGCGTCGACGCCGATGCCACCTGGATACTCGATCACCAGGAAGTACATTTGTTGGTGCATGCCAATCCGGATGGACGCAAGAAAGCCGAGGCTGCGCAATCCTGGCGCAAGAACACCAACACGGCTTACTGCGGTCCGACCAGCAACAATCGTGGCGCCGATCTCAATCGCAACTGGCCGTTCAAATGGGGCGCTGCTACCAATGGCAGTGGCTCCAGCACCAACCCTTGCGAAGGCACCTATCGCGGACCACTGGCCGGATCGGAACCCGAGACCGCCGGCACCGTCGCCTATGTGCGTTCACTGTATCCGGATCGTCGCGGCAACGGCGACAGTGACCCGGCTCCGCTCGACACCGAAGGCTTGTTCTTTGACATGCACAGCTTTTCCAAGCTAGTGCTTTGGTCCTGGGGCTGGAACGGTAATGGTGTCTCGCCCAACCACACGCAACTGGAAACACTTGGGCGTCGCTTTGCCTGGTTCAACAACTACACACCGGAACCCATCACCGACCTGTATCCGACCGACGGCACAACGGCAGACACTGTGTATGGCGAACTTGGCGTGGCAGCGTTTTCGTTCGAACTGGGCTCGGCATTTTTCCAGGACTGTGCGTCGTTGGAAAACACCATACTTCCGGACAATCTGCGCGCATTGATCTACGCAGCGAAAACAGCGCGCGCACCTTACCAATGGCCAGCGGGCCCGGAGGCCATGGCGATCACGGTGACACCGGACCTCGCCGTGAGCGGCGAAACCATCAGTATCGCGGGCACCATTGACGACACGCACTTCAGCAATACCCAGGGCGGCACGCAGTCGGCGCAGAGCATCCAGAGCGCCAACGCCTGGATCGTCACCGCGCCTTGGCAGTCCGGCGCCAGCGCATCGCCAATGGCGGCGACCGATGGTGCGTTCAATGCTTCCAGCGAGCAGGTTGCAATCAGTATCGACAGCAACGTTCTGACGCCCGGTCGAACACTGGTCTACCTGCAGGGGCGTGACGCCGACGGCAACGATGGCCCGGTGAGCGCTGCGTTCGTCAACGTTTACGCAGTCTCTGATGTGGGCACACTTTCCGGCGTCGTGCGCAGCGCCAGCGATGGACAAGTGATCGCAGGTGCCGAAGTCGCGGCAGGCACGTGGCGCTCGACCACGCAGGCCAACGGAAGCTATTCGCGAAGATTGCCGGCGGGCAACTACGACATCGGCGCTACGGTGGCCGGCTTCGAACCTTTATCGCTGACGGGCGTGGAGATCGCAGGCGCCGCCATTGTCGAACGCGATCTCACACTTTATTCCCTGTGCAATCGGCTGACCGAAAATGCCGAAGGCGGCATCGGCGCCTGGGCCGCATCAGCGCCGTGGGCCATCAGCAGCGGTGTCACTACGCAGACCGGCTCACGCGCCTGGACCGACAGCCCGACCGGCAATTACGCGGCCAATGCCAACACCAGCCTGACATCGGCGCTGATCAATCTGACTGGTTACGAAAATCCGCAGCTGTCGTTCGACTCTTGGTGCGATAGCGAAAGTGGCTTTGACTATGGCCATGTGGAAATCAGCAGCAATGGTGGCGCCACTTGGAGCCCCGCATTTCGCTGCGACGCCGATGCCGCACCGCGCCGCGTGACGATTGAATTGCCCACACTCACCAACGCCGCACAGGCGCGCATCCGTTTCCGCTTCAGCAGCGATTCGGCCGTACAACGCGACGGCTGGTACGTGGACAACATCACCCTGGCTGCCGGTGGCCCCAGTTGCCGCGCCACACAAATGGGGGGCACCGCGGTGTTCAAGCACGGCTTCGAATAGACGTATTCGACCACGGATTTCAGCCCCGCAGCGGCGACTCAATTCACAGCATTGCCGCCCAGTGTGGCGGCTTGGCGGATCAACCTCACAGGAATTAATCCAAGATGAATCTCACTAGTCGTTCTCAGATCAAAGCTGTCGTGCTTTAGACCGTCAGCGTGCTTTAGAAAGTCAACGACCCGAATTCACGCTGCAAGCACCAACGCTGGCCGCTCGCAGCAAAAAACTGTTCGATGTCCGATCCGATATCGTCGAACTCAAGCGCCGTGCCGCGTGTCATCGTGCGCTCCTCGGCAATTGCGCTGAAGTCGTCTGCCGATGCGCAGAAGTCGAGATCGTCAACGCTGTCTTCGTCTACGTCTTGGTCCACGGCCGTACGAGTCCGCGCGGATTGAAAGATCGCCGACTCAGGTTGCATATCAACGCTGGTAGATTGCAAAGCAAGTGACTTCTTGTTGTTGAGCATGGTGGCTACTCCCTCGGGTTCGCTACGTACCTCAAACGGCACGTGTTGCGACATTGCTCAACGCACACTCGATGCCAACTGCGAAATTGCCCGTGTATGCAGCATTCAATGCCTTCGCGGCGGCCTTTGAGCCCGCATGGCACATGCACATTGCATGACATCGGCATCCGCCCTAGCAAAATGCCTGCCTGAGATGTCGCACACGCCGAGTGTTCTATCAATCAATTGGCGTAACCTCTTCCAAACAGCGTACCC
>JAWXCG010000229.1:0-7320 GCA_034440555.1 Pseudomonadota bacterium
CGCCGGGGCTGGCACTGGTCACGCCATCGGTCTTGGTAATCGCCAGATCGGCTTGCGGGCCCAACGTATCGGTATCGGTGGCGCTGTTGTTGCCGGGTGTGGGATCGGTGATCGCCGAGGCGACAGTGGCGGTGTTTACCAGAGTGCCCGTGGCCGAAGCAGCGATCGCACAAGACGCCGTAAAGGTAACCGACCCGCCAGCGGGCAGGTTGACCGTATCGTTGATGTTGCCAGCGCCCGCCGCCGTGCAGGTGCCGCCACCCGCGCCGGCGCAGGTCCAGGTACAAGTTGCGATCGCCGGGAAGGTGTCGGCGACGGTGGCACCGGTGACCGGGTCGGGACCGGCATTGCTCGCGGTGATGGTGTAGGTGACCGATCCGCCAGGCACAGCAGTCGCGACGCCATCGGTCTTGGTGATCGACAGATCAGCACTCAGCGCGCGGCAGGCAGTTACCGTGACATCGTCGATGGCGAGGCCACCAAAGTTGATCGTAGTGTCGCTATCCAGATGGAAGCGTAGTTCGCTGTTCAACCCGGCCAAGGAATCTGCGCGGCGAGAGTAGACGCCCCAGCCGGCGCTGGCCCCAATATTGACTACTGGATTGCCCGGCGCGTTGGTCATCGTAGCGTCCAGCCACTCGAAAAGTCTGATCGGCGTTGCGCCACCGACCTGCTGCGCGTCGACAAACGCGTGGTCGAACGACGCACTCTCCATCTGATAGCGCTGCGCCCAACTGACCACCACCGGCGCCGTCAGCCCGGCCAGATTGATGGGAGCCGAGAGCAGGTCCTGACTACTGGATACGTTGTAGGTGCCGGTCAGGTCGGTCTTGAAGCAATTGACGCCACTGTTACAGGTGGTGAACGCCGCAATGGGATTGGCGGTAGCAGTAGCCGCAGTCGCTGGAGTCCCCAGCGCCCATTCGTTCGCAGTGCCCGAGCTGGTAAAACCAGCGGCACCCGCTTCGAAGTCGGTAGAGAGCACCGTCTGTGCGGCGAAACCCGGCGGGCAGGTCGGCGGTGGCGGAGCTTCGCAGATGCGCAGGCTCCATGAGGTCAATGTGCCGCCACTGACGTTAGCGCCGTCGTCGCGCAAGTCGAGCGTCCATGTGCCGCCAGCGTTTTCACCATCGAACCAGTTCAGGCGATACGCCAACTCCGGCTTGACCTGCACCCCTCTCAACACGGTGAAACTCGGCGGTGCGCCGGCTTCATCGTCAAACACCACATCCATCATCGTCTGACCGCCGGTCGCGGTGGCGCCAATGTCGGTGAACAGACCATTGTTATTGCCGGCGGGCGAACGCAGATGTGCATCGATGTCGGCCATAAGCGTGTGATTGAGTACGATGTCGACATCCACGTCGGCGATGCGCGGATTGCCCGGCACGGTAATCGTGGAGCTGACCAGACCCGCGCCCGGGCCTATGGTTTGCGGGATGTTGGTGCTGGTGTACGTCGTGCAATTGACGCCCTCATTGGCAGCCGGATGCACGCTGACGCTGAGGTTGTAAGTGGATGTCGGTCCGCCGGTGGCGGCCGTTGCCGAATCAACAAACGCGAAGTAGGTTCCTGCTGTCTTGACCGTCAGCACCAAAGCTTCAGAGGGAATGTTGGGAACGGGTAGTACGTCTCCAGTACCGGCGTCGTCCACTACCAGAATCTGGTTGTTGGCATCGCCGAACAGGCCGACGCCCACGCGGCCGTTCCACACCACACCATCGCGCTCGGGGTCGAGATCCAGCGACAAGTAGACAGTGTCTCCGGCATTCAGCGCCAGGCTATACCAGTCCTGTTCAGTAGCCGCAGCCGGATTGCGTGTACCGCTGACCCAGCCGCCGGCAGGAAGAACGTTGGCCGTCGCCGGTGTGTCGTTGGCCTCGACTTCGGGCGTCGGAGTGCCCGTCTGAATTCTGAAATGCAGCTCGTACGGGCGCTCGGAAGTCGTACCGGCAGTGAAGTCGTTGACTTGCAGGAAGTACGTGCCGGCCGTCGGAATCGTTGCGCCGGCGATCGAGGAAGAAAGGCCGGCGAAGCTGCCGTTGTCGTCATCGAATTCGATCAGTGTGGTGCCGTCGGATGCCAGCAAGCGCAGCTGACTATCAGTACTGCTGCCAGCCGAGAACGAGGTGATCGTTGCCGCATGGATTCTGTCACCGGCGTTTGCGGTGAATGAGTAGAAATCGATATCGCCATTGGGAAACAGCGTTGCGCGTGTCACCAGATTGGTTCCGACCATCGGCGATGCCGTGCCGAAGGTGCCGTTGGGCTCCGCTTCGCCACCATAGCCCTGGCCAAACGGCACGTAGGGGATCTGCCGCAATCCTGCTGGATTATTCAACGGGGTGGAAGCGCGGGCAGGTGCAGCGCCCTTCATTTCGCTCGGCACCATTTGGTCGCTGATGTTGACGATCTCAAGGCTGTTGGCTTGAGCAAGTCCCAGCCACATTGTGGCGGTGACTGTGACCAGAGCGACCGCTAGTCGGTTAATTGCTTTCATGATGATTCCCCAGTGACGAAAGCGAAAAAAGCACCGCTAGCCCCACCCCTGGGCGCCGCGATGTGAACACGTGCGCACACTAGAGCGTTTTTGCAGGGACGTCGAGCCCGTGCTTGATGCCTGTTGCGATGATGCCTGGCGCGAATTTGGCGTCGCGCATAAATAATGTGAACGGATTGCGCCGGATTTTAACCCGCCTGCCCGGCTCACAAAGGGGCGCGTAGTCGGACTACGCAATCCTTTGGGAGCCGAGCAGGCGGGTTAAAAGACCAGCAAGAGTGTCACGTACAAAACAGGCGCATTATTTCTGCGCGACGCCTTAGCGAGCAGTGCGTCGGCGATGCCCCCGAGCTGGTCGGGCGAGCTGAGTTCCGGCATGAGGCGTCGCCCGGCTGCTCACCCCTCCAGGCGATCAGGCAAGCCCCGTGCGCAATGCCTGGGGCGCTGCCCCACATCGGCTGCCAGCAGACTACAATCGCCCCATGCTGACTCCAGAACCCGTTCGTATTGCGATTTATGGCGCCTCCGGCCGCATGGGCGCAGCATTGCTCGAAGCGGCGGCGGGATTCAGGGGCGTTCGGGTTGAATCGGCCCTGGTGCGCGCGCAATCGGCCTGCGTTGATGAGGTGGTTCCCGGGCATGAAGGTGCGGGTCAAGATGATCTGACTTTTCAAAGCGCGCTTGATCCCGATCTGGCAGTGGATGTGCTGATCGATTTTTCGGCGGGCGAGGCGTTCGATAACGCGTTGGCTATTGCCGTTGAACATCGCATCGCCTTTGTCAGCGGTACCACCGGTCTGGAGCCGGCGCAGCAGCTCGGCCTGCAGAATGCGGCGCTGCGCATTCCGGTGCTTTGGTCGGCCAATTTCAGTTTAGGGGTTGCTCTGCTCAAGCGCTTGTCGGCGGAGGCCGCGGCGGCGCTCGGGCCCGAATTTGAGGTCGAGATCATCGAAGCCCATCATGCGCGAAAAGAAGACGCGCCCAGTGGCACGGCTTTGGCGTTGGGCCGCGCCATCGCTGAAGCGCGAGGGCTGGATCTGGATCAAGTGGCCAGACGCGCGCGCGACGGAATGGTCGGCGCCCGCGACCCCGACGAGATCGGTTTTTCCATCATTCGCGGCGGCGACATTGTGGGCGAACACACGGTCATGTTTATCGCCGTTGGCGAACGCATCGAACTGACCCACCGGGCCGCGACACGCGACTTGTTTGCTCGCGGGGCGTTGCGCGCGGCGCAATGGATCAAGGGCCGACCTGCAGGGTTGTACAGCGTGGAGGACGTGATTTCGGCTGTTGCCTGACAGCCTTCGTCACACTGGGGCACTTTCGCAATACGGGATACAATAGCCCACCCCTTTATCCCGCTGGCGATTTGAAATCGCCAGCGCGCGCTTGGAGCACCTGCCATGACCCAACTCGATGCACTGCTGGCGCTGGAAGACGGAAGCGTTTTTCGTGGCGTCTCTTTCGGTGCACAAGGCGAATCGATAGGCGAGGTGGTGTTCAACACCGCCATGACCGGTTATCAGGAGATCCTCACTGATCCGTCTTACACCCGACAGATCGTGACGCTGACCTATCCGCACATCGGCAATACCGGCTGCAATCCTGATGATGTGGAGTCGCCCACGGTGTGCGCGGCCGGACTGGTGGTGCGCAGTGTCACTGCCACCAGCTCGCATTGGCGCAGCCGCGAGTCCTTGAGCGATTACCTTGCTCGTCACGGCATCATCGGCATCGCCGAAATCGACACGCGGCGTTTGACGCGAATTTTGCGTGACAAGGGGGCCCAGGGGGGCTGCCTGGTTGCGGGCAGTGCGGCCGCCGATGTCGAATCCGCATTGCTCAAGGCGCGGGCATTTCCGGGCCTCAAGGGAATGGATTTAGCCAAGGTGGTTTCAACCGGCAAATCCTACGCCTGGAATGAAGGCAGTTTCGATCTCGGCAGCGGGCGCGCGCGGGCCAGCGGTCAGCGCTTCCACGTCGTGGCCTATGACTTCGGCGTGAAGCAGAATATTTTGCGCCTGTTGGCCGATCGCGACTGCCGCATTACCGTGGTGCCTGCACAGAGCACGGCTGCGGAAGTGATGGCGCTGCGTCCAGATGGCGTGTTTCTTTCCAATGGACCTGGCGATCCGGAGCCTTGCGACTACGCCATCGCCGCGATCCGCGAATTCATTCGGGCCAAAGTGCCGGTCTTCGGCATCTGCCTTGGGCACCAGTTGCTCGGGTTGGCGGCCGGCGCGCGCACTTCCAAGATGAAATTTGGCCATCATGGCGCCAATCATCCAGTGTTGGATATCGATACCGGCCAGGTGATGATATCGAGCCAAAACCACGGATTTTCGGTAGAAGAAAACTCGCTGCCGCCCAACGTACGGGCGACCCATCGCTCGTTGTTCGACCAATCATTGCAGGGCATTGCCCTGACCGATGCCCCGGCCTACGGCTTTCAGGGGCACCCGGAAGCCAGTCCGGGTCCTCATGATGTGACGCGGTTGTTTGATCGGTTCCTCTTGGCAATGGCAGAATCGCCAGGCGAGCGTTCGCGGGCGGCATGATGGGAGTGACTATGAGTTTCGGAAATTGCGCTCGGCGCATGCTGCGCTGGGCCGTGGCGATGAGTGCACTGTTGGCGCTGGCTGCCTGTAGCGCCGACGCACCATCGCCACCTGCTTCGAGCGCAGCCCAGGCAGTGAGCGAAAGCGAACCTGTGGCCGAGGAAGAAGTATTTGATCCGAACGCGATTTTACCCGACGCAACCATTGAAGCCGTTGTAGTCGAGGCCAACGCCACGGCCACTTTAGCCGGCGAGGAAGGGCTGGTGCCAAGCGCAGAGGCACCCGTCATCGAAGTTGTCGCCTATGACGATCTGGCTTTTGTAGTGGGAGAGCGCGTAATTGTCAGCACCAGTCTGGGTTCGAAGCGCGAAGGAATTCTCAAGCGCTTTTTCAATACCGGACTCAAAGTATTGGTCAACGAGCGCGGGCGCGAAATTGAGCTGGACATGCCGCGCGCCACCGTTGCCGAAGTCAAAGTCGTGTGGACCCGCGCCCCAGGGGCCGCAGCACCCGCGCCAGCCCCGTGATGTCCAAGCTTCAGCAGCATTCGCTTGGTCGGCAGCCAGCGAACCGTTAGAATGTTGAAGTCCCTCAGCTTCCGGTTGCTCTGCCTAGCGGCAGGGCCTGCGTGCTTATGCCCAAACGTTCCGATATCCACACGATCCTGATCATCGGCGCCGGCCCGATCGTCATCGGTCAGGCCTGCGAGTTTGACTACTCTGGCGCGCAAGCCTGCAAGGCGCTGCGTGAGGAGGGGTTCAGAGTGGTCCTGGTCAATTCCAATCCGGCAACGATCATGACTGACCCCGACATGGCGGACGCGGTCTATATCGAGCCGATCAACTGGCGCACCATCGAGCGCATTATCGCCAAGGAGCGTCCCGACGCCTTGCTACCGACCATGGGTGGGCAAACAGCGCTCAACACCGCGTTGGAATTGGCCGACCAGGGTGTACTGGAGAAATACGCTGTTGAGCTGATCGGTGCCTCGCGCGAAGCCATCCGCATGGCCGAGGACCGTGCCCTGTTCCGGCAAGCAATGATCGAGATCGGATTGGAGTGTCCGAAAGCCGAAGTGGCAAAATCGTTGGAGCAGGCGCTAGACGTGCAAACCAGGGTTGGATTTCCAACCATCATCCGTCCGAGTTTCACGCTCGGTGGTAGCGGTGGCGGCATTGCCTACAACCGTGAGGAACTGATCGAAATCGTCAACCGCGGCCTCGAACTTTCACCAGTGAACGAAGTGCTGGTCGAAGAGTCCGTGCTCGGCTGGAAAGAATTTGAAATGGAAGTGGTGCGCGACAGCAAAGACAACTGCATCATTGTCTGTTCGATCGAAAATTTCGATCCGATGGGTGTACACACCGGCGACTCAATCACCGTTGCGCCAGCGCAGACGCTGACCGACAAAGAGTATCAACGCCTGCGCGACGACTCGATCGCGATTCTGCGCAAGATTGGCGTTGATACGGGCGGTTCAAACGTGCAGTTCGGGGTCAACAGTGAAGACGGGCGCGTGGTCGTCATCGAAATGAACCCGCGCGTGTCGCGCTCGTCGGCGTTGGCGTCCAAGGCCACCGGTTTTCCGATCGCCAAAGTTGCCGCCAAGCTTGCCGTCGGCTACACGCTGGATGAACTGCGCAACGACATCACCGGTGGCAAGACTCCGGCGTCATTCGAACCGGCGATCGATTATGTGGTCACCAAAATTCCGCGCTTTGCGTTCGAGAAGTTTCCAGCTGCCGACTCGCGACTGACCACGCAGATGAAATCGGTGGGCGAAGTCATGGCGATGGGTCGTACTTTTTCCGAGTCGCTGCAGAAGGCTTTGCGTGGGCTGGAAACAGGAAAGGACGGACTCAATCCCACCACCATCGATTGGTCGACCGAAGATGGTCTGGTCGAACTGAAACGTCAGATGCGCGAACCCGGCCCGGATCGGGTTTTTTACGTCGCCGACGCGTTTCGCGCTGGGCTGACACGTGAGCAGATTTACGCGCAATGCCGGATCGATCACTGGTTCCTGGAGCAAATCGAAGAATTGATCGAGATCGAACGCGAAGTCGCCAAGCGCGGCCTGGCTGCGCTGGATGCGAGCCGTCTGCGTTTCCTCAAGCGCCGCGGATTCTCGGACTCCCGGCTGGCAACGTTAACGGGAACCAACGAAGATGCCATCCGGCATCTGCGTCGCGCACTGCATGTGCGTCCGGTTTACAAGCGCGTTGACTCCAGCGCTGCCGAATTTTCCACCAGCACCGC
>JAWXCG010000230.1:0-18532 GCA_034440555.1 Pseudomonadota bacterium
GGTTCAGTTCGGCCAACGGAAGCAATGCGCCGCCGAGCTCCTGCCAGAGCCCTGTGCGGCCGTCAGGGCGGGTCAGGTTGAAACCCAGCGTTGCCGAAGGGCTATCGGAAAGCTCCCCCGGAAGAGGCGATATCGAATACGCACCAGGCGGTAGTTGCGGCAGTGAAACCGTGGAAGAAGATGCCGACATCGCCACGCGCCATTCAGGCACGGCGGTGATGGCGGAGGCGCTGGCGACAGACGAAATCAGCGCCGAAAAAAGGGTCGTGCGGTATTTCGTCATTCTGTTGCTCACGGTGAGTTGACGCGTGGTTTCGCGAAATTTAAAGGCGTCGGCGATCTATCTGCGGATGCTTGCGAGGGAGCTTGCGGAGCGGGGCGCTCCTGGATCGCTAGGCCGGCGAAAAAATGCGCGCAGCCATCATCGCACCCGAATGCGGACGATGTTTGTGACCACTAGCAGATTTGCTGGTCGTGGTTGACAACTGTGCATGCGTGATACTGAAGGTGTGTCGCCTGTCATGCGCTGCTCATGGAGGATGCGGCCGGCGAGTTGCAACAATTCGATCGCGTGCATGGCAGGATGCCTCTCCAGTTTGGCGACAAAGAGGAGACCACTTCGCCATGCACGCTCCGTTTTTCCCAGAGGCTTGGACTTGAGCCCTTGTCGTACGCCGGGGAAAAGTGGGGAAACCTCAGCCACTGAAGACCCCGCCCTTCAGGCCGCGACGATACGCAGGATCAACCAGGCAGGCACACCGAAGTAAAAAGCAAGTCGGCCCACTCCTTCCAGGTTGCCTCTGATTTCCTGAGCATCGGTCGGGCGCCACCGCATTGCCAGCAGAGTGCCGCTTTCGATGACGATGCGCAGCAGGGCTGCGAGGAGTATCAGGCCGATCGACCAGGCGGCCCACCAGATCAAGAGTCCGATCAAGTAAGCGCCAAGGCCGTATGTGTAGTACTCGCCAAAGGTGCCGCCGAAGGCGATGTGTTGATGCAGCCGAAAGGCGGCGAGTGCGGGCATCAGGGGGAACAGCACGAACTTCAGCAAGGGATGATCGAGCCACGGCTTGGCGGCAGCTGCCCGCACCGCGGCGTAGTGGGTGATGCGCGCGGACAGGCGATCGGCCAGACGCACCGGCGCGTCCGCCGCGCAGAGCGCGCGCATCAGCGCCTGCGGGTCGGCCAGGAGGATTCCCTGCTTCAAGCGCCGCCCCGAAACGAAGCCAAGATCGACTCCGGTCCGTGGCAAGGCAACGCGCCATGGGTGCAGGAACGCAATGTTGGCCAGGGGAATTTCGATGCGCTGGTGGCGCTGTCGCAGGACCAGCATGCCTGCTTCGATATAAGCCTTTGCGGCAAACGCGTGCTGAATCGCTGATGCGGCGATTACCGGTACCAGCACCGCCAAGGCGTACACCTTGATTTGCGCCAGCGAGTGCACTTGCAAACCATCGCCCAGCAGCATGCCCAGGGCCAGCCACAGCAGGCCGGCACCGGCGCTGAGACGCAGCAGTGCTGCCGCAGCTCGCCAGCGGCGCGACATCACGACCACGTTCGCCGCATAAGCGCGATCCGGTTGGGTAACTGAGGCGGCTGACTTGGCCGCTCGCTGGGTGTAGTGCTCGCGCCAGCCGCGCGTTGCCCGAAGTGTCGACAGCACAAGCAGAAAAGCGAGACCGGCGCCACCCACCCAGTCGCCCCAGCGCACCATCAGCGTCGACGGCGGGCCGCGCAGTGGAATATCGCCGGCCAGCACCGCACGGTCGCCCATCGCGGTGCCTGCGATCACCGCTCCGGTGGGATCGATGATCGCGCTCAGGCCATTGTTGGTGACGCGCAACTGAGGCAATCGCGTCTCGATGCTGCGGAAGGCGGCAACCGCAAGATGCAACCGGGCGCCGAGCGGATCGGCGCTGAACCAGGAATCATTGGACAGGCCGAGGATGGCCTGCGCACCAAGGCGCGTGCCGTCGATGCTCAGACCCGGGCGCGTTGCGTCCAGGCAGATCAGCGGCAGCACGCTCAACTCGCGGCCATCTGCCGTGCGCAGCGGGAATACGCGCGCGCCGTTTCCCGGTTGCCAGCTTCCGGTCCACGGTAGCCAGCGTCGAAGCCATGGACCTTCCAGCCACCCGGGCACATGCTCGGTCAACGGGAACGGGTGGGTCTTGCGGTAATAGCCGAGCAGGCCCGCGCTCGGTTCTACAAAGGCCGCGGCGTTGTATTCGCCGCCATCGTCGAGATCGTAGGTGCCGAACACCAGTGGCACGCCGGACGCTGTAACGAACTCGAGGATTTCCTGATCCAGCGCCGCGCCGTCGGTGCTGCGCGGATGCCCGAAGGTGGTTGGGTAAACGGTTTCAGACCACAGCAACGCGTCTACACCGTGTTGCTCGATCGCCGCGCGCGACAGCGCAAAGTGTACGTCCAGCACGTTGCGGACGACCGAGTATGCGCCCACTTCGCGGCGCAACTTGTCGTAGTCGATGATGGCCGATTGCACCATGCCAATGCGCAGCGAGGGCGCAGGAACTGACAACGTGGAATGCAACGAGGACAGCCGCCATATGCCATACCCGAACATCAGAACGACCAGCGTGGACGTCAGCGCCAGTGGCCGCAGCAGCGCGCGCGGGCTTGTGCGCCAGCGCGTCAATGCCAGCGCCAGCGACAACGCCAGCGCCAGCGCTTCGTTGATCAAAATCAGCAGGAAACTCAGGCCAGCGGCGCCACCGAGGTCGGCCAATTGCCGCAGATACGCAGAAGGGTAGAGGCCATGGCCGAGGGTGTCGCCCAGCAGCTTGACCCAGATCCATTCGCAGGCCACCCAGGCTGAGGCGCCGGCAAGCGCGCGAACCACCGGACCCGAGCGTCGTCCCACCAGGTGGCGCGATACGGCGTACACCAGAACCTGCAGCTGCAGCAGCGGCGCGAGCACACAAAGCGCAACCGTCGCGGTCAGTGTACCCACGCCGGTGTACGCACCAATCGCGCTGCCGAACCAGGCGAATACCGCCACCACGTAGGCCACGCTCATCAGCCAGCCGCTGACCACGGCGCCAACGAGCGTCTGTCCGGAATTCAGCGCAAGCAGCCACGGTACCAACGCGCAAAACCCGAGCAGCCAAGCGTGGCCGCCGCGCGCGTAGAGCGCGAGCAAAACGCCGCTCGCGGCGATACCGACAAGCGTGTACCAGCGGGTCGTCGCCCCCGCACTGGCGCCCGCATCGGATGGCATCATTCTGGCGGAGGCGGTGGCGGAATCGTGATCGGTCGGATCTCAAGCCCTGGCGGTGCCAGCTGCGGCGGCACGACGCGGTCCTCCGGGATGGGAATAGGTTCACCGGAGGCATCGCGCAACACATAGTCCGGCGCGAACATCAGAATCGCCTCAATCGGCTGGCCGTCATCCGTCACCTGATGATGGCGCACGTAGCCTTCCGGCAATGCAAACTCTTCAGGCACTGCCAAACCGCTCAGAGGCGGGCTAGTCCCCGGCGGGTTGAAGGCCGCGATGCCACCCTGATCTCCCGAGTCGCGCAGCGCCTGGATCAACTCGGCCATCGTGGGTTCCGGCTGGGAGGGCGATATGTAGGTGGCAATGTCGTTCGCATCGCCGCTGGTCAAGTCGGCGGGATTCGATGGCGCCCGCACCGGATGCGGAGGCAGGACGCGAGGCCGGGTCATCGCTTGGTCCTCGTCAGCAGTCTCGGTTTTTGCATCAGCGAACTCGGGCGCCGTTGCCACCGTCCCTCCGGTGTTCGTCGGCTTGCTTGATAGCGTCGGCTTCGATTGTGTGGGGTACACCAGATATCCGAAGCCGGAAGCAACCAACACCAATGCCAGCAGCCTGAGCGCCAACGCCCAAGGAAGGCGAGGCGAATGCTCGCGAATGATGCGCACACCATCGCCGTCCACAATGGACGGCGAGGTGTGGTCTTTGCCGGAATCAGACATGTGGCGCGCTTTGCCGCAGATTGCTCGAACCAATGCCGGGGCCTTCGCAGCGATACGACGCTAACCTCGCAACGAAATCCATGGGAAGTCCTTCAAGCCATCGACGTGAGATGCCGCTACCGCGTTCAGGGTGTCGTCGGGTGGTAGACCGTCAGCGACCAGCCCATGCGCTCGTGTCCGAAATTGTTCCAGATCGGGCTCTTGCCATTGGTGAAGCTGGTGTAGCGTGCGGCCCCGGTGCCAGTACTGCCACCCCACAGGCCAGCGGAGACGGTGGCGCCGGTGTAGGTCGGATGGGTGTCGTCAGACTGGATGTAGTCGAAGCTGCTGGTCGAGGTGACGAACTTGGTGTTGGGGTCACGCAGCGTTGAGCGAAGGGTAGAGGTGATGCGAGTCATGTAGCTGGACTCGCTGTCGCCAACCACATAGCGCAGGGCATCGGAATCGATCTGGCCGTCACTGTTGGCGTCGTAGTCCGCACCCATGAACTGCGCAAAGCTGTCCGCGCACTGGAAACCTTTCTGCTGCGCGTACTCGCACATCCAATAGTTCATCTTCGCGATGGCCGGCAGAAAGCGGTCGCGCAGGCTGACCGTGGCGCCGGTACCGGAATCGCGGCACGAGCTCTGGACATTGTCTGCGTTGTAGCCGGGGTAATACAGGTTGGCGACGACCTTGAGGGTCACGCCCGCATGGGCGTTGGCGTTGATGTAATCCATCGCCGAAGCCACATAGGTCTTGCAGTTGGCGACCGCGGTGTCGAGGACACCATAGTTGCAGGTTCCGGTCTGCGACTTGAAGCTGGAGCGCGCCTGCAGGCCGTCATTGCCGCACATCTCGAAAGCGACGACACGGGTATTGCTGGCCTGCATGTACGAGCGCTCGGCCACGATCTTGTTCTGATAAACATCCGCGGCCACCGCGCCCGACTTGGCCCGACGCACGCTTTCGATGTCGGTATTCCATTTCGCAGAAAGGTACTCCGCATCCACGGTGGGCGCCGCGTATTTTGCGGCCTTGCTCACTGAGCCGTTGTAGCCGGCATAGATCGAGTCGCCGTAAGCCACGACACGATACTTTGTCGTGGTGCCGGCCCGGTCGACGGTCCAGGAGACATTCTGATTCAGCGTATTTGCGATTGCCGGACCGCCGAGTGCGAGTAGCAAGGCAGCAGCCAGCACGGTGTAGCGTGAGTCACGAATTCCAGTATTCATTGTCCCTCCACTTTGAATAGGAAAAACACACAGAAACCGGACGGCTTCTGCCCGAGTGATAACTCCAACGTTTTCTAGTCCACAGATAATCCCAGCGTGCGCGCTGGGCCCAGATCTTCTCGGCACTCCCCAGTGCCGCGGCCGACAATACTGCGGAGTATGGACTCGGTCAACAAATGTTACGCGGGGCAGAGGAAACGACCCTCACGCTGATGTTTAGCGCTTAAAATCAATCTGTTAGCCGCGTCGCCAGACTGCACGCGCCTTAAGTCAGCGCCCTTCGTCTCCGACACCTGTTTTGCCGGAGACTGGAACTCAGACGGCGCGAGCAGTTCGGGCGTCTATCGTCATAGTCGGGCGCCCGGCATCGAATGCGGACGAGGGCGCCCTGTCCATCGCCGCATTCTCAGGCCACGGGCAAGCGTGAGTGCTCAGGGTTTCCAATTACGGAAATAGGAAATCCAGTTGCTGTATTCGGGCGTGAAGCGAGTGGCTTGCAATGGCCTTGCATCGGTTGGCTGGCAGGGAACATCGCCAGCGGTTTTGCCGCATAGCGAGAGCGTGTGCACGCCGATGACACGAGGACCGCCGCCGTTGAAATACAAGTACAGCGGCGAACCGCTCTGCCCGGCGCTGGCATCGCAGGAGTGATTGAAGCGACGCTGCCAGCCTTGCCCGTCGGTGGCTTGAAAACTTCCGATGGAACAGGGACTGGGGTCGCCGTAGAGGTGTCGATCGTTGCAGACCAAGCCCGAATTCGGGTCGTCACCGACATCGTCAATGCGCGCTACGTTGTTGGAATCCACCGCATTGCACCAGGGAAAACCGCGGTTGTAGACAACGGAATTCTGAAGCGTCGTGTTGTCCAGCGTGGCGTAACCCATCCAGCCAGTGAGATCGCCCAGTCGGTCCGGTAGGACCATGATACCGACGTCGTATTGCACCGACCCACCACTGGGGTTGGCCTGGCGCCACTGCCAAGGCGTGAAGAACCAGGTGAATCCGGGCGAGGGGATTTGCGAACGACCATAGTTGAAGTTGTTGGCCGCGCGCCCGGGAGTGACCGCGAAATTGCTGCTCCAGGAATTGGAAGCGCGGTTGTACAGGCAGTGCGCGGCAGTCACGATGTGCCGCGGGCCGATCAGTGTACTGCTGCAGCGGTTGTTGTGTTCGTTGATGGCGCGCCATGGCCACGTGGATGTGCCCTGCGTCAGTGACGACAGCCATGTGCGATCGTCGCTTAGATTGCTCCATGACTTTCCGCGCCCGGGCAGTACATCCGGATTGTCGCCTGGAATGGGTCCGCCCATCGGGCCGGCACCGAGATCGCGCTGCTGTCGACTGGTTTCGGTGCCAACCAAGTTCAAATCCGCAGTGGCAAGCTGGATTCGAAATTCATTTCCCGTGCGTGGATTGAACGCGGAGAACCCATCGATGGCGTCACCCGTGGATGCGGGTGGTGCGTTGTTTGGCGCCGCCTCGAAGACGTTGTCCGAAACCCGGTGGCCCTTGCCAATGTAGGTCACCACGACCGGCACATTGGCGCCGGGCGCAGAACCCAGCAAACTTTGCAGTGCCTCCAAACTTGCGGTCTCCAACTCGGTGCGATCCTGGAGGACGGTTGCATCGATTTCAAACCCGTCCACGAAGACCACCTGACCAATCGTTTGTGCCTGAGCGGTGATACCGGAGCCAAGCAAGGCGGCGGCAAATGCCGTGCAACGCGCGACGTGGCGAACGAAGGGAAGTAAGGGCATGTCGGTCTGCTCGGAAAGGCGCGGGTAAGTCCGCGGATACCACCACGTACGCAAGCGACTGCACGCACAGATCATGCAGCGGCGAAAATAAAAACCGAGAATAGAAACCGGACACCATAAAAACCGGACACCCGCCAATTTGCACCGACGATCGCCAGAACCTGCCAGTCCAAAACAGGAAACCTCAGGGTCCGAGAACCATTCCCCGCCGCCCCAAGCTAAAAGGTACTCTGACCCGAATGGCACGCGACGCCCTCGTGTAACGCTGGCCGTGGATCGCCGAGCAAACGGCTGGCAGCCGCGTGCGCCAATGCCTGTGCCGCCTCAGCGACCGACTGGACCGGTACACACAGAGGCACCATGACGCAAAGAAGAAAATCAGGCTGGTACGCGCCAATTTTACTGGGGGGGCTTCGCATTGACCGGCCATCACGCGAAGCGCACAATCGGGTCAGTACACGCCATCTCGCTAAATCAGGTGGAATGCCAAAAAACTCAACCAAAATCAAGGCGGGACATGAACGCATGAACGCAAATAGTATTTCCAAACTGCAATCGCGCCAAACCGCCGAGCAGGTCACCGTGCTCAACCCGATATCGCGGCGCTGCCATCAATTTCTAATGGCCGGCTTGGCGATGGTCGCTGCAGCAAGCTATTCACCGTCCGGCTCGTCACAGACGGTGCCAATGGGTACCGCAGGCAGCTACGGCGTGCTCGCCGGATCGGCCATCACCAATACGGGTGGAACCGTCATCACGGGTGATCTTGGCATATCCCCAAGCAACGCAAGTTCGGTGTCCGGATTTCCACCTGGACAGGTGATTGGCATCACCCACTTTGCCGATGCTGCTGCACTGCAGGCACAGAACGATCTGACCACCGCCTACAACAATGCCGCTGGGCGCGCCTGTGGCACCACGATCTCGGCCGATCTCGGCGGATCAACACTGGTGCCAGGCGTCTATTGCTCGGCATCGTCATTAGGATTGACCGGCACACTGACACTCGACGCTCTGGGTGATCCTGATGCGGTTTTCGTTTTCCAGGCGGGTAGCACACTGACCACTGCCAGCAGCGCGGCTGTCGTTGTCATTAATGGCGGCCAGAGCTGCAATGTGTTCTGGCAGACCGGTTCTTCAGCGACACTTGGCACCGGCACCAGCTTTGTTGGATCGATCCTGGCGCTGGACAGCATTACCTTGACGACCGGTGCCAGCACTGATGGCCGCGTTCTGGCACGCAATGCTGCTGTGACCATGGATACCAACGACGTCACCGTGTGCCGGCTTGGAGTTGCGCCGCTGATCACAAAGGCATTCAATCCGATCAGCATCAACCCGGGCGGCGTTTCGATGCTCACCATTACACTCAGCAATCCTGATGTGGTCGACGCAACCTTGCTAAGCGCGCTGGTCGACAACTTGCCGATTGGCGTGGTGATCGCGCCGGCGCCAAATGTCAGCACTACTTGCGGCGGCAGCGGCGCGCCGATCGCCAACGCCGGTGGACTGTCAATTACGCTTCCGGCAGGGCGGATAATTCCATTCGGCGGCTCTTGCACAATAACGGTAGATGTTACCGCTGCGCTTGCTGGTTCCTATGTCAACACCATTCCGATCGGCGCTCTGGATACCAGCAATGGCAGCAATGCCGCGCCTGCGGTGGCGACATTGACGGTCGTTGTCCAGGGCGCATTGCCATCGCTTGCCAAGAGCTTCAATCCGACCACGATCAATGCCGGCGGAATTTCGACTCTTACCGTGATATTGAATAATCCCAATCCCGCCATCGCGACGCTGACTGCGGCACTGGTCGATACGTTGCCTGCGGGCGTGTTGATTGCACCATTGCCCAATGTCGCGACCAGTTGCGGTGGCGCGGGTGCACCGGTGGCAGTTGCCGGCAGCTCGACGGTGACCTTGCCGGCTGGGCGCACCATTCCAGCGAATGGCAGTTGTACGATCACCGTCAGTGTCACTGCAGCGCTCGTGGGTAACTACGTCAACACGTTGCCCGTCGCCGCATTGATGACCAGCAACGGCAACAACCCAGCGCCAGCACAGGCAACATTGATCGTCATTGCGGGGATCGGCATCACCGAAGTTCCGGCGTTATCGCAACGGACGGCGCTGATCTTGATGACACTCTTGCTGCTCATTGGCGCCTTGGTGATTCCGCGTCGCTTGGCGTAACTGTTGCGGGGCATCCTTTCGAAATTCCGCGACCCTCTCAGGCGCGGAATGGAGAAGTCATTGGGGCGAGTGAAAACAGGGAAAACAGGGTCAGAGTCCCATTAAGGTTGGGGTTGCGGAGAATATTTCTCGACCCCTTTTTTCCCGGACCCCTGTTTCCCCCCATTTCTTTTGCGTTGATCGGGGGGCTATGCGCTGCGGCCTGCGTGCCGACCCCGTTGCCGGCATCTATCGAGACCAGCGCCATTGCCACCCGGCGATCAGAACCATTCCCAGCGTCAGCAGCGCCAGCAGCGTATTCGACATCAGCGGAATCGCAAGCGCTGCGCCGACCACGAAGCTGCCCGATAACAATGGAACGGGTGCACCGCCAGAGAGGTCCGGAACGAATTGCACTTGCAGCGTGTAGTTTCCTTCCGGAAATCTCCCGATGGGCACGTCAAAATCATGCGGGCCGGGTGGTGGCAGGCCGATCACGCACCCATCAAATGCCGACTCGGGTATGGACAGAACGACCACGTTGCCGTTGCGCTGAACATCCGACAAGGGTTCGCTTAAACACGTCAAATAAAAGTCCCGTGGCGTGAACCGCGCCTTGATCAGTTGGCCGGCGAGCGCCGGGTTGGGGTAGATACGAAGATCCGAAAACAGAGGTTCGCCCACCGTAAAGGGCACCGTGATCGGGCTGTAGTTCACGCCTGCCTGCGGCGGTACCGGGGCAACCGGTTGCAGCACCAAGGTGTACTCGCCGGCGGCAAATGAGCCGATCGTCACGTCGGCCGGCAACGGCGCCGGTGGATCAAAGCAGATCGTATCGGGCTCGATGTCGATCGGCAGCGTCAGCGTCACGACATTGCCGGCAATAGCGATTTGCTCGGAACCCGGGCGCCATTCGCTATAACAGGTATAGGCAAAACGCGCATGGACGGGGAATTGGGCGGCGACCGCCGGCACGCTGAGGTTCGCGTACGGAATCGTCGGCACCTGCGCCATCGCATGATTGGCGAACGGTGCAAGCAGCAGGAACAAAAATTTCTTCATTGGGGTGACCTCGAAATGGGACGAACAGGGCATGGCGCTTTTCGCTTTTGGCAAGTAGCAGCAAACCCAAGGCGCTTAAAGGAGACCCATTACGACATCGGATTTTGTCGGTCAATCTGATTCGTCCCGATCCTCGGCCATCGATGCCGTTGGCAGGGATGCAGGTTGGGCGTCAGGCAGCGAGCGCGAGTCTCGGCGTTGGCGTGATGCCGCCGATCGCCATCCAGGCGATGCGTCGGGCTGGCGACAGTATGATCGCCGGATACGACCCGCGTTACGCAACGAGCAGGGCAATGCCACGATCAACCATTATCCCTTGCCACGTGCTCAGGCAGCTTTCTCTGATAGCGCCGTCGGCGCCGAAACGGCCGGCGCATCTCGCGGCAGCGAGCGGGTTGGTTCACGTCGGCGGATGGCTCTACGTGGTTGCCGACGACGAGCTTCAGCTCGGCGTGTTTCGGTTCGGCGCGGACGAGCCGGGCACGCTGCTGCGAATGTTTGCGGGCGACTTGCCAAACGGGCCGGGGGCGCGCAAGAAAGCCAAGCCCGATCTGGAATCGCTGGTATTGCTTCCGCCCGACCCGCACTGGCCGCATGGGGCACTGCTCGCGCTGCCCTCGGCATCGCGGCCGAACCGCAATCGTGGCGCATTGCTGACGCTCGACGTGCAGGGCGCGCCGGACGGCGCGGCACGCATCATCGACTTGAGTGGATTCTTCGCGCTGCTGCGCGAGTCAATCCCGGCATCCAACATCGAAGGCGCGACCATCGTTGGCACCGAGCTCGTCCTGTTCCAGCGCGGCAACAAGGCGGCAGCGGCGAGCGCTTGTCTGCGCTTCGACTACGCCGCGTTCGCTATCGGGCTTGCCAACGGCGCCGTCGGCGCAATGGCGCTTACGCGCGTTGACTTGCTTGATCTCGGATCAATCGACGGCATCCCGCTCGCCTTCAGCGACGCCTGCGCTTTGCCCGACGGTCGCATCGCGTTCTGCGCCGTCGCCGAAGACACCGACGATCCCTATCTGGATGGCGCCTTTTGCGGCGCGGCGATCGGCATGCTGGATGCGAACGGCGCGTTGGCTTCGCTCCGGCGCATCGACGCGCCCGCAAAAATCGAAGGCATCTCGGCGCGCAGGGTCGACGACATCATCGAATTGCTACTGGTCACCGACGCCGACGATGCCGCCGCGGCAGGATTGCTGCTCGAAGCCCGCATCGACTGAGCCAGCGAGGCGAAGCAAAACGTAGGTCGGCCACAGGCTCCCGGCGCCTTGCCGCACTTCCTACACCCCTGTACGTCCCGCGAAGACGTACCCGACATCCGAGGTGTTCGCAGCATCAACCAGAGCCGACACGCCACCGCGCCGAAATCCGTTTACCGGCGCAACCCTTCCTGACCGGTTCGGAAGTCCAAAGGATGCCGAGCCGAGTGCAACGGAAACGGTTTCCTGTCTCCTGCTTTCGCGAGGAAACACGGGTCAGTGAACGATGGGTTGCTGATCGAAACCTGGAAATACTAGCCTGACCCTTATTTGTTCGACCCTTATTTGTTGGCTACTCAGGCAAATCGACAAATACCTGATGAAACAGCGCGCAGCTCTTGAGTGCGTGGAAAAGGGCCGTAAGCGCGTCGCGCTGTTCGATGACTGCGGTGTCGCCAAAGCGCAGGGTCAATTGAGCCAAGGTTTGGGTCAAGCTGAGGCCACTGAACATCGCCGCCAGCATGTCGAGCGCGGTGGTGTTGAAGTCGAGGCCGATCAGGTTGGAGAAGCGATCGGTATTGCCGGTCATTTCCGCCACCCATCCGACAATTTTCGCGGCCGGATCGCTGGTGTGAAATTCTCTCTGCACCAGTCTCAGCAGCTCGCGGCGATCGAATACGTTGAGCAGCATGGCGAGCAGGAATCGGTGCTCCGGATGGTGCAGCTTGCGCCGAAGGTCGATGAGGGTGCGGCTGAGCAAGTCATTGTGCGCGGCTTGAAACACGAGGTCGTGCTGCTCCTGCGGTAGCGAGGTGCACAGGTTTGACAATCGCCGCGTCTGGGCGAGGTCGGCGCTGACCATCGTCTGTTCGTAAATGAGTGTGTACGCCAGATACAGATCGGCGTTTCCCAATACCCGCGTCTGATGTGCATCAAAGCTGTTTTCATCCAGCACACGCAACATGCGCAAATATTGCAGCTTGCGAAGCGTTGGCGGGTTTCGTTGAAAGGGATTTTGCGCCAGCCCGGGCCAGCGGTAGTCGTACTGTATTTCCGTGTTGGGATCATCGGTGATGGTGCGAATGACGATCGTCACCGAAGGCCGAATCATATGAAACAAGGCATGAATCAGTTCATCACCGCGCGCAATGATACGGGTATCGCCGGCTTGCAGCACTTCAATGTCCTGCAATTGCAGTTGTCCGGCGATGGCGCGTTGCTTGAACACAGGGGCTTGCCATGGCTGAAAACGATAGCGGCTGTGGATGCTGGAGCCCGCAAGCACGTGAAACGCCCCGCAGAATCCATGCTGATGAATGCTGGTGGTGCCATCGATCCAGGTCAGCGCGGAAATGTCGAAGTGCTCGCCGCGATAGAGGGAAACTGGCGGCTCGGAAAATTTCCCGTCCAAGTCGGCTTGTGGGCAGAGTTTTTCAGCACTCAATACGTAATCGATCAAGTCCGCATGCGAAATATGCGCGGAAGGATTGAAGGCTTGAAGGTGTTTTGCTGCGACCCGCTCAAGTTGCGCGTACACGTCCGCACGATCTTCGCCCACGTCGGCCGCAATCGCATCGCCCAGGGGTTTGAAGAAGGCTTCGACGCGGTGAACCAGAGGTGGAGGTTCCGGCTCCGAAACTAATTGTTCCACTGCTGCGGCCATGAGCATCTATGAATATTGGACCAAGGAACGAACAGTCATCCGCCGAGCGCGACCGGCGTCTGCGCTTCGGGTCAGACGTGAAACGTTTGCGCAATACAGCACGGTGAACACTGCGAGCCGGCGCGGCGGTGCAGCCTTGGGCACTGCAGCCATCATCCCATGACTCCGTCGTAGTCCTCATTGACGAAATGAAACAACAATGAACTTGAGCGATGACCGGCGGGCAATACGTCGCGGCTGTGTTTCAACTCGCGTCCCTTGAAGATCAGCGCCTCGCCAACGCGTTGTTGAATGGCGTTGAGCGCACCATCGCGGCCGCGGACCTTCAAAGGCCAGGACGAGCGCCCATCCTCAGTCAGGGGCGCGTAGTCCATCAGCAGCGTCAACGTATACTCGCAGGGCGGTCGGTCGGTGTGCCAAAACAAATCGCCACCTTCTGAGTACACCGATACAAAGGAGTAAGACGGCTTCGTGCGCTGCCCGACCAATTGCGCGACTCTTTCGTTCAACTGGTCGTGCCAGAAATTGGCGATCGGGTGATTGTGGGCGATGAACCGACGCGTTCCGCCCTCATCATCCCGCGCGAGAAAGCCCTCGTCTGCGAGCGCGCGAAAATATCGACCCAATGCCAACACATGTGCCGCTGGCAGCAAATGTTCCAGGATCGCAAACCCTTCGCGCTCGAATTGCGCGCGCGTATCGGCAGCGTCCAGCTCCATACCCGGTGTCCAGGTTTCAGCCAGCTCATCGTCCTCGGAATTGTTTTCGATCGCGGCGGCGTTCGATTCCGTCCTGACGGGCGCCCAGATGCTGCCGCGGTGGTGCGACACAAAACGCAGTGTGGGCTCCTGCCATTCCTCGGGCAGGCGAAGACCCTGGCTGTGGACCGGCTCGGCAGACAGTGCCTCCACTTCGCTTCGCAGGCGTGCCGCAGCCGAACCCACTGCGCCGACGTTCGCAATGTCGTAGCGTACCGTTTGCGGGATGGCGTCACAGGGAGCAAACAGGCCTATACGCAGAAGTTCAGCCGCCCCTTGTGTGGACAGCTGCACATCTTGACGGCCCTCGATCAGGGTCGATTGCAGGAACGCATGAGCGCTTGGAAAGTTGTTGGCCTGTACGACGACGGATGAGAATGCTGCCCCTTTTATCGGCGCCTCCACCAAAAACTCCGACGCTTCCAAACCGTCGTGTACAGCGACTCTGGCGCGGGGATTCAGCGCCAGGTCGATGTCAGCAAATCGCATCGATCAATCGTCAGCGAGATTGCTCAGCTGTGGGATCGGAGTGGGACCCGGAGTCGGTCGTGGAGCCGGGGGGGGCGTCGTTGGCCCAATCTGATTTACGCTCTCGACTGTGCTGCTTAAGTTCTGCAATTGCCCAAGCAGCGATGCCGGGACTGGAAGCAGTTTGTCCTCGTTTCCTATCGTGCGCATTGTTCTATCCCCTGAGAATAGTGTGACCGACTGCGGACCAGGCCGCATCGCAGGCAAGGCTACGCGTACGCCGGTTGCAGGTCAATGCCCGAGTATCTATGGTGCGAAGACTGTCCCGGCCCGACCTGCATGACGATGCTTCGACTGCTCCTTGGTTTTCTTGGTGTGATGGTCTTCGCGGTCGCGGGCGCAGCAGAAATGGGCGCTCTGCCAGCGAGAACCTGGGGCGTACGCGAGCTTCAAGTCGGCGAGGGCTATCCGCATCCGCCGTTCTATGCGTTGGCACAGTCGAAAGAGGGATTGATCTACGCGGGCGATGGATCGGGAATACTGGAGTTTGATGGGCGTCAGTGGCGGCGACTGCAATTAGATAGCCACGGCGCGATCACGATGCTGGGCGCGCCACGTTCCGGTGGATTGGTGGTCGGCGGCGCCGAGTATCTGCGGGTCTTCCCTGACGCGCTCGCGCCTGAGCGGGCTCAAGATCCGGGGCGCGAAATTCCGGGTGGATTGCGTGGCAGCGCAGAATTCTGGGAGTTTGCCGAAGACGCCCGGCAATGGTGCGCGCGTTCGACTTCCCTGTTGGTGTGTTCCTCAGCAGAAAGGTTCAGAGGATTTCGCTCCCAGACAGGATTTGGACGGATGTTTCAGGGCCACGATGCCATTTATGTGCAGGAAGACGGCGTCGGGCTGAGCCAAGTGTTGCTTGATGGTCCCAAGCTGGTCCCAGGCGGCGAAGCATTTGCCGACATCGGCATCTTCACACTGGTGGAGTCGGTGGACGGGCGCTTCACGGTCATCACCAAGGAACCCGTGGGGATCTGGGAGTGGGGCCGCGGAACCACGCCGAATAGCCGGTCCGAACCTTCTCTTGAGCGCGTCAACTTCCCCATCGGCGTTGGCCTGCAGCCCATTCCTGGGCGACTGGTGCTGCCGGAGGAAAATGGCGGAGTGGCGATTCTGGGTGCGAATGGCGCGCTCCAGGATCGCATTGAAGCATCCGATCTGGGCGTTGCGCCGGGGGCACAAGCGCTCATGTTTGACCGCGAAGGCGGACTTTGGGTCGCCTGGCGAACGGCGATTTCGCGCATCGAGTACCCCTCGCGCTTGTCGATTTTCCCCATGCCCGAATCGGTTTATGGCGAGTCGCTTTCCCTGACAAGAACAAGTTCTGGGCTATCGACCTGGAGAGGGCGAAGCGCGTTTGTGCTGGTTCCCACTCAGCACTCTGCGCGTTGGACGCTGCAGGAGATGCCCACCAAGACCGAAGTCATCATGGAAATGGGTCAGGTACATGGCGTTGACTACACCGCAACGGTGCGCGGACTTTGGCCGCTGCGCGAGAACAAGCCGGCATTGCCGGAAGAAGTTGTGTTCATGGTTGCCGCGGTCGCAGGCGAGGCAGGCGGGGTATGGGCCGGCCTTCGCAAGGGCATCGTTCGACTGAATTTGAATGCGGAACGTTGGACGGAAGAATCCAGGCAGAAGCTTTCTTTCGATGTGGTCTCCATCAAACAAACCGATCCGCACACGCTTTGGCTCGGATCATTCGTGGGCCGGGTCGCGCACCTGCATCTGGGAAGCGAGCTGGACCTGAAAGACGCTACGGTTTCGGAGTTTGGTCAGGAGGCCGGATTGCCGCAGGGAACGATCACGGCAGAGACGCTCGATGACCGGGTCTTGTTCCTGGTTAAGGGCGCTGGCTTCCTCGAGTTTCGGGAAGGACGGTTTGAGCCCAGCGCTGCCGTTCCCTTCGCCGAGACCGGGGGGATCACCGCCGCGAAAATCATCGACAATAAGCAAATGCTCGTCAGCGGTTCAGCCGGGAGAGTAAAACTCCTGAAGCGGGACATTGCCGGCGTGTTCCGTTTGCAGGCCAGCGTCTTTGATGAAATCGCCGGTATTGGCATCACCCGCTCGATTCATGCGGATCCTGACGGAATTATCTGGCTGGCTGCGGACTCCGGAATCGTCAGGGTGGATCCGAAAGTCGAGCTGCCGCGCGCGAAGCCGCCATTGGTGCTGATTCGAGAAGTGTCGACCGACAAAGGTGCGTTGTTTGCTGGCGCGGGTAGGGTGCCGGCGGTCGCGGTGAAGGAGGGCTCAAACCTCCGATTCGGGTATGCCTTGCCCAGCTACCATGCCCCCGAGATGAATCGCTACCGCTCGCGCATTCGTCACCAACCCGGCGATGAAGCCTGGAGCAACTGGAGTAACGAAACGCGGCGCGATTTCACCAATCTGCCGGCCGGAGCTTTGGTGTTCGAAGTGGAAGCGCTGGACGCGGCCGGAGTCAGCGGCGGTGTTGCCTCGGTGCCGATTACGGTCTCCGCGCCCTGGTATCGACGCAGCTGGGCACTGGTTGCATTCTGGATCCTGGGTCTGGCGCTGGCATGGATTGGCGTGCAGTGGCGCGTTCGTGCGCTTCGCGCGCGCAGTGCCGAGCTTGAGCGGCTGGTCGCGATCAAGACCGAGGCGCTGCTGATCGCGGCGACCACCGATCCACTGACCGGTCTTTGGAATCGTCACCGCTTCGGCGAATGGATGCGCGATGAGGTCATTGGGCTGGATGCCAAAGCCCCTGGGGCGAAGGCCGAAGATGCGGTGGATCTTTTTGTCTGCGTGATTGACCTCGATCATTTCAAACGCGTCAATGATCAACACGGGCATGCAGCGGGTGATGTCGTGCTCAAGGCAGTCGCAAACCGGCTCTTGAGTTTCAAGCGCAAGGAGGACTTGATATTCCGTTTCGGCGGAGAGGAATTCGTTTACTTCGGAGTGCGCCGACATCGCGACGAAGGCAAGAAATTGGCGGAAGACATTGTGGACGAAATAGCGCACATCAATGTCGAACTGGACAGCGGCGTGTTGATCGAACCGAAAGCCTCCGTGGGTTGGTCGGTATACCCGTTCTATCGCGAACGCGCGGACCTGTTCAGTCTCGACTTTGTCGTCGGTGTCGCCGATCGCGCCCTGTATCTCGCAAAACAACACGGCCGCAATCGCGCCTGTGGCTATCTACCCAACCTAGCTGTCGATGGCCTCGATCGGACCCAAGCGGATTGGCGAACGCAGGTCTTCAGCCGACATCCTGATTTCCTGAAGAAAATCTAGCGTGGCGTGCTAAAGCGTTTTGCGATGGCCATTCCCGTGCCCAAAGAATCGATTCCCGGGAAAACAGGCGAAAACAGGCGGCAGAGTCTGATGATTCCCCATAAAATTACCTTGTGAGCACGGCATTTGCGACGCTCCTGATGAGCGACTTCACTGCGCTCGATTTAGGCCTCCAGCGATCGTTTTGCAGAAGCTGCCATCCGACCCGATGCCGGGAGACGATGGTTCGGTGCGCAGTCCCTGCGCACAATCTCGAAATTGCCAAGCGCTTTGGCTTTCCGACGCGACAGCGCATGCAAGTGCTTGCACTGCACCCACTGATCCGCTGCATCGACAGCCCCAACAGGCTTAACCAGCGCGCTTCCGCGCAATCGGCCGACGCAGTGCCAGCCCGTTGCGGACACCGCCTTGAACCAGGGTAATTTGAATCCTGCATCAGTCACCAGTACCGGCGTCGCGCCAACGGGCATCATCAGCTCCAGTGCACGCAACGGCGCTTGCTCATGCTGCGGCGCATTGCACTCTTTGGCCGGCGTCACGCGCTCCCACAGCGTCAGCGCCCGTCCACCCACCGCTAAAGCCGCGCACAGCAGATAGTAGTTACCGCGCCGATTCACTGGCGACCCATCCACAATGATCGCCGACTGCGGCTGACACCGGCACCACCGACCCATCGCCGTTTAAATTAACTCGCGCTCATCAGCGAGATGCACATTGCTCAACAAACAATCGACGCGCTTCAGTGGCGTGGCAACTCGTTCGCAACCCGACCAGGATCGCGCCAGGTCCATCAGTACCAGTCGTCGCCCCTCGATCAATGCAGCCACCGACCCGAGTAATGCATCGCGCCGACGCGCATGCATCGGGTCCAGCGCGGAGCGCAAACACTTCTGCAACAATTTGACTGCGTGCATGGCAGGACCTCCCTCTGTGTTTGGCGACAAAGAGCAGA
>JAWXCG010000231.1:0-6610 GCA_034440555.1 Pseudomonadota bacterium
CCTCCCATGGCCTGATACAAAGCAGCGCTATCGACCAGGCGTTGTGCTTGGGCCGCAACCAGATTGATCCGTAGTTGTTGCGCCTGCTGTCGCGCGACCAACAGTTGTACATAGCTCGCTGCACCCAGTTTGTATTGCCGCTCCATGGATTGCAGAGAGCCCTGCGCCGCAGCATCGCCGGTTGCCAGTGATGCCAAAGTCTGGGCATCGTTCTCCACTGCGCGCAGTGTGTCGGCTACATTGCGTAAGGATTCGAGTATGACGCTTTGGTAATTTGCCGCTGCTGCATCGAATGCAGCCAATGAGGCACGCTTTCCGGCGGGCAGTCCCGGATTGAAGAGTGGTTGGGTCAATTGCGCGACGAGACCCCACACTGCCGAACCACCGCCAAACATTGCGCCCGTGGTCAATGCCTGAGAACCAAGGCTGGCACTGATATTGAGTTGCGGGTACAACTTGGCCACTGCGACGCCGTATTCAGCATTGGCAGCATGCAACAAGGACTCAGCGGCCCGAATGTCGGGACGGCGGCGCACCAGTTCGGAGGGCAAGATCAGCGGCAGATCGGAAGGAAGGGTAAATTCTTCCAGGGTAAAGGGAGGTAAATCGCTCGTTCCCGGCACCCGGCCAGAGAGCGCGGCCAGCAAATGTTCGCTTTGCTGGAATTGTTTGCGTAACACAGGAAGCCCGGCGCGGGTCAGTTCCACCTGGGTTTGCAGGGACAGCACTTCGTCTGGTGCGGCCTGTCCGAGACGCACACGCTCTCGGGTAATGTGCATCTGTTCATCCTGGGCACGGAGAAGGGTCTGCGTCGCCTGGATTTGGCCGCCAAGCTTCGCCTGGGTGATCGCGGTGGTGACGATGTTGCCCGCCAAGCTCAAGCGGGCGGCTTCCAGTTCGTATCGGCGATACTCGGCGCGGGCGACGAGGGCTTCAAGGGCGCGCCGGTTGCCACCGGCCAAGTCGAGGTTGTAGTGCACGGCCACGCTGGCGTTGAAGAGACTGAATTCCCGTGCGTTGCCAACCTGCCCCAAAGCGCTGGAATTTATGCGTTGGCGTTGGGCGCCAATGCCGGCATCCACCTGGGGGTAACGCGTTGACCCGGCTTGCGCCGAATATATTTCTTGCGCTTGCCGCAAGGTGGCGCGGGCAGAAGCCAGCGTAGGACTGGCATTAAAAGTCTGCTCGATCAATGCATTGAGCTTGGAAGAACCCAGACCATGCCACCACTGCGCGCTCACGCCCGCACCCGCACTGAAGCGCTGCACATCTCCCAAGGTTGTAGGTGCGGATGCCGTTTGCGCCGGCACAGGCGCCACTGTGTAGCTGTGTACATCAGGGGCAGCCGGCCGTTTGAAATCGGGCCCGGCGGCACAGCCAGCCAGCAATCCGGCAAGGATCAACGCCGTGAGTGTGCGAACGGGGTTGTAGGCGGTATTTGTGCGCTCAGTGCCGAGCCTGTACATCGTTTCAGCGTTGTCCACAAAAATGCTCCACGAACGGTTTTCGGAAACTCTGATGGCAGGCCAGACAACTGTTTTGAAGCGTCGCGAAAGACGAGATCACGGCTTGGCCTTGTCGGCGTCATCAGCCCATGCCTGCGAGCAGGTACTGGCCAGAAGAGTCCCAATGACTGCGACGGTGAAATAAGCTTTGAACCGATGTCGGTGTTGCATGGAAATCTCCTTGAAATAGTTGATGAGTGTTTCTTGAGCGAGCATTCAGCGCGTGTAACGCTCCCTGCGCCCCACTAGAATTCGATGCTCAGAGCGATGGAGCCGTAAGCCTGATTCGTGCTCTGCTCCCCGAACTCCGCGAGCGGAAAACACGCATCACGGCCAATCTGACGCCAGGCCATGCCTTGTCAGTAATATCGTCGAGATACGAGTCGGCCTGCGCGCGCGCCTAGTCACTCAATCGTGTCCTTCGTGCTAGCGGCCGCCACGGCACGCGCAGTGCGCTGCAACAGCCGGCGCCACGCCATGGACGCTATTGCCACCCAGACCAGCGTGCGCAGGCTCATGGCGATCACCGTGCGTTTCTCGTAGGTGCCACCGAAATACACGTGCCCGCCGAAGGCCGCGAACATAAACGCCGTCGCTACGGCGATCGCGACGGCCAGCCACGCAGCCCAGCGCCGTTGCATCCACAGCCCGACACCGGCAATGACATAGGCGAATCCTGCTAAAAAGTTGAACCAGAGCACGAACGGCACATAGTTTCCGGCAGTTTCGAGCTCTGCCTCGCCACCGAACAGGATCGTCCCGCCTTCCTTGATGGTGAGCAGGCCGAAGCCAATAGCAACCATGGAAATCGCCCATATCAAGATGCCGCGACGCTTACGTGTTGTCATGATTTTTCCTTTCGGTTCATTCAAGAGTTGCAGATATTTCCTGCCAGCAGCACCACAGCTGTCATTCGAACCCGCGCCCTTCGCCCGCTTCCTCATGGGTCACGCCGTCACGGATGTGATAGATGCGTTTGAAGGTGGGAATGATTTTTTCGTCGTGCGTGACGACGATGATGGCGGTATCGAGTTTGCGCGCCATGTCGTTGAGAATGCGGACCACAGCCATGGCGCGCAAGGAATCCAGCGGTGCGGTGGGCTCATCGGCTAGGATGACCGGCGGGCGATTGACCAGGCCGCGGGCGATGGAAACGCGTTGCTGCTCGCCGCCAGACAATTGCGCGGGCATGGCTTGGGCGCGGTGCTGTACATCCAGTGCGGTGAGTAGCTCCAACGCTCTGGCGCGCGCTTCGCCGTTGGGTACGCCGGCCAGCATGGGCAACAGCGCCACGTTGTCTGTGGCATCCAGAAACGGAATCAGATACGGCGCCTGGAAAACAAAGCCGATCTTGTCGCGCCGCAGCGCGCGCAGATCACGGACTTTCCAGCCGTTGTCATAGATTACGTCGTCGCCCAGCGTCATGCGGCCAGCGGTAGGGTCGATCACCGCGCCCAGGCATTTAAGCAAAGTGCTTTTGCCCGATCCGGAAGGGCCGATGAGGCCGACCACTTCACCGGGCGCCACCAGCATGTTCGCGTCTTTCAAGGCAAATACAGCGGTGTTGCCTTCGCCATAGCGTTTGCTCAAAGCCTCGATACGAATGCCTTTTTTACTCATTTCACTACCCTATGGCTTCGGCCGGATCAACCTTGAGTGCCATGCGAATGGCGACGAAACTGGCCAGCACGCAGATCAACAGAACGGCGAAAAAACCAGCCACGGAATCCATTGGCGTTAGCAGTACGTACTTCGGAAATATCGGGGCTGAGTAGGAGGCAGTGATCTTGCCGACCACGAAGCCGATCAGGCCCAGGGCCAGCGCCTGCTGCATGATCATTGCAGCGATGGTTCGGTTGCGCGTGCCGATGAGCTTGAGCACCGCGATCTCGCGGATCTTGTCCATCGTCAGTGAATAGATGATGAAGGCCACGATGGCCGCGCTGACGACGGCCAGAATCACCAGGAACATGGCGATCTGCTTGGCCGCGGTCGCGATCAGCTTGCCGATGAGGATGCTTTCCATCTGCGCCCGGGTGTAGATCGTCAAACGCTTCCAGCGCCGGATGGATTCGGCCACCTCGTCCGGCCCGTGGCCGGGTTTCAGTGTGACCAGCACGGCATTGACGAATGCGTTGGTGCTTTGTGAAGCGATCACGGCTTCGAGCAGGCCGGGCACGCCGGGTCGGTTGAAGTTGGGGTTGGCTTCGGTGCGACGCCGGCTTTGCCAAATGGCGTCGTTGTCCTTGAGGAACTGCGCCGCTTGGGCGTCCTTGAGCGGAATGAATACCATCGGGTCGCCGCTGGACGACACCATGCGCCGCGTCAGCCCCACGATGATGTAATGGTTGCGGCGAATCGCAATGCGATCACCCAATTTGAAGCCGGTGGCGATGTCGGCCACCGCTTCGTAATGACCGCGCGTGAGTTGGCGCCCCGCCACGAGATATGGGGGCCATCCAGGGGTAGCCCCCAACTTGCCGGGCGCGATGCCGACCACCATGGCGCGTACATCACTCTCGCCCTTGCGTATCTGCATGGTCAGGTAGGTCACGTTCGCTGCATGGGCGACGCCCGGCATGGCGAGGATGGCGCGATACACGTCATCGTTGAGACTGGATGACTCTGCATAAGGGCCCAGCGTGTCCTTTTGCACCACCCAAAGGTCAGCGCCACTGTTGTCGAGCAGCGCTCTGCCGTCGTCCACCATGCCCCGGTACACCCCGGCCATGACCAGGGTGACGCCGATCAGCAGACCCAGACCGATGCCCGTAAAGACGAACTTCCCCCAGGAATGGAGAATGTCGCGGCCGGCCAGACTGATCATCGGGACACTCCTGGGATGCGGTCGACCACATGGATGCGGCTGCGTGCTGTTAGCGCCTTCTCGCTATAGGTCACCACCTGGTCCCCATTCTTGAGCCCTTCGCGCACCTGCACGTAACCATTGAGGTCAGAAGCGCCGAGCTTGGTCGGGGAGAAACGCAGATCACCATCCGCGATTTGCCAGACCCCCACTTTATTGCCGTCACGTCGGACGGCCGCGTTGGGGACCAGCGGAGCGGCCGGAAGCGCTGGGAGATCAACCGTGACTTCGGCCAGTTCACCTACGGGCGGCAGCGGCTGGGGAATGGCATCGAACACCACTTTGGCCAGCGTTTCCTCGGTTACCGCGTCGGCCTTGGGTTCCACACGCAGCACGCGACCTTTTAGCGTCTGGTCGCCTCGTGAACGCAAGACGATACTGGCCGGCAGTTCCCCGGCCAGCCCCGATGCGCTGATCTGATCGAAGCGCACGTTGATCCACAGGCTCTTGGGGTCAATGATCTCCACCACAGCCTGGCCAGCAATGATGGTCGTGCCAGGATCGGCATCGCGCACGGCGACCACGCCGTCGACCGGCGCGATCAGGCGCAGATTTCTTTTCTGCGCGAGGAGTCCTTCGCGGTCGGAGCGTGTCCGGGCAAGATCTTCCCGAGCAGCGGATAGGGTGGCATCGGCGATCTGCAGTTCCTGCCTCTTGGTGGTGACAATTTCCTCGCTGGTCGAGCGCACCGCAAACAATTGCTCATAGCGGCGCGCCTGGGTTTGCGCGTAGGCTTGCCGGGCTTCCGCCTCGCGCAAGGTCGCTTCCGCACGCTTGAATGCTGATTCCTGTGAGCGAACTCGATCATCGAGATCGACCGGGTCCATCTCACCGAGCACCCGTCCGGCCTTGACCTGGTCGCCCACATGCACATCCAGGCGTTTGAGACGCCCTGCAAACGTGGGCCCGATCTTGTAGGTGTAGCGAGCCTCCACCGTGCCGATGCCGAACAGCGCCGGCGTGACCGCTCGCGATTCCACTGTCATGACCGTCACAGCGACCGGCGCCAGCGGACCGGATCGGAGGCCAACATAGATGAAGAGCGCGAGCAACGGAATGATGACTGCCACCAGCGCCAGCGTGCGGCCTTGGAAGGGCAATTTTTTCATCGCGTACTCCCGATGCCACGCCGATAAATTGCAAATGCCCTTGGCGCGTCGCGGCGCATGCGTTCCACGTCTCCAGCCAGCAGTGCCTGCATGACCAACCCCTGGATCGTGCCAATGAACAGCGTGGCCGCGGCCTCGTTATCCAGAGAGGGAGATAACTCGCCGCTCGTCTTGCCCCTCTCGAGGAGTCGATCCAACCGCTCCCCGTAACGTTGAATCAAGGTCTGTACCACGCGCTTGGCCGGTGTCGATTCGGCACGCTGAAGCTCGCCAAACATCATCCTGGGCACGCCTGGGTGCCCGGTCACGAATTCGATATGACTCATGAACATCGCCTCCATGGCCGCCAAGGGTGACTCGATTCCTTTTGCGGCACGATCGATTCGGGACAGGAGCCGCTCCGACACCCACTCCATGACGGCCTGCCAAATGGCTTCCTTGTTCGGGAAGTGCCGAAACAGCGCCCCCTGGGTCAAGTTCATGTGTTTGGCGATGGCCGCAGTAGTGATCTCGCTAGGGTTTCGCGTACCGGCAAGCGCTACAACGGATTCGACCGTTACAGCCCGGCGTTCATCGGCAGGAAGATTTCTGGGACGGGTTTCCATAAGCGTCTCGCATAAGATAGTAATCGATTACTATCTTATCATTCAAATCAAGAACCGCAACTGAGATCTGCTATGAATACTTGGGTAGGAGAAATAGCGTGATATCTAGGCTGTGTGCCTAGCGTGCTGTACTTCCCGTTCTCTGAGCCGACCCCCTGAGATGAGCGGGGGTGGCGGGATGATGTGGGGCGAAGCCCCTCTTCTCGTCCAGCCTATACCCAGACCTGCAGCACGTACTCGAAAGCGGCCTGCGCGTTGGTCATGTCGACGCGCTGCTGCTTGATGCGGTAACTGTCGCCGGCCTTCGCCAGGTGGTGCACGTAGCTGCCGGCAAAATGGCGCACGGTGTCGCGCCGTAATTCCATCATGTGGAAGCGCGAGCGCACCACCACGTCGCCGTTGGGCGATGCCTTTTCGATCATCACATTGCCGACCACGTGGTTGGTGCCCCATAGCGGGCGCTGTGACCAAGCGTCGGGGTGCAGCACGCGCTTCATCCGCACCGTCATGAGGTTCTTGTCCTCG
>JAWXCG010000232.1:0-4745 GCA_034440555.1 Pseudomonadota bacterium
CGAACCGTCCCTGGTGCGGGGCGTCCGGCCCGGCAATCATGCCGGGCGTTCGAAGCGGCTCGACATGCGCTTCAACGCATGTCGAGAGCGCCGCTTCTCACCCAACCACCGCCGAGGGCTTTGAAGGCGGCGATGAGGGCGGTCGCCGATTGGGTGTGCGCCTGCGCGAGTTGGTCTTCGGCTTGCAGTTGCTGTGCCTCGACATCGAGCACGACGCTCAAATCGGTAATGCCCGCATCAAAGCGCAGGCGTGCGAGCCTTGCGGCATCGGCGCTGGCGTTGGCGGCCAGCACCAGATGCTCGCGGGTTGTTGCCGTGTTGCGATACTCGGCGAGTGCGCCGTCGGCGTCTTCCAGCGCGGACAACACCGCTTTCTCGTACTCGGCCAACGCTAATTCGGTGCGATGCCGCTGCACCTTCACGTTGGCCAGCACGCGACCGATGTCGAAGGCCGACCAGGTGATCGAGGGCGCGAAGCGCCAGGTCTTGGTGCCGCTGTCGCCGAGGTCGCCAAGCGATTCGGAGGCAAAGCCGGCGGTGCTGCCGAAAAAAATGCGCGGAAACAATTCCGCCTTGCGATAGCCAATCAGTTCGGTCTGTGTGGCAAGGTTGCGTTCGGCCACGATGATATCGGGACGACGGCGTAGCAGGTCAGCGGGATCACCGCTGGGCTGGATGTCGGGTAGCTCCGGCAGCGGATCGGCGCGATCAGGTATCAGCCCCTTGGTCTGCGGGTTGCGGCCGGTCAGCACCGCAACCCGATAGCGCGCGCGGGTGAGCGCGGTTTCCAGCCGTGGAATATTGGCGCGATTTATTTCAAGTTGTGCCTGGGCACGGGCGCTGTCCAATTCGGTGCCGCGGCCGGCCTCCAGTCGCGCCGAGGTGATCTTCAGCGATTCGGCCTGGTTGTCGACATTGCGCTTTGCAACCAACAGTCGCGCCTGCAGTCCCCGGTACTCCAAATATTGGCGCGCCACTTCGGCGGTGATCGCCACCTGCGTCCCCCAGTGCTGCGCCTCGGCACCCGCCACCACGGCCTTCTGTGAGCGCACGCCACGTGTGCCGCGGCCAAACAGACTGGCCTCCCAACTCGCATCGAAGCCGACTTCGTAGTAGTCACTGCTTAGCTCGTCGCTGGGCGCGCCTTGGGCCTCAGCGGAAGCCATGGACGAACGTTGGCGCGCCAATTTGGAAGTGATCACTGGCCACAGGTCAAACAGCGACGCACGCCGCGACGCGCGTGTCTCTGCCAATTTGGAGCGCGCGATGCGCAGGTCTAGATTGGCGGCGATGGCATTGCGCACCAACGCATTGAGCGTCGCGTCACCGAACACGGTCCAGTACTCGGCCAGTAGCTCATTGTGCGAAACGCCTTCCGCCGCCGCGTGCTCAAAGGCCGCCGGCAGTTGCGATTCGGGACGCACGTAGTCCGGGCCGAGCAGACAGCCGGAAATCGAGGCAGTGAGTGCGAGCACGCCAAGGGCGCGTATTGCACGTGTTGCGGGGATGAAACTAGACATGCGCCACCTCTGTTTCGGCCTTGGCCTCGCGTCGTTTGACCAGGGTGCGGATCGCCACGTAAAACGCCGGCGTCAGCACCAGACCAAATAAAGTCACGCCGAGCATGCCGCTGAAAACGGTCACGCCCATAACGTGGCGGATCTCGGCGCCGGCGCCGCTGGTAAACACCAGCGGAATCACGCCCATGATGAAGGCGAAGCTGGTCATCAGGATCGGGCGCAGTCGCAGACGACAGGCTTCAAGTGCGGCATCGACAACGCTTTTGCCCTGACGCTCGAGCTCGCGCGCGAACTCGACGATCAGGATGGCGTTCTTGCAGGCCAGGCCCATCAGCAGCACCAGACCGACCTGCACGAAGATGTCGTTGTCGATCATTTGCGGCGAAGCGAGCGCCAACATCTTGCCCATGTTGGTCAGATAGATGCCCCCGACCGCCGAGAGCATGCACATTGGCACGATCAGGATCACTGCCATGGGCAGCGACCAGCTCTCGTAGAGTGCGGCCAACGCCAGGAACACCAGCAGCACGCAGATCGGAAACACGATCATCGAGGTGTCGCCTTGGTTGACCTGCTCATAGCTGAGGTCAGTCCATTCATAGGCCATGCCGCGCGGCAGCGATTGATCCATGATCTTGCTGAGTGCTTCGATCGCCTCGTTCGACGACATCATTGCGGCAATGGTTTCGCCAGTCAGATCGGCCGCCAGATAACCGTTGTAGCGGATCACCGGGTCTGGGCCATAGCTCTGCTTCAAGGTCACCAGCGTGCTGATCGGCACCATCTGACCGGCAGCATTGCGCACGCGCAGCTGCTCGATATCTTCAGGCTGGTCGCGGAACGGCGCATCGGCCTGGGCAATCACCTGATAGGTGCGGCCAAATCGATTGAAGTCGTTGACATACTGCGATCCGAAATACACCTGCAGCGTCTCGTAGACGCTGCTCAGGGTCAGGCCCTGGTCCTTGATCTTGGTGCGATCGACCACGGCATCGAACTGCGGCACGTTGACCTGATAACTGGAGATCGGCGGCAAGAACCCGGGCGTCTGGAACAGTTGGCCCTGCAGTGCGGTGACTGCGTTGTGCAATTGCCCATAGCCAGCGTCATTGCGGTCCTGGATCATCAGCGAGTAACCGTTGCCGTTGCCAAGGCCGAGCACTGGCGGCGGCTCGAACGCGATCGCGAATCCTTCCCGTATCGTGCCCAGCTTCTGGTTCAACTCGCCGACAATATCCCGCGCCTTGCGGTCGCGTTTGTGGAACGGATCGAGGCCGAAAAAGATGACGCCCTGATTCGGTGTGTTGGTGAATTGCAGGCCGTTGAGACCAGGAAACGCGACCGCGCTTTCAATGCCTTCCGTGGCAAGTGCCAAGTCGCTCATCTTGCGGATCGCGGTTTCGGTGCGATCAATGGTGGCACCTGCGGGCAACTGCACAATGCCAAACAGGTACTGCTTGTCCTGCACCGGGATGAAGCCAGAAGGCACCACGCGGAAGGCGACGAAAGTCAAAACAATCAACAGCGCATAGATCACAAACATCACGCCGCGATGCGTGACGATACTGTCGACCATGCCGGCATAACCGTCGCTGGCGCGCTTGAAGAAGCGATTGAACGGGCGGAACAACCAACCGAAAGTCGCGTCGATGCCACGCTGCAGGCGATCCTTCCTGGCACCATGCGATTTGAGCAACACCGCGGCCAGGGCCGGCGACAAGGTCAGCGAATTGATCGCCGAGATCACCGTCGAGATTGCGATGGTTACCGCAAACTGGCGATAGAACTGGCCGGTAACACCGGACAGGAATGCGATCGGAATGAACACCGCGCACAGCACGATGGCGATTGCGATGATCGGCCCACTGACTTCGCGCATTGCCTGGTGTGCGGCGGCGAGCGGCGACAAACCGTTACCGATATTGCGCTCGACGTTTTCGACGACGACGATGGCATCGTCCACCACGATGCCGATCGCCAGCACCATGCCGAACAGGGTAAGCACGTTGATCGAGAAGCCGAGCGCGAGCAGTACCGCAAACGTACCGATGATCGATACCGGCACGGCGATCAGCGGAATGATCGAGGCACGCCAGTTCTGCAGGAACAGGATCACCACCAGCACCACGAACAGGATCGCTTCGAGCAGAGTCTTGACCACTTCTTTTATGGAGTCGCGCACGAACACGGTCGGGTCATAGACCACGTCGTATTTCACGCCGTCGGGAAATACCCGGCTGAGTCGCTTCATGCGCGCGCGCACGGCGTCCGACAAGGCGATGGAGTTGGAGCCAGGCGCCTGAAAAATCGCAATGGCCGCCGCCTGCTTGTTGTCGAGTAGCGAACGCAGCGTGTAATCGGCAGCGCCCAGTTCGATGCGCGCTACATCCTTCAATCGCGTGGTTTCGCCGAGGTCACCCGTCTTGATGATGATGTCGCCGAATTCGGATTCGTCACTCAGGCGGCCAACGGCATTGATCGGCGTGGTGAAGTCAACGCCGGTATCGCTGGGCGGTGCGCCCAGCTGTCCGGCCGACACCTGCACATTCTGCTCGCGGATGGCATTGACCACTTCGCCGGCATTGAGGCCGCGCGCGGCAACTTTCTCTGGATCAAGCCAGATCCGCATCGCGTAGTCACCACCGCCGAACGCCAGTGCCTGACCGACGCCATCCAGTCGCGAGAGTTCGTCCTTGACGCGCAGCGTGGCGTAGTTGCGCAGGTAGTTGGCGTCGTATCGTCCATCGGGTGATATCAGATGGACGACCATGGTCAGGTTGGGCGAGCTCTTGATCGTGCTGACGCCCAGCCTGCGCACATCTTCGGGTAGACGTGGCAAGGCCTGCGCGACCCGGTTCTGCACTTCGACCTGGGCCTTGTCGATATCGGTCTCGCCCTTGAAGGTGACATTGATCTGCAGCACGCCATCACTGCCGGCGATCGACTTCATGTAGATCATGTTCTCGACGCCGTTGATCGCTTCTTCAAGCGGTGAAGCAACGGTTTCGGCAATCGTCTTCGGATTGGCGCCGGGATAGACCGCACGCACCTGCACCGAGGGCGGCACGACGTCTGGATATTCGCTGATCGGAAGTAGTGGCAACGCCAGCAAGCCCGCCAGAAAAATAAGCGTGGAGATCACCGCCGCAAAGATTGGGCGATCAACGAAAAACCTGGAGAAATCCATGGGCGTTCCTTATTCCTTCTCGGCCGCAGCTGCGGCCG
>JAWXCG010000233.1:0-6531 GCA_034440555.1 Pseudomonadota bacterium
GCCGCGCGCGGCCAACTCAGCACGCTGCCGGATATCGTTCGCGCCTTCAGCAGCATGATCGGCTCCACGCGTAATGCAGGCGAGGCTTTGAAGATTCCTTACGACACGCCCGTCTCGATCATCAATGGACGGATCAAGCAGCCGCGTCGCTTCGCGACCCAGCAATTTTCCATCGCGCGTTTGCGCACCCTGGCCGAGAGCGCCAACGCTACGCTCAACGACGTTGTGCTGGCGATCTGTGGCGCCGCGCTGCGTCGCTTTCTGGATGAACTGGGCGAGCTGCCGGAACAGTCGCTTACTGCAGGTATCCCGGTGTCCGTACGCCCCAAGGATGATGAAGGCGCGGGCAACGCCATCACGTTCATCATCTCGACTTTGGGCACCAACATCGCTGATCCGCGTACGCGCCTCGAAGCCATTCGAAACTCCACGCGTCGTGCCAAGGAGCACGTACTGGGATTGCCACGCAAGGCAATGATGCAATACACCATGCTGTTGATGGCGCCGTATACTTTGTCTCTGCTCACAGGCATGGGCGGGCGCACACGGCCAATGTTCAACGTCACCATTTCCAACGTTCCGGGCCCCGAGCGCGCATTGTATTTCCGCGGCGCCAGGCTTGAGGCCGCGTTCCCGGTGTCGTTGGTCACGCATGGACAGGCGTTGAACATCACCTGCCAGAGTTACGCTGGCACCCTTGCTTTTGGTTTTACTGGATGCCGCGATACGTTGCCGCACATGCAGCGCATCGCCACCTACACCGGCGAAGCATTGGCCGAACTGGAAATGGCGTTTGCCTCGCCCACACCCACCACCAAGCGTCATGCCAAGGCGCTGTCAGCGAAGCCGCCGACCGCGAGCAAAGTGCGGGCCGCGAAAAAAACACGTTTGCGTAAACCCGCAGCGCGCAAAAACAAGTCGGTATAACTACGCTTAGGGAACCTCTGAACAAGTCCGGAGCCGCGATAGCTCCCTGAGTCAGGGGGCAAAAAACCGCAGGTTTTTGGGGGTTTGGCAAGCAACGAGCAGTGCGGCGAAGACGAAGTGGTGACTTATTCAGACCTTCCTTGGGGCTTGCTGCGTGATTCAGATAAAAGCGCGCAGACCGATCCACACTTCGACATTTGTCGCCAGCAACCGACGTTAACTCAGGCGCAGCTGGCCTTGAGATAGGCACGCGCAAACTGAAGATCGCGCTCCACCGTTCGGCGCGTGACACCCAACAATTCGGCAATGCGCTCAGTGGTCTGTCCGGCGAAATAGTTCAGTTCCAGAACCTCGGCAGCGCGCGCATCCTCGCGTTCAAGCTGGCGCAGCGCATCATCCAGCGCGAGCGCTTCGCGTGCATCGACGCTGACCGCGACCGCACGCGCATCGTCGAGCGACAAAGCTATCTGGCCGCCACCGGATTTCTCACTCAGTCGACTTCGTGCGCGATCGATCAGCAAGTTGCGCATCGCCCGCGCTGCGTAACCCAGAAACTGGCGCTCATTGCCAATCGACGCAGCACTGTCGTTGGCCAGGCGCAGGTAAAGCTCATGTACTACGCCAGTCGTATTGAGCGTGTCGCCGGGCCCGAGCTGGCGACGCGCCAGGCGCATCAGCTGAGCGTAGACCGCGGCAAAACGCTGGTCATTCTCCAGTTTGAATGAAGGACCGCGACCCTCCGCAGTCAGCGCCGATTCTGGCGCCGGCTCACGCCTGCCAGAACCGCCACCGTCGGTCGACTTATGAGGATCTGGGAACGCTCCGGTTTTCACGTTTGTTGCCAGTTCTCCACGGGTGTCAGCTGACCGCCACAATGGCAGATTCGCCGTGGCATGGAAACTTTCGCATTTTTCTGATGTACGCGCCTCTCTGACAGGCGATCGGGCAACTTGGTTCCTGGCGCAGCAGCGGTGCATCTAGTCCGGCGCTGGGCGGGTTCTGCTGGTGGTGAGCTGGCATCCTTCGGACTCGACGATTCCCGGATTTGACCCGCGCACCAGAGCGATGGTTGGGAGCGCTAGGGAACCTCTGAACACGTCCGGAGCCGCGATAGCCGCCTGAGTCAGGGGGCGAAAAACCGCAGGTTTTTGCAGGTTTGGCAAGCAATAAGCAGTGTGGCGAAGACGAAGTCGTGACTTATTCAGACCTTCCTTGGATTGGTCGTCGCAGCATTATTGGCAGATGGATTGAATAGACGATAACAATGGACAGAATCGACCGACGTGAGTTTGCGTACGTCAGCGATTTGACGCCGTCACATCGGCCATCCTCGCCAGCGCCATCTGCTCGCCATCGGTGAATCCAGCGACCCGTCGCGCTTCCTCATTGAATGGCCTGCGGATCGCACTGACCGAATGCACACGCACCAGCTCCAGAAATGTGGGGTCTGGGTCGAGACCCTGTTGCGCACAGCAATAGCGAAACCAGCGCGTGCCGATTGCCACGTGGGCAACTTCTTCGCTGAGAATGATTCGAAGGATTGCAGCGGTGGGTTGGTCACCGGCATGCTCCAACCTATCGATCATCCCCGGAGTGACATCGAGTCCGCGCGCTTCCAGAACCCTTGGCACCAGAGCCATTCGCGCTAGGCAGGAGTGAGCGGTGTTGCAGGCCGCCTCCCAGAGCCCATTGTGCGCCGGAAAGTCGCCATAAGCGAAACCAAGCTGGTGCAGTCGGTCTGACAGTAGTTCAAAGTGCCTGGCCTCATCCACAGCCACGCTGTACCAGTCACGATAGTAGTCGACAGGCAAATCACGAAAACGATACATCGCGTCGAGCGCCAGATTGATCGCGTTGAATTCGATATGGGCAACCGCATGTATCAACGCAGCCCGCCCAAGCGCGGACCCAAGGCCCCGCGACTTGAGCGCACGCGGCGCCAACAGAAGTGGGCGATCCGGATGTCCAGGAATAGGTGTCGGCACCACCGCGCACTCGATCTGCGATCGAGTCGACCATTCGATGCCGCGTAGCAGCGAAATTTTGCCAAGCGGGTCGTTAAACAGTAGCGCGTCGCGGACCGCACCGAATTGGGGCCGGACAGCAATATCGACCGACCGACAATCGCTGTTATCCAAGACTCGATCAATACAGGACATCGACCAACACTCGCAGCGTTCTGGAAAAGTGAGATTACGCGACAACGCCATCGAAGTCACAGCGAAGCAGCGATCCGAAAAACGAGGGGCTGCCTACAAGCGACGCCTGAGCGAGCCGCTGACCAGTGGAGCATCGATCCAGTGAACGCAAGCTATTTGTCTTTTTTTCCAAATAGGCCGCTGAGTTTACTGAACAAGCCACCGGCAGGTTGGGCCGGCACGGGCGTCACCGATGCAGCGGGCTTTTTCGCGAGATCCGGTTTTTTAGCCAGCTCGGGACCAGTCACCGACTTGATCTTGCCAGTAATTCGCGCCGAAGAGCTACGCATCTTGGCTTCTTCCGCCGCCTGCACATCAGCGATTTTCTGTTCCCACTGCCTGCGCTGTTGCTCTTGCTGCAACTTCGCTCGCCAAGTTTCGCGGTTCTCGTCCGATACTGACTCACGCATGACGTAGTTCTGTTGATGTGCGAGGTACTTGCCAATCGTATCCAGCAGCTCTTCGTTGAGTGCCGCCAATGGCAGCGCGTGTTTCCGGGTCGTAAGCGCGTCGAAATTGGTGAACTCCATTCGCACCATGTCAGAGTGCATGTCAACCGCGAACGTCGCCACCATTTGAATCTTGCCTATGGCCTGGAATCTCGCCGACACAATCGCGCCGCGCTCGTCCTTTTCAGCTTTCTGCAGCGCATCGAAGCCCGCTCGACGAAATGCATCCATCATGGTCTCAACGCGGCTGTTGCCGTCGATCTGGACCACCGGGCAGCTGGTCGAATCAATGAGACCGGTGACCGTCAACTTTATTTCGCGCCCGTACATGGGCATCTGTGCCTGCACCGCCATATCGGCGCCAATGCGACAGACCACCGGGCCGTAGCCGGCAATCTGGTAGGTCGCGCGCCGCTCGCTCTTGAGGAAATTGAGCGTCTTGGCCAATCGCTGCAGGTAACTGTAGAGATTTTCCACAGCCGGAACCGCAATTTCCTGGAAGAAGTCACGCTTGCGCTTGAGCTCTCCTTCCTCTCCTTCGCGGCGCTTTTGAGCTTCTTGCTCGAGGTCGTCCAGCAAACCCATATCGAAAAACCCTTGATTCACGTGCGCACATTGTGCCTTGTGGCAGCGCAAAGGCAAGCGAGCCGTCGCATTGGGCTAGAGCCGGGCAGCCGCATGCACGAATGATGGCACTGGGATCGGCCCCTGGCACGCCATTGCGCAGGACTTTGACAGAATAATTTTCAATATTTCTTTAAATTGGACTTGAAATAATTTTCAAAATAGTGATCATGAGAGCGCCAACGCGGCCGGGATGCGCTGGGGTTGCTAACTCGCGGTTTCCCGTTTATGTCCCCTGATCGCTCGACTCCGAGGCTTGCAGCCGGAATCAACCGGTCAGCGGATTTCCCTAATTCTCGTTACCCGGGGGTAACAGGAGCAACATGAGCATCGACCTTAAAAAGCTTTCCAATTCACAGCTGAACGACCTGATCAATAAGGCGGCCAAACGCAAAGATGAACTCGCCGTGGAAACGGTGCAAAAAGTGCGCGATCGCATCAACAAGATCCTCACCGACGAGGGCCTCACTTTGGATTCAGTGTTTGGCAACCGTCGCGGCCGTGGAAAGGCCGTCAAGTTCAAGGTCAAGCCAAAATACAGAAATCCGGCTGACCCCTCGCAACAGTGGACTGGCCGCGGTCTGAAGCCGCGTTGGTTCGCTGCGGCGCTGGCTGCGGGCAAAAAAGAAAAAGATTTGCTGATCGCCTGAGTCGATTGAGCAGACGCACATCAAAGCCGGCGCAAGCCGGCTTTTTTGTTGCGCCGGAGCGCCGCATCATTCGCTGTGAAACCCTGGCTGCGAGGCAGAAAGCGGGGCGAGAACTGGATTTGGATTTGCTTGAAACTATCGTGGTCGGCTGCCCGATGCGCTACGCCCCAACTCGACAGCAACTCTTCGCGGCACCGCCACGTTGCCCCGAAACAACGCCTTAGGGAACATCTGAACAAGTCCGGAGCCGCCATAGCCCCCTGAGTCAGGGGGCAAAAAACCGCAGGTTTTGACCAGCTCCGCTGTTGAGAGCGGGGGTTTGGCAAGCAATAAGCCGTGTGGTGAAGACGAAGTGGTGACTTATTCAGACCTTCCCTAGATGCTACGACGGGGCGGCACCAACAGATTGCCGAACAGCAATCCCGCTGCCAGTGAAGCCAAGATAACGATCAGGGAAAATGCCTTGTCCAAACTCAAATACACGTCACGCTCGAACACGTAGGACAGACTTCGAAATCCTATTGATCCGGGCACCAACATGATGATTCCTGGCACCCGAACGATCGCCCCAGGACGGTTGAACAGTCGAGCGTACAAATTCGCCGCCGACCCCACCACAAGCCCGGACAGGAATACCCCAAACTCGGGCCCGCTGAGCATTCCGCCAAAGCGCGCGCACAGGTATCCCAGCCAACTTGATGCCATTGCCAAGGGGTAGTCGCGACGTGCCGCCTGAAACAGCGCGGCAAAGGCATAACTGCCAGCGAGCAATGCCACCCATTCAGTCCATGCCGGCAAAGGCATCGCCATAGCGGGCATCGACTCAATGTGCAGTGCATTGGCCAATTGCATACCTGCCACCGTGCCGAAGGTCAGTTTGAGCAACACGGCGGTCGCGCCCATGAAACGCACTGAACCGGCCACCAGGTGTTGAGTCGACAGCTCGACTACGGCGCTGGTCAGTGTCAATCCGGGCAGCAACACGATAATGGCTGCCATCACCACCGTATTCACGTTGACCGGTTGCAGCCATGCCGAAACCAGAGTGGCAATGAACATGGCGACAAAGGCTGCCATTGCCTCAAACGCCGGCCCCAGTGTCGGCCGTCGCATGACGACGCTGGCCATCAGACCGATCAGCAACCCAAGTGCCCCTGCCAACACGACATCAGCAAGCACACCTTTGAACAGGACCGCCACCGCTGCCGAGGAAATACCAAAGCTGAGCACGCGCATGATCTCGGCGCGACGCGTCAGACCGCTGTGTACAGCGTGCAAAGCGCGAAGCCCAGACTCGATATTCAACTCACCGGAGAAAACACGTTCGGCAATGGCATCGACTTCGACCAGGCGGCGCAGATTCAGATCGCCAGGCTCGACACGGATTACCTGCGTCAGGCGCGGCAGCGCGCCAGCGCCTTCGGCTAACACGGCAAAAGACAGGATGATCGAAGTGGGTGTCGCGAGGATATTGCTGACCAAGCCCAAACGCCCTGACACGTTGTCGAGCGCTTTCTCCAGGCGCGGCGCGGTAGTGCCGTACTCGTGCAGTCGGCGCGCCAACTCTGCAATAAATCTGACACGATGTTCGAAATCCAGCTGGTCCATCGCTGCGTTCTGCTTGGTTGTTGGTTGCATGGCTTTCTCCGCGGCGCGCAGGATAGCGCTGCCCGCGGGCAGCGC
>JAWXCG010000234.1:0-8753 GCA_034440555.1 Pseudomonadota bacterium
GCGCTTCGAGCAGACGCTGCCGGCGCAGCTCAAAACGTTGGTGCAGTTCGACCAGAAACTCGGTCGCCGGTTCGGTCAATACCGCGCCAGTGGCGGCATCTGCGGGTACGCAGAGGAGGGTCCGGGTGTGGGCTGTTTCGGGAACTGCGGCCATGTCTGGCTCCTTCTATTTATCAAGAGCTCGTTGCAACAACGGAACTGCCCTCCAACAGTTTCGCTGGACTCGAAACTAGGGTGACAACACCGGTTTGACAAAGCAAATGTTTCAATGTAATACATGAACAATGTTAATACCTGTTCAAGGCTTTGTATCGAAAAGGCTTTTCTTGACGAAGTTGGATCATGAGCGCAAACAAACGTTTGAAACCTGAGCGCGGGCGGCCAAAGACCGGCAAGCGGAAAACTTCCATTGAAGCGCCTCGCGAGACCCGCTTTTACTACAAGGGCAGCCGACTCAAGCAGCTGCGCGCGTTTTGCATGACCGCCAAGTTGGGCACCCTGTCGCGCGCTGCCGAGGCCTTGTTCCTCAGTCAGCCCTCGATCAGCCTGCAGATCGCGGCGCTCGAGCGCGACTACGGCAAGCACTTGATGAAACGAACCGGGCGCCGGGTAACACTTACCCGCGAGGGCGAAATGCTTTACGAGCTGGCCCTGCCATTGATCGAAAACCTCGACAGCCTCGACCAGCAATTCAAAGGCAGACTGCAAGGCATGGATGCTGGCGAGCTTAATATTGCTGCCGGCTCCTCGACCATCCACTATCTGTTACCGCCGTTGGTGCAAGCGTTTCGCGAGCGCTATCCCGAAGTGCGCCTGCAGCTGCACAATGTGACTGGCAGCGATGGGCTGGCGATGATGCGTTCGGACCAGGTCGATTTCGCCGTTGGCTCAATGCTGGATGTGCCCGGAGATCTAGCCTGGGAACCAGTGTATGCGTTCGACCCCATGCTGATTGCTCCGATCAATCATCCGCTCGCCGCGAAATCCGAGATTGCACTCTCAGACCTCAGTCCGTACGGACTCATCCTGCCGCCGAAGCGATTGACCACCTATCGATTGGTGGACTTGATATTCCAGCAGGCGCGCGTGCCCTACACCGTAGCGATTGAAGTCGGTGGCTGGGACGTCATCAAGCAATATGTGGCGATGGGCCTGGGCATCTCAATCGTCACCGGCATCTGTCTGGCACCCAGCGACCGTCTTGAAGTACGCAATATGCGCGCTTTCTTCCCGCAGCGGAGCTATGGCGTGGTGATGCGCAAAGGCAAGTATCTGAGTCCGCAGGCACGGGCTTTTATCGACTTGATCAAGCCCGGACTTTTTCAGCGTCGCGACTACTTCGACGCCGGTCACTCAGAACGCTGACCGGGTTCCTGAACGCATGGGACTCAACGTCGCTGCTTCTTCGCCATTGGCTTTTGCGAGCCGCCCTTCTTGGCGACCGCGCCCTTGCCGACTGACTTCTTTGCCACGCGCTTTTTTGCGGAGGCCTTTCCGGGCGCAGATTTCTTGGCAACGACCTTGGATTTCGCAGGCTTTTTCGCTGGGGGGTTCTTCAACGCAGCTTTTTTGACCAAGGTCTTTTTTGGTCCGGTTTTTTTCAGCACGGCCTTGTTGGACGCCGATTTCTTTACAACTTTCTTTGTTGCCGCCGGCTTCGAATCCCCTTTTGCGGCCGACTTCTTGAGCGGAGACTTGGACACGATCGGCTTTGTAGTCGCGACTTTGCGCGCAGCAGGTTTTTTGACGGCTGCTTTTCCGGGTATCGGTTTGCCAGGCAAAGGTTCGGACGCAGCTTTCTTGACTGGCCCGGCTTTCGTCCCAGTCGCAGCGCCCGCGCCCGTCTTGCTTGATTCGGACTGCTTGGGCGCAAGCGCTTTGGTTGCGGCTACTGCCGGCAAGGGAGCCGACTTGGCGCTCGGCTGCGCTGTGGGTTTGGCTGCGGCAGTCGCTGCGCGCGTCGTTTTCGGCACGCCCGCAGTCTTGACTGCAGCAGGTTTGGTTGTAACCGGCTTCACCGGCAGCGGCACCGGGTCTCCGTTCAACCACGCAAATACTTCCTCAGCATGGCCATCGGGTGCCACTTTCTCCCAGATCTTTTCGATCTTGCCGTCTGGCCCGATGACAAAGGTGCTGCGCGCCACGCCCATGTAGTGACGTCCGTACATGTTTTTCTCGACCCAGGTGCCGAACGCCTCGCAGATGACGTGGTCAGGGTCCGGAATCAACTTGAAGGTCAATGCGTGCTTGCGTGCGAAGCGAAAATGCGATTTCTCATCGTCGGCACTGACGCCGAACACCTTGATGCCCAGGCCGCGGAAACGCGGGTGGTTGTCGCGAAACGCACATGCCTCACGCGTACACCCCGGGGTGTCGTCCTTTGGGTAGAAATACATGACGTAACGCTTGCCGCGCAGTGAGGCCGCGGAAATCGACCCAAACGCCTCCGACGCGAAGGCGAAATCTGGCGCTTGGTCACCCACCTGTAATCTGTCACCTACTTTGAGCATGGAATTCTCCTGGACGCGTCCACGGGCGTCCGCCCCTCGACGTTATGTTGCGAAGAATGCCCGAAGACGCGGCAAATCGGAATGCTTCGACGGCGAGAACCTGCGCTATGTCGCGTTTTTGGCCCCTATCCGACAGAGGAAAGCCCTGAGCGCGTCCATTCCCGCCCCGGAAAGCTCGCCAAATGACGCTATTGGAGCTTGACTCCGACCAGGATCGGATCGTGGTCCGAACTGCGAAATGGGTCTGCGCGATACCGCGCGCGCAGGCTTGAGGCGTCATATCCGGCCGAACCATATTCAAATGCTGGCGACTCGTCGGCATTGATGTGCCATTCCGCTGCGCGGCTCACCAGCGCGGCCATTTCAGGACTGGCGAGGGCATGATCCAGGCGCCCAGATTCACCTTTGAAAACATAACTGTACAACGGTTCCACGGCGGTCTCTGCGAGCACATCACGCATGCCACGCGCCTTTAACAGTCGGATCGGGTCTTCCTCGCCCAGCGCGTTGAAATCGCCAAGGGCGATGTAGTTTTTCGAACCGCTTCCGGTCGGGTCCGCCTGCAGCCAGTCCCACAATGACTGGGCCATCGTTACCCGTGTGGCGTTCCAACAGTCCTGGCCATCGCCCTGATCCGCATTTGGACCGCGGGCCGGATCGCATCCACCCTTGGACTTGAAATGATTGGCGACAACGGTAAACGTGACTCCGCCCGACTCGAACGTCTGCGCCAACGGCGGTCGCCCCAATTCAAGAAACGGCGCTTGAGCCAGAACCGCTGCTGCTCCAACCAGTTGCACGCGCGCCCGGCGATAGATCATGCCCACGGTGATCTGATCGGTTCCCAGACTTGGCGCGTCCAGACTGACGAAGGCGTAGTCACCAGCAGCGTTGCCCAGTTGATGATTCAAGCCGTCGGTGAGGTCGGCGATGGCGCTGTCTTTGCCAAAGCCGTCATTCTCTATCTCCATCAACGCAACGACATCGGCCTGCATGCCGGCTAGTGCAGTAAGGATCTTGTCACGTTGCCGGGAAAAAGCTGCGGGCGTCTGCGCACCCCGCTCCGTAGGAAACCCGCCTCCCTTGCCATCGCCATTGAAGTAGTTGAGTACGTTGAAACTGGCAATGCGCAGGTCGCCGTCAAGCTCGGGCGGTTGCTGTGGTCTGGGTGCCTGCTTCACTCCTTCGATCGGATCGGTCAGTTGCATGCGCCAGGCGCCCTCACGTTGCTCCAGAACCCCTTCAACTCCAGTTACCTGGCTGTCCACGCGCCAGGGCGTTTCAGCCGCCAACGCCTGCGGCAAATACCAAAGCCGTTGCGGATAGGAATTGAGTTGACCATCGTCCAGGATCAGGCGCGTGCGCCGATTGGCCTCGCTTCGGGCAGAGGCTTCTGGCCCCGGCGCATGCAACTCGGTCGGGGCAAAGTCGCGCCCGTCGAAGGAAATAGTCAGTTCACCGTTACGCAATAACGCATCGTTGCCAATCACCGATACTGGCCCTGGCAAGAACACCCGCTGACTTTCCAGCGCTTCCCACGCAAGTTCGGACAGCGGCGCCGCAGTCAGGCGCAATGGCAGCACCTTCGCCGGTTTGCCGCATTCGATCAGATCAGTCACTTCGATCAGCGCAGTCAAAGTATCCGGCGCCTCGCCCAGCTCAGCCACTCGACCGCGCACACGCAGACGGGCATTCCTTGCTAATCGCAGCAAACTGCCCTCATAACGCACGAAGATGCCTTCAGAGGTGGCGGGGTTTTTGTCATCATGAGTGGGCTCAGTCACCAGGAACAAGCCGCCCAGACCGTCCATGAAACGCGCGGACAGGATCGCCTCCACCTCGACGCTGCGCCCGAGCACCGGGCTCAGTGGCCCCTCGCCCTGGATCGCACCAATGAGCGCCGCCGGCCGACCACAATTGAGTGGTCCCTCAAACGCTCTGGGCAACTCACCGTCATCCGCTCCACTCCGGCAAGCTGCAAGCATGACCAACAACACGCCGGACAAGATCAATCGAGCCGCTAGAGCAGCGCGGAGCCAAGGACGCACTGTCAAGTTTCGATAGTTCCGGGTTGCAGTACGAGATACAGACATGGCGCTCACGGCTGGATACAGAAGCGGCGGCGCCGCCCCGACGGCGGCGTCAAAAGGGACATGAGGCAGCTTACTTGAGGCTGTCGATCATCCACTGCACCGTGGCCTTGACCTGCTCATCATTGAGCGAGGGATTACCGCCGCGTGCCGGCATAACCCCCGCTGCGCCCTGATAGCCCTCGATCGCGTGCTTGACCAGCAGGTCCGTACCCTGAGCGACGCGTGGCGCCCATAGCGCCTGGGTCAGCTGTGGAGCACCACCGGCCCCTGAGATATGACAGACCCCACAGAGTTTGCCGTAGATCACGCCGCCATCCAGCGTGCCGTCGTAGGCCACCTGGGCCTGCGCGGCCGCCGCCGCTACGGCCTTGGCTGCGGCCATCGCGGCCTGGCCAGTTGCGCCGGCATAGACATCTCCAATAGGCGCAATGCGAGCGGCCACTTTGCCAGCGCTGATCGCGCTGGGTTGCGGCAGGTGGTCGCTGTAGATCAAGCCGGACCCGGCGATCAGCACCAGGGTCAGCAACATCAATCCGCCAATGACCATGGCAAAATGCTTCAGAAAGACGAGATCGGTCTTGTTCACAACGGAGTCCTTGGGGCGCCAGCGTGGGGCCCGTACATGGAAAAGCTGCGGTCCACTTTCATGGGCCGGCACGATAAAGGGCGCGCATTGTAGCGCGCTGCCTCGCGCGGGAAACAGGCTTTTAGCCGTGCGCGCCTTCACTGATGAGTAATACCTCGATCCAGCGCAGGTCGCCGCTGCGAATTCGCAGGGTGCCGGCGCCGCGTCCGGGCACTCTGAAGAACCAAGTAGCGGCGGACCGTGCCAGGGGCGTTACGCGTTGACCGTCGAGCATCAGCTCAGGCGCCTCGAGGCCATTGAACACCACACGCAAATTGCTCACCGCGATCACACCCGCACTGGGTGCAGCAAGAGCGAGAGACAGTTCCTGGTCTGCCTGCTGTGTCAGCGGCCAGGGCGGATACGCGCGTACCAAATCGTCTGTTTGTGATTGTGCGCTGTGTACTATCGCCGCCACCTGCACGCGACCCATGCCACCGAAGGTCTGCTGCGGCATCAGGCCTGCGGCGCGCAATGCGAACATCGGATACAGCGCGACAGCTTCTCCCTGGTCGCCGCCCAGCTGCCAGTGTCGATCGTCGGCGCAGTGCAGCGCGCGCAGCGAGCCCTGGGTCATGCGCAGCATCGCCGCGCCATCGCCATGCAGACTCATGTCATGCGACTGCGCGCATAGCCAGCGCACCCATTGTTCCTGGCCGGCCACTGGATAGGCAGCGTTGGGCACGCTCGCATCGATCTGCTTATTGCGATCCGCATAATTGCCGACGACCCGGTACGGGACCTTGACCCAGGCCTCAGCGGCCCCGTTCCATCGACTGCCGGCAAACACCAGAAACAGGCCGGCGACGAGCGCCAGCAAAGACGCGTCGGCGACGCCGCGACGCCGCGTCGGCACAAATTCCAACGCCGATTGCCAACCAAGAGTCAGCAGCGCTGCCAAACCTGGGGTCAATGCGTACACCATCCAGTAGGGCACCTCCGGGCGCAGCCAGAGTACAAACAGAGATCCAGCGATGACCGCCACCACGACGAACGCCCGAAACCGCAACGGCTTGCGCAAAGAGAACATTCCGCACAATGCCAACAACCAGGGCACAGCAAGGAGCAGCACCGCAGCGGCGCGCAGCGTCACCGACTCTGGCAGAAACTGCCCCGCCATCCGCTTGCCGTCCACCGCGATCAAAGCGCTGAGGAATGGCTGCAGTCGCGACCAAGGCGATGGTGCATCACGCGTTGTGACGAAGTCGCGGGTGCCGGTCAACATCGGCCAGCCAGTTCGCGCCTCATCGATCAGCATAGGCACGAACGGCAGCAAAAACGACGCGAGGGCCAGCGCCAGGTGCAGCCATAGCGTCGATCCGAACGATCCGCGTCTTGACCACAGCGCCGGCAGCAGCAGCCACCCCCAGAACAAGCTGGTTGGGTGCGCGTGCACACTCAGCGAAAACAATAGCGCCGCAGCAACCAGCGATCCCGCACCCGCGCCGCGCGACCAGCGCAACAACCACAGGGCGTAACCGAGCAGACAGGTTGCGGCCAGATTGGTGTGCGAAGTCACCAGCCATTCAAACATCCACCACCCCGGCATCGCGATCGCCAGAAGACCCAGTCGCGCGGTCCGCGGTCCACCAAATTCCGCGCCCAATCGATAAGCCAACGGGAATTTCAATCCGGCAAGGAACGCAACCAACACCGCCGCAAGCGCAGCGCTATGCGTCAACCACAGTGGCAATGCCAGCAAGTAGTACCAGATCGGACCCAAGGTCCAGGTCGTGTACAGCTCCGGTCCGCGCAGCGGAAACTCCACGCCGCGCACGATGTCCCATGCGGCGATCAGGTCGCGGGCGGTGTCGGTGGCGATGGTGGTATGTGCGCCGGCCAGGACGTAAACCAGATAAAACGCGAACACCCATATCCAGTCGAGGCGCGTTAGCGCCGCGGTCACGTTGTCGACCGCGCCGCGCTGCGGGCGCGGCGGCGCCGCGTTCATGCTGCCACGCGACCCTGATGACGCCGCAGGTGCACGAGCAACAACGAGATTGCCGCCGGTGTCACGCCGGCAATGCGCGTTGCCTGTCCCAGCGTCTGTGGACGCACGCGCGCAAGTTTTTGTGCCACTTCGGCAGACAGGCCCGACACCTGTGCAAAGTCAAATCCGCTGGGGAACTCCAGCGACTCGTGGCGACGCAGTCGATCGATTTCGTCCTGTTGTCGATCCAGATAACCGGCATAGCGGGTCTGCACTTCGACCTGTGCGGCAACGCTGGGGTCGGCAACGCCCGGACCAATACCGGTCACTCGCATCACGCGCGCGTAGTCAAGTTCGGGTCGGCGCAGCAGTTCCTGTGCCGAGGTCTCGCGGGACAGCGTGATGCCGAGCGTGCTTTCAATCTCGCGTCCAAGTGCATTGCCCGGCGCCGCCCAGATGGACTTGAGCCGCGCCGACTCACGTTCGATGGCTTCGCGCTTCACACAGAACGCCTGCCAGCGATGGTCATCGATCAGTCCGCGCGCGCGACCCAGTTCGGTCAGGCGCAGATCGGCGTTGTCCTCGCGCAAATGCAAACGGTACTCGGCGCGCGAAGTAAACATGCGATAAGGCTCAGTGGTGCCATTGCTAATCAGATCATCGATCAGCACGCCGACGTAGGCCTCGTCACGGCGTGGCGTCCACGGGTCGCGACCCAGACTCTGCAACGCAGCGTTCATGCCCGCGATCAGTCCCTGAGCGGCGGCTTCCTCATAGCCGGTGGTGCCATTGATCTGGCCAGCAAAGAACAGACCCGCTATGGCCTTGGTCTCCAGCGAGGCCTTCAAACCGCGAGGGTCGAAATAGTCGTACTCGATCGCATAGCCGGGCCGGGTGATATGCGCGTTCTCGAACCCCTTGATCGAGCGCACCAATGCCAGCTGCAGATCAAATGGCAGCGAGGTCGAGATGCCATTGGGATAGACCTCGAAGGTATTCAGCCCTTCGGGCTCGATGAAGATCTGATGCGAATCACGGTCGGCAAAACGCACTACTTTGTCTTCGATCGAAGGACAGTAGCGCGGGCCGACACCCTCGATCTTTCCCGTGTACAACGGCGACCGGTCCAATCCCGAGCGAATGATGTCATGCGTGTGCGCGCTGGTGTGGGTGATGAAGCAGCTGACCTGACGCGGATGTTCTTCAACAGACCCCAGAAACGAGAATACCGGCATCGGCACATCGCCCGGCTGATCTTGCAGTCCTCGGTAATCAATGCTGCGCCCATCAATGCGCGGCGGCGTTCCGGTCTTCAGACGATCTACCGTGATGGGCAGTTCGCGCAGGCGCGCTGCCAATGTTTGCGCAGGTGGATCCCCAGCACGGCCGCCGACATAGTTGGCAAAGCCGATGTGAATCTTGCCGGCGAGAAACGTGCCCGCGGTCAACACAATGCTGCGGGCGCGAAAGCACAACCCCATTTGCGTGACCACGCCAACGACACGATCACCTTCAAGCATCAAGTCATCGACCGCCTGCTGGAACAGCACCAGATTGGATGTGTTTTCCAATATCGAGCGAATCGTCGCTTTGTA
>JAWXCG010000235.1:0-4984 GCA_034440555.1 Pseudomonadota bacterium
CGTCCATCTCAATCCCACCAAAATCAAGCCATCTGAAGCAACCAACTCAACACCCGCAGCGATTCACTAGACGCGACAACTGGATTGACAACCACCGCTTGAGTCGTCGGGAAGTGGTGTAGCGGGCTCAGCGCTCCGGCCCCGCAGCGTCGTTGCGCGCAACCGCCTCGCGATGGGTGAGCCACAGGCGCATATCGAGTTCGAGTTGGTGGTAGTCCGGCGCCATGTTCGTGCATAGCTGGTAGAACGCCTTGTCGTGCTCCAGCTGCCTGAGGTGCGCCAGCTCGTGCACGACGATCATCTGCAGGAACGGCGCCGGCGCGTCGCGGAACACGCCGGCGATGCGCACCTCGCGGCTGGCCTTCAACTGGCGGCCGTGCGCGCGGGAAATCGCCGTGTGGGTGCCAAGCGCGTGCTTGACCACCTGCAACTTGCCGTCGTAAAGCACTTTGCCAAGAGGCACCGACTTGCGCAGGTGCCGTGACTTCATTTCCTGCACGTAGTCGTATAGCTGGCGGTCGTTGCGAACGGCGTGGGTCTGGGCGTACTTCGTCGCGAGCATGGGGCCGAGGCGATCGCCATCGATGAGCGCGCGCACCTGCGTCTGCAGGGATTGCGGGTAGCCGGCGAGGTATTTCAGGGTCTGCATCGGCGGGCGGAATCGGGGCGGTGGAATGCGTCCAGTATCCCTGACTTGATCGCACCACATTGCACAAGGCGCGCTCGCCGCCGTGCGCATCGCGAACTCCCAATCAATTGGCAGACCATCGTCTTGGATTCCGGGAGGACCACGAAATTCGTCAAAGTCAGATGGCTAACGAGATAGGGCCACTGCTCGATACCCAGGCAGCGAGTGCCAGCTTTTCGCCTCGTTATGAGCTATCACCCTGAATACGCTGCACGCGCTTGCGGTACTCACCCACGTTGTCGCCGGGTATGCGCGTCTTCTGCGTGCCCTTCACCTCGTTGACCTTCTGGTCTGAGCCGGTCACGGGCTTGGCCTCGACGGCTGTTTCGTGTTCGAAGGCGTGCGATTTGTCGGTGTTGCGGTAGTACCGATACAAGAACCAGTACAGCCCGGTTGCGCCGGCCGGGCCCATCATGAGCAGCCATAGTCCGCCATCGTCGCTCATGACGAACTCCCCAGAATAACCAGTGCAATGCCTTCAAGAATGGTGCCGACGGTGAGCGCGGCCATGATCAGCTTCCACTGCTGCACCGGCACGCTGCCCATGGTCTCGCCGGTGCGACCGTTCACTGCGATGTAGTGTAGAAGCCCGCCTTTGCTGCCCGGCTGGTGGTACGAATAGAGCCATACCGGCAGGTACATCGACACCCAGCGCGTGCCGTGTACGCTGAGGCGTTCCTGTTCCCAACGCACGCCACGGTTGTATTGGCCCACCGATGCCTGGACCTGGGCGCGGGCGATTGACAGCAACTGGTCCTCCAGGCGCGTCTGTAGGTGCTCCACGTCGCGGTCGCGCTTCTCCGAGGTGAAGCCCGCCAGGTAGGACGCGTTCCACTTCACCGCGTTCTTGGTGTCGAACGGCAGGATGGTGTTGATGATGTTGTTGGTGTTGGCGCGCGTGTCCAGGTTGCCGCGATCGGTGGAGGACTCAAGCGTCAGGTCGTCCACGGTGAAGTCCACGTGCCGTTCCAGCTGGTACACGTCGGCATCGTAGTAGGTCTTCTGCTTGTCGCCGCTGCCCTGCGTGTAGCGGCGCGTTTCGATCTCGCCCTGGCCGGCGACATCGGCGCTCACGTTGCCATCGATAATCATGTACGGCAGGTAGACGCCGATGACGTTCTCGGGCGTGAACTCTTCCTTGAATGCCTTCAGCGCGAACATTCGCCGCTTGTCCACGAACTGGCGGATGCGCGCGACCGCGCCATCTTTCTTGATGTGGAAGGGCAACACCGCATCGGGCACCGCGCCATTCGCCACCTGCTCGTTGACGCCGAAGACGTGGCGGCACCAGTGGCAACGCGCAGTCATCGCGCTTTGGGTATTGACCGTCACTTCGGCGCCGCAGCCGGTGCACTTGAAGCTCATCAGGTTGGCGGCGTCGGCCGCGATGTCGCGCGCACCGGAAGCGATGACCCTGCCCTTGAGCTGGTCGATACCCGTGCCAAATCCAAATTCCTCCTCGACCCGCACGCCATGCCATTCGTTGCGGCAGTACAGGCAGATCAGCAGGTCGCTGCCGGGCTTATGCCGGATGTCGGTCGCGCCGCATTTCGGGCAGCGGTTGAGGCCGTCCTTGAGCTCGGCGGCGGAAGTGTCGATGGCGACCGGATCGGGCGCCAGCACTTCGTCGCGAATGGGTCTTGGCAACGTGGCCGGGTCGATCGGAAAACTGCCCGGTGGCGGCGGCACGTCCTGCGGCGACCCGGGGCCGGTGTATGCGGGCACCGGCGGCGGCACCCGTGGCGGCGGCGGAATGTTGGCGTTCGACATGGTGGCTGTGCGGTTCGCGGCTTACAGACCCAACGCCTTGGCTTTGAGCGCGTCGTAATCATCCTGCGTGATCAGTCCGAGATCGAGCATCTCCTTGGCCTTCTTCAGTTTGGCGATGGGGTGATCAGCAGCCGGCGCGGCCGGCGTAACCGGCTGCTGCAAACTGCCAATGCCGCCCATCATGCCCGACGCCATGCCCAAGCCCATGATGCCCGCCGCGCCGCCGTTTTCGCCCGCCGACTGCATGCCCGCAGCGACGCTGGCCTGCAAATTGGAATTGCCGCGCGAACCGGACAGCGCGTCGGCGCGCTGCACGGTCTTGAGCAGCTCCTTGGTGTTGGCGTCGTATTCAATGGAAACAATGGCGGTCTTGACGATGGCCAAGCCGCGATCGGATTTCCACTGATAGGCATTCTCCACCGCATCGGACAGGCTCTTGGCAAAACCGATCGAATCCTGCTGGAGCTTGGTGATGCGATTGCCCTTGCTCGGGTCGTTCGTGTACAGGCTGAAGGCCGGCGCGAGGGAACCCACCACTTCGTTGAAGAGTTGGCTGGCGGCGGCATTGTCGATGTCGGTGAAATCGAAGACTTTGCCAGGCTGGAGATAAGCGGCCGGCACGAAGTGTTTCACGAACAGGATCGGATCGACGATCTTCAGCGTGTAGGAGCCACGCGTCACCGCACCGACCTGCGTGTTCAGGAAGCCGTCGTCCCAGTAGATTTCGGATTGCGTACCGAAGCGGTTGTCCGGCAGTTCCTTCAGCGATACGAAGAAAGCAGCCTGCTGCGAACCCGGCTGGCCGCCAAACTTGAAACGCTCCCAGCTCTGCTTGATGAGCGAATCGACGAGGCCGTCGCCGGAGAAGATCGACTTCGAGTTGAGGTCGTCCGACCGCCACTCGTAACCGCCCGCCTCGGCCGCGAAGCCGGTGATCGCGCCATCCTGGAACAGCAGCAGCCCGTAACCTTCGGGAACGACGATCTTCGAACCATTGGTGATGATGTTCGAGGAACCCTTTGTATTGGAACCGCGTCCGGCATTGGTGCCCTGCGGCACCGCGGCGAACAGCGCCGCCGTCGCCGGCAGACCGCCCGGAACCGTGTAGAAGTCCTTCCACTGGTCGGCGAGCACACCACCGATCGAACCCGTCACTGCCTGAATAAGACCCATCACATTTCTCCGCGATTCGTGGCCAGGCACCGTACCCGCCATACCCGGCGAACTATACATTCCCGGAGAGCCGGCTCGAGGCGTGTCACACACTTTCGCGCGCTTTTCGGCACAACGACAAGAGTCACCATTTCGCCGCCGACTCACTCTTGGCTGTCGCTTGGCGGTTCAGGTTTGGAATCCCTGCGGTTTTGAGCAACGCGAACGCGGGGTCGTAGCACTCGGGGATCCGGGTGGGATCATGCGAGTCACCTTCCGGCACCACGATGACCATGCCTTGCCGCGCAGGCGCGAAACAGGGGTCTTCAGAGTACTCTGCCCCTAACCCCTGTTTCCGTGCCGACAAACGCGGCGTGATCAATGCTCCAGCGCCAGCCATCGTTCGCCAACTCGGTTGTCAGCCAGAGCGATGGACACGCCAAGTGATGGCCACCGGCTGCGGATTTAACCGCGCCATCGGCGATGTCGAGAGTTTGATCGAGAAAGCCAAAGCGATGGGCCAGAAGTGGTTGCGAGGGATTGGCGTGGCGAGGCGATTGGCCGCAGCAACATTCTGATCGACGCCAGTCCAACGCGACGGTTCGGACCTATGTCCAAGTCAGTGTGCGCGCAGTCCGCTGCCGCACAAAGGCAGCCTCCAAAGCCGCAATGTTCGACGGCTCTCGCGGTATCAACTCTCAGCGCAAACCTCCTTACCAACACCGTTGCAGCGCGCGAAGGCTGCAATGTTTGCTCACGTAAAAAACGGGTGTCCAGTTTTTGTCCGTTTCCCGAAGGTCAATCATTAACCTGTAAAGAGTTACAGCTGGTGTCTGCTCCGTGGGCCGCTATCGTTCGATCAAGGGCGCGGGCTGATGTCCGTCGAATAGGGGCATCATGTGCGACGAATTTCGCAAGCTGGGATGATTTGCATCTGCAGCTTGCTCGCCGGTTGCGTCACCACGAATGCCGATGGCAGAACCTATCTGCATCACTTCGGCTATGCGCGCATCCTGATCGAGCCAGATCCGGCATCCGCTGTCGACATAACTGACACGCGAGCGAATGCACAAGCGCTGGGTTCGCATGAGCGAGTGCGCCGCGGTGACCTGAGTAATACGCACCTGCTGGGGCTGTGGTTCGGCCCGGAAATAGGCATCGGTTATCGCCACCAGATTCGCGCCACCACACCCAAGGGCTGTCATCTCGCGGTGCACGCGCAGGGCGAGCAACAGCTGGAGCGGTTTATCGAGATGTTGCATTCCGCTGGAATCACTGGAGAAAACCTATGCGCCGTACCCTTGTCGCTGTAGTCGCGTGTCTGCTGGCGTCCTGCGCCACGCGGCACCACGATGTGCTGATCTTCGGCACCGA
>JAWXCG010000236.1:0-12588 GCA_034440555.1 Pseudomonadota bacterium
GCCAGGGCCCTCCCCATAACGTGCCATGGCCGCCGACCTTGCGATAGTATCGAGCGCTGCACAAGGTGAACTGGGATGAATACGGTGCAGCCAGGCGATACCATCAATGCGCAATTGCGCAGCGCGCGCAGCGGCGATGCGTCCGCACTCGACCGCATGCTGCCGCTGATCTATGACGAGCTCAAGCGCATTGCGCGCGGATTGATGCAGCGCGAGCGCGGCAATCACACTTTGCAGACCACGGCGTTGGTGCACGAAGCTTACCTGCGCATGGTCGCTCAGCACTCAGCGGACTTGGGTGATCGGCTGTATTTCTTCAGCCTGGCTGCCACCATGATGCGCCGCATTCTGATCAATCACGCGCGCGATCGTGCGGCACAAAAGCGCGGCGACGGCGTCGAGCTGATCAGTCTTTCCGCCGTCGAGGGCGTGGTTGCCGTCGACTTCGATCTGATCCGCATGCATGATGCGTTGGATGCACTCGCCTTGCTCGACGAACGCCAAGCACGCGTGATCGAGCTGAAATTCTTCGCGGGACTGGAATTGGCAGAGATCGCCGAACTGCTCGACGTCTCGCTGGCCACGATCAAGCGTGACTGGACGATGGCGCGCCTGTGGCTGTCACGCGAGCTGGCACAATGAACTCGCGCAGCGATCCGGCGACATGGCGCGCGCTGCAAGCCGAGCTAGACGTGTTGCTGCCGCTGTCCGCGGCGGACCGCGCCGCGCGACTGGCGGCCATCGGCGCCGACGATGTCGCGCAGGGTGCGGAGCTCGCGTCCTTGCTCGCCCAACTCGATGCCGAGCGGATTCCCGAAGCGCTGCCGCTGACATTTTTGACTGCGCTAGACACCGCCGAGGACGACAGCGGTGGGCAACGCTTCGGCCACTTCGTAGTGCAAGCCTGCATCGGCCGCGGTGGTTCTGGTGTGGTCTATCGCGCGTATCGAGACGGTGACTATGCGCAGACTGTGGCAATAAAATTGCTGAACGGGGCACGCATCGACGCTGCTGGGGTACGTCGACTGCAGCACGAGCGCGACATGTTGGCGCGCATGGATCATCCCGGCATTGTGCGCCTGGTTGACTCCGGCATCACCGACGATGGTCGGCATTTCCTAGTACTGGAGCACGTCGACGGCCTGACCTGGGATCGTTATCTGATCGAACGTGCTCCTCCGGCGCCGCAGCGACTGGCGATGTTTGCTGCGGTCTGCGACGCCGTTGCCTATGCGCACCAGCGCCTGCTGGTGCATCGCGATATCAAGCCCGGCAATCTCATGGTCAGCACCGACGGCACCCCCAAGCTGCTTGACTACGGAATTTCCAAACTGCTCGAGGAACAGGACGACAGCACACTGACGCGCGATTTTGGCTCGTCGCTGACGCCGGCCTATGCTGCACCGGAGCAGTTGCGCGGTGAGCCGGTGACCACCGCGACGGATGTACACGCGCTCGGCATCCTGCTCTACGAAACGCTCTGCGGTGCGCATCCCTATCGCACTGACGAGCGCCGCGGCGAGGCGCTGCGTCAGGCGATCATGAACGAATCGGCGACCGCGCTGATTGCTTTGCCCAATCTGGTCGCCATGCCGGCGGCCTGGCGCAGCGATCTGGATCGCATTGTCGCGATGGCGCTCGACAAAGACCCGCAGCAACGCTACGCATCGGCGCGCGAGCTCGGCGACGACGTACGCGCGGTTCTGGCCGGAAAACCGATACGCGCGCGCCGCGCGACCGCGGGCTATCTGCTGCGACGTTTCGCTGGGCGCCATCGAGTGGCGATGGGCATCGTCGCCACCAGTCTGGTTTTGCTGATCGTGACCACCATCGCTGCGGTGTGGCAGTCGCGGGTTGCAGCCAGCGAACGCGCGCTTGCCGAACGTCGCTTCGAAGACGTGCATCGCTTCGCCAATGTGATGTTGTTCGACTATCAGGAAGGCATCCGCAAACTGGCCGGCTCGCTGCCAATGCAGCAGCGCTTGGTCGCCGATGCGTTGCGTTATCTTGAATCGCTGCGACGCGATGCCAGCGGCAACCAGGGCCTACTCGCCGATCTGGTCATCGCCTACATCAAGGTTGGCGATCTGCAAGGCAATCCCTATGGCCCCAACATCGGCGACCTGGAAGGCGCCGCGCGTAGCTATGGCGAAGCACAGTCGCTGATCGACACGCTGCGAATTACTGCTTTTGATTCAAATGCCATCGGCGCGATGCAGGCGCGGCTATGGTCGCGTCTTGCCGAGCTGCGCCATCAGGCCGGCGAACTGGACGCAGCACGCGACATATTCGAGCGCTCGCTGAGCGCGTTCGCGGCATTGCCGATCGAGATGCAGAAGCAAACCGACGCGATCATCGATCGCGGCCATGTGCTGGACCACTACGGCGATCTGTTGGGCCGTGAGAGCGGTGCCTCGCTCAATCACATCGATGCTGCGCGCAAGGCGCATGCCGAAGCCAGATCACTGCGCGAGGTGGCGCTGAAGTCGCATCCGGAGCACGCCGGTCTGCGCTACGGCCGATATCAGAGCGAGCTGCGTGACGGTGAGTACTGGATCGGACAGAACGACATGAAACGCGCTCAAACCGCACTGCTGCAAGCATTCGCAACCATAACCTCGTTGGTCGCCACAGATACCGAAGATGTCTTCTATCGCTACGAACAGGCGCTCGTGCATTCTCGCCTGGTGCCCGTTCAAGAAGCGATGGGACACCTTGATACGTCGGTAAGCTCGGCGCTGCAGGCACTGGCAACCACCGAGACCATGCTCGCGCGCGATCCGGGCAATGACATGCTGCGACAGGCCGTGTCGGCCAGTTGCGGCTGGGCTGCGAAACAACTGATCAAGGCCGGGCGAACCGATGAGGCGATTCCCGTAGTCGCTCGCCAGATCGAGGTGAACCAACTGTGGCTCGCGACCGCGCCCGACAATCCCGAAGCGAGCTTCGCACTATCACTCGCCTACCGCCGCCGCGGTGAGCTGCTGGAAGCGCGGCGCGAATACACCGGCGCTGTCGCCAGTCATCGCCAGGCGCTTAATTTGCAAGCACCGATGGTCGTGCAATCGCCGGACTTCGCGCTCGGCCATGCGCTGACCCAGATGCATATCGGCCGCAACTTGGCGGCGGCGGGTGCGATCGAGGACGCGCGCGTTTCGTTGCAGGCCGCAACCAGCGCCATGACCCAGCTGGTTGCCGCGAATCCCGGTGCCGCACGCTATCGCGAGTACCTCGCCGAAGCCTGGGCGCAATTGGCGGAAGCTTTTTGGCGGTCACCGATCGCGACAGACCAAGCAGCGCGCGCGGCACAGTCCGCCATCGCGATATGGGACCACTTCGAACGCGACGGCGTGCTAGCCCTGCCATCCGCCGCTCGCCGCGAAACACTGAAAGCCCAACTCGCCCTGCGCTGATCACCGACATCATCGGCCGACCTACATGGATGTAGGAATTGCCGACAGGCTTCCCCGGCTCCTACTTTCACAGCGCAGCTTCGAAAATCCCAATGAGCCTTTTGGCGCAACTTCCGTGCGTGTAAAGGAAACGGCGCAATTCGCGTCGACAAACGTGGGGAATCTGTCATGCGCGCAATCATCGTTGCCATCCTATCGCTGGGATTGATTGCGATCTCGCCGAATGCTTCGGCACAGCAACTGACGGGAGGCGCCGGGCACACGTGCGCCATCGTTCCCGGCGGCACATTGATGTGTTGGGGATGGGATGAGCAAGGCCAGCTCGGTGACACCGCGCAGAACTACAGCAACGCCAGCCCAGTGCTCGCCGAAGGCATCACCGGCACCACATCGATCGACGCCGGCGGCCAACATGGCTGTGCCGTGGTCGCCGGAGGCGCGGTCAAATGCTGGGGCTACAACTTGAACGGTCAGCTCGGCAACGACACCACGTCGAGCAGCGACATCGGCGTCAATGCCCTTGGCATCAGCGGCGCCACCGCCATCGGCACCGGTGGCAGCCATTCCTGTGCACTCCTCGGTGATGGCAGCGTCTGGTGCTGGGGCCACGGCTATCACGGCCAACTCGGCACCGGCGTCTTTATCGAAAGCGATGTACCGCTGCAAGTAAGCGGTGTCAGCGGCGCCACCGCCATCGCCGCCGGCGACAACCATTCCTGCGCCATCGTAGGCACCGGCACGATCAAATGCTGGGGCCGCAACGACTGGGGGCAATTGGGCAACGGCGGCAACAATCCCGACCCCGGTGTCGCCAACGCCGTGGATGTATTCGGTATCAGCAATGCCATCGCCATCAGCGCCGGCACCCGTCACACCTGCGCACTGCGAGCCAACAACGCCGTCGCTTGCTGGGGCCATGGCGGTTACGGCACGCTCGGAGATGGCCAAAGCCAGCCCAGTCCCTCGCCGGTAACGGTGCCTGGCATCAATAATGCCGTCGCCCTCGTCGCTGGCGACTATCACAACTGCGTACTGCACACGGGTGGCAGTATGAGTTGCTGGGGCTACAACTATTTCGGAACCATCGGCGACGGCAGCAATCGCAACAACTACGCCTCGCCGCAATCCGTCGTCGCACTCAGTGGCATCACCGCCATCGGCGCCGGCAGCGAACACACCTGCGCACGCGTCTCGCAAAACCCCATCAACGTCAAATGCTGGGGCCATGGCAACTTCGGCCAACTCGGCGACGGCCAGATCGGCGGCGCCCACGAAAATCCGAACCCAGCCTTTGTATTGGGCGGGCCGTTCGACGTCATCTTTGGCGGTGGGCCAGGCAACTTCGAATAGGCAAGTCGAACGGGGTCGTCGAATAGGGTCAGGTCTTGTGTCGACGCATCGCCACCGCTAGACTTGCTCCATGGCCCGCCCCCTCCGCATCGAATACGCTGGCGCACTGCATTATCTGATGGCGCGGGGGAGTGCGCGTGCGGAGGTGTTTGCGGACGATGACGATCGTGAGGCATTTCTGTCGGAGCTGGCGCGGGTGTGTGAGCGCTTTGACTGGGTAGTGTGGGCGTATTGCCTGATGGGCAATCACTACCATCTGCTGGTGGAGACGCGCCGGCCGACGCTGTCGCGCGGGATGCGTGAGTTGAACGGCATCTACACGCAACGTTTCAATCGCCGTCATCGCCGCGTGGGGCCTGTGTTCCAGGGTCGCTACAAATCGGTGTTGGTGGACAAAGACAGCTATCTACTGGAGCTGTCGCGCTACATTGTGCTCAATCCCGTGCGCGCCGATCTGTGCGAGCGAGCGGATGCTTGGCGATGGAGCAGTTATCGCGCAGTGATGGGCAAGGCGCCAGCACCGGATCGCCTGGCGGTAGATGCAACGTTGAACCTGTTCGGCACCGATCGAGGTGTGGCACGTCGCGCCTATGCTCGCTTCGTCGCTGCGGGCGTCGAAGCTTCCGACCCGACGGCGGATATCAGCGGGCAAATATTCTTGGGCGACGATGACTTCGTTGCCCGCGTCACCCGCAAAACCCAATCTGCGTCACGCCAGATTCCCCGAACGCAGCGTACCTGGAAGTCTCTCAAGGCCATTAAACGAGAATCCGAAGACCGCAATGCCGCTATCCGAGCGGCGTACGCGTTGGGCGTCTACTCCCTGAGCGAAATCGGCGCGCACTTTGGGCTGCACTACGCGAGCATCAGCAGGATTGGACGAGGTGGCTGAAGCGTGTAACAGTGACCTGGCCCTTGCAGTGCCATAGACAGTCACTCGCCTCCCGACGGACTTAAAAACAGGAGCTTCTTTCGTCGATGAGTTCCACGCAAAAAACAAGCTTGGCCTCGCTGGTGAGTGTCGCTGCAGGGCTTTTGGTGGTCGCATCAGTAAACCTCCATTGGCCCGCGCTCGTGACGATGCTTCTGTCGACGTTGGCCGTCTTCAGCGGCCACTTCGCTCGCGCGGCGATCCGCAGCGACCCAGGCCAGCTCGACGGCAACGCGATGGCCATCACCGGCCTCGCAATCGGCTATATCGGTCTGGTCGCCGGGACCGTGGCTTTCCTGCTGATACACATGGCGCTCATGAGTTTTGGCGGCAAGTAGTTTTCGGCGGCGAACGTTTTTCCTGCGAACTTCGGGATGAAACGGTGACAGATAAACTTGTCGGATTGACCGCGAGGAAACGGTGGCATCGTTCCCCCGTACAATATCGCCATGAATCCCGTCTTGCTGCTCGTTCTCGCCCTGATCCCGATGCTGGGCGGCTGCGGCCGCGAACCGCAGAAAGTTCCGGCCCGTAATGGCTGGGACGTCGCCGACTACCCGCCAGCCGGCTCGCTTCGAGTAGGCCTGTTCGCCATCGAGCGTGCATCGCTCGTGCCGTTGCGTGGTAGCTGGAAGGACTTCCACCCGAAGCTGATCATCGAGCCGCGTGACGCCGTGGTACCGGGCGCCGTGCGTATCAAGTCCGTGGCGTTCTACGTGAATGGTTCAGTCGGCCCATCGATTACGCTCGAGGTGTCGTTCGACGATGGGCCACCCGAGCCAACTACGTTTGTACGAGGCAACGTGGACCTGGAGACCACACGTGCATTCGCCGATCGCTTGCAGCGCCACCGCACGATCTCGATCGCGCTGCCAGGCGGAGACGAATTCCACCCGCCGGGGGTCGTGGCTTATCGGCTCGACGGACTGGGCCCGCAACTCGCCGCCCTGGACGCCGAGTTCCGTGCGCGGCGCGAGGGAGTTGGATTCGTTAGCCGGATATTTCGCGCGTCGCCATAAAGACGTTAAGCCTCAATTGACGATGGCCCAGAGGCCTCTTGCTTTGGCTGGACTTTGGGCTTGCGCGGCCACAAGACGAACGCAAAACGAAGCCCGTGAGGAGCCCGGTGAGCAGGAAAGCGGGCGCCCAGTATATTGCTGTCAAGAAATAGAAGGCGTCAGTAGCGTCAGTTAATTCATCCATGTAGGCCCATGGATAGTAGGTGATGGATCCTGCGATGAGCAGCGCTCCGAGCAGCAGTAGAAATTTCGCGAAGCCGCTCGACATGGAAAGAAGTTTAAGGGAAACCGGGGTCAGTGTACCAATACGACTGGCAAGCTCGTCACGCCGCATCAAGCTCAAGGGTCAAGTCTTTCCTTTTGCCGAAACCACACGCGCCGCGATCAATCGACCAACCCGAGAGATCGACAACCCGTTGGCTGCGGCGATGTGGGCCTGCGGGTGGCCGCCTTCAAGATTGGCTTTCGCAAAAGGCCAGACTTGACCCCTTCCCCTCTGGTTAACAAGTCCCCTACTCAAAGCCATTGGCAAACAGCTCGTTCGGGGGCAACACGCCCTCCAATTCCAGCGCACCGATATCGCAATTGGCGGGTGGCCGCTGATATCCGCGTTGATCACGCGCGATGCCGGGGCAATTGGCGGCGGGGATCACGTTCACCAACGGGCTAGTTGCGCTCGGGGCGATGCTTAAGCTGGGGCCACCGTTAAAGCGTAAGTTGCCGAGCTGAGAAGGCGTGCCGTTGGCCAAATCGCTGCCGATATAGCCGCTGCTGGTGCCGCGCGTGCCGACTAGGTTAAAGCCAAGTGAGGTGAAGTCGCCTTGCAGGTCTGGATCGCTGGCCGAAGCGTTGCGAACGATGACGCTGCTCTTTATGGTAAGCGTATCGTTGGCCGCCCCAATCGCGACCGAAACGCCACCGCCGTTTACAGCGGCGCGGTTGTAGGCGATTGTGTTGTTGGTTAGCCTAACCGTTGGGAAAAAGAGGCCTGACCAATCAATAGCAATGGCGCCGCCGTCGGCCACCGCCGCGACATTATTGCTGAGCGTGTTGTTGGTGCTGTTGAGCGTTGCGCCGAAAATAAACAGGCCGCCGCCATCAGATAATGCGGTGTTGTTGATGATCGCGCTCTCGCTTAAATCCAATCGTGCGACGAGCAGGGCGCGAATTTGCACGTGGATGCCGCCGCCGTAGAACGCTTTGTTGCCTGAAATGGTGCTGCCGCTGATATTCAACAAGCCGTCTTCGCTGGAAATGCCACCGCCTTGTGCAACGGTTGGAAGGGAGGGGCCGGGCAAGGCGGTCACTGCGTTGCCAGATATCACGCTATTGCTGATAGTCAGCAATTGCCTGGAGACGTGTCGGATCGCGCCGCCGGCCGCGCCGGATACATTGTTCAGCATCCGTGAGTTTGCAATGCTGGAGGCGCCGGTGCCGACATCCATCAGCGCGCCGCCGTCTGCCACGGCGCTATTGTCGCTCAACTCGACGCGCTGCAATGCAAAGCGGCCGGCGCTCACAAACAGCGCGCCGCCGCGATTGCTGGCGTGGTTATTGCGCAGCACCACGTCGGTGAGTACTAGGGTGCCCGCGCTGAAGATGCCCGCGCCGTCGGCTGCTGCTCCGCGCTGAATGGTCAGCTCGCTAAGGCTGACCTGCACCGCAGCCACGGTGACCGGGCGCACCAAGTTATTGCCATCCAAGATGACGCCTGGGTTGCCGAGAATCGTCAGCCCCTTGTCGAGGCTCAAGCTGCTGGCTAGCAGAATCGTCCCGCGTAATCCGCTGGTGAAGTCGATAGGTGTCCCCGGCAGCGGCCAGGGTGATGGCATCGCGCAGCGAGCCGGGGCCGCTGTCCACAAGCGTGCTGACGGTGAGCGTTGCGGCGTGCGCGGCAAAGCTGCTCAAGCTGAGCAGCAACGTGCCCGCTGCCGCTAATTTCATGCGGGCGTTGGTACCCATTCCCATAGCGGCGGTTCCTCTACATGGCGATGCGCCAGAGCATAAACGAAATTGGATGAGCCGCTGGCGTGTTGCCCTAACGTTCGGTACTTGCGAAATGTCAGGTGTAGTGTAGAGCTGGCGTATGCATACCGAAATGACCTGGAGCCCGTTATGCGCTACTTACTGTTGTCACTTTCATTGACGTTTGCGATGAGCGCGGAGGCGCTGACGTTTACCGTTAATACCGCCAGCGATCTGGATACCGACAACTGCGTCGACGTCGGGCCCTGCTCGTTGCGCGGCGCGCTAACGGCGGCCAACCTGACTCCAGCCGAAGATCTGATCGAATTCAATATCGCTGTAACTGACCCGGGCTTCCAACCCGCGACCCAGCATTGGTTGATCCTGGTGGGCAACAACGCCTTACCGGTGATCGAAGCACCTGTCGTCATCAACGGCTATAGTCAGCCCGGCGCCAGCGTCAACAGCAACACGCCCACCGATGGCGGTTTGAATAGCATTTTGAAGATTGAGATTCTTGCCGGCAGCGCGTTTGGCAGTCAGCAAAACGGACTCCAAGTCGTTGGCAACAATTTCTCGCAGCCTGCCAGCACGCTGCGCGGGCTGGCCATCAGCCGCTTTCAGTCGCAAATCATGCTCGGCGGCAGTTCGGCGCATCGGGTAGAGGGCTGCTATCTCGGTACCAACATCACCGGCAGCGCCGCCGCGCTGACCTCGAACGGCGGCCGCGGCGTGCGGGTTCAGGGGCCAGGCCCTTATCAGATTGGTGGGCTGCTACCGGCAGAGCGCAACTTGATGAGCGGCATGTTAACCGCTGTGGCTTTCTTCAGTGCCTCCGATGGGCTGCGCATCCAGGGAAATCTGATCGGGACCAATGCCGCCGGTACACAGGGCATCGCCAACACCAATGAAGCGATCAGTTCGGCGTCGCCGCTGACCAACGCCATGATCGGCGGCAGCACTGCCGACGCCCGCAACATCATCTCGGCATCGCACTTCAGCGCGATCAGTTTGTTTAGTGCATCTCCAAGCGACTTCAATGGCACATTGATCGAAGGTAATTATTTTGGCACCGATATCACCGGTACCAAGCCCCTAGGCAACGGCTTAAACTTACTCAGCCCCAGCCAATCGCAGCCGACTATCCAAGTGCTTGGCACCGTCTGCGCTCTGGCAATCGGTGGCACCGCGCCTGGGCAAGCTAACCTCATTGCCTACAGCGGCGGCGTCGGCATTCTGATTGATCGCTGCCAGGGCTTAGCCACGCCGTTGAATCGTTACTACGGCAATCGCGGCATCCCCTTCGATAACGTCAACGGCGGCGGCTTTGTCGGCAGCACACCCAATGACGCCAATGATGTCGATGATCAAGGCGGCAATCGCATGCAGAATTTCCCAGTGATTTCCATGCCCGTTGGCTTTCTCAACGGAGGTGGCAGCAGCGTCGCCTTGCAGTATCAAGTCGACACCGCGATCACCAGCGCTACTTACCCGATCACCGTGAATTTTTATCGCGGCGCCTGCGGTGGCGGTAGCGATAGCTTGTTGGCCACCGACACGATTACTTCAGGTCAGGCGCAGCAACTGCTGGCGTTCACGTTGAGCTCCGTCGACGGTAACAATGCGCTGCCGATCGTCGCCACTGCGGTAGACGCCGCCGGCAACACCAGTGAATTTTCGCCGATGCTGGGTGATGAAATTTTCAGCGGTGACTTCGAAGACATACAGGGACCACCGGCGCCGGGCGTGTGCCCTTAACAGACATGTGCACTGCGGCACAGGCCAAGGGTCAAGTCTTTCCTTTTGTCGAAACCACACTCGCCGCGATCAATCGATTAAGACGAGAAATCGACACCCCGGTGGCTGCGGCGATGCAGGCCTGCGTGTGGCCGCCTGCAAGATTGGCTTTCGCAAAAGGCAAGACTTAACTCCTCTCTATGGATAACACCCACAGGAAAGAAAACGCCCACCAAACCCACATGTTGCGACAGGCCTATTCAACGAAGTTAGCGTACTGCTCAAGCGGCAACCGGCGGATTGTGGGAACCCGACAACCTGCCGCGGGATGCCCCACCACCAGCAGCAGGTAAGGCATTTCGTTTTTGGGCCGGCCCAGCATCTGGTTGAGGAAGCCCATCGGGCTTGGCGTATGCGTCAGGCTGGCCAGTCCGCAGCGATGCAAGGCCGCAATCAGCAAGCCAGTGGCTATGCCCGCGGATTCATGCGGGTAATAGCGCTTGGATTTATTGCCGTCGGCATCCAGGCCGAAACGCTCGTAAAATACGGCAATCAGCCACGGCGCAATTTCAAGGAAAGGCTTGTTGGCATCGGTGCCCAGGGGCGCGAGCGCATCGAGCCACTCATCCGGCGCACGATGCGCGTAGAACTCGCGCTCCTCGGCTTCCGCCGCAATGCGGATCTGGCGCTTGGTCCCGGGATCGGCAACCGCAACAAACCGCCACGGTTGTTGGTTCGCCCCACTGGGGGCCGTACCCGCAGCGCGCAGGCACTGTTCGATCACTGCGCGCGACACCGGCTGGTCGGAAAAATCACGGATCGTGCGCCGCTTCGCCAATTCGTCGGCAAAGGCACGGGCAAGGACGAGCCGCTCGTCTTCGCTGTAAGCGGGCGGCTCAGGCAAGGCTTGGGTGGCAGGTCCAGACATTACTTTGCTCGCAAGAGGAATTAGCGCGTAGCCCGGATGAAGCACAGCGCGCTCTCAACGGCGGAGCCGGTCATCCGGGGCTGTTCAACGGTACCGCATTACCTCCCCGGATTTCACTGCGTTTCATCCGGGCTTCGATTTCTTTGATCCTGAACAGCGCGCTGGTGGGGTGCGATGCTTCCAACACTTCGCACCTTCAAGCGCGCGTGGGCTGCAACTGCGATGGCCAGTGCCACCAGTATCAGGGTCGCCGCGACGAAAAACGTGGTCCGCATTCCGGTGGCTACTGCCGCTGCACTCGCCGCTGTGATGTCGATTGTCCTTGTTGCGTGCGCGAACACTGCGCCCATGACGGATGCGCCGGTGATGAGCCCGAGATTGCGCGATAGATTGAGCAAGCCGGCAATAACGCCGCGTTGATCGGGATGGATGTCGGTCATGACGGCGGTGTTGTTGGCAGCCTGAAACAGCGCATAGTGGGCGGTGAGCACGATCAGGGGCGCGATGTAACCGAGGAAGCCAAGCGTTGCCGGCATCATCGGGAGCAGGCAGGCACCCAGCGCCATTCCGATGAGCGCAATGATTGTGATGCGATATGTGCCACAACGATCCACCATGCGGCCGGCCGGCACGCCAGTCACTGCAGCAACGAGCGGGCCCACCGACATAGCCATTCCGACAAAAGCCGCGTTGAGCCCGAGCGCACGAGATAGATAGAACGGCGCGACCACCAGCGTCGCCATCAACACCGTTGAGACCAGCATGTTCGTGGCCAGGCTCGAACTCAGCGCCAGACTTCGGAACATCTTCAACCGAACCAAGGGAAACTCAGCTCTGGTCTCGGCGAGCACGAAACATCCAGCGCCCGCGACAGCAACCAGCAGCAGTACCAAATTGAGCGGTCCGAAACTGCCGCGCCCTATCGTCATCGCGAGCGCGTAGGCGGCCAGTGTCAACGCGAGCAGCAGCTTGCCCAGATAATCAAAACCGGTTCGATCCGTCTTCGGTCGCTGGCGATCAACAGGCAGGAAGCGACGCGCCAGAACAAACGCGAATATGCCCAGCGGTACTTTGACCAAGAAGATTGCCGGCCAACCGAATCCGGAAATCAGAACACCGCCGAGCGACGGGCCGAGTGCGGTGCCAATCGCCGACATCGAACCCAGCAACCCCATCGCAGTGCCGGTCTTTTCTTTCGGAACCATCTCACCCACGAACGCCAGAGTGAGGGCCATCATGATGGCC
>JAWXCG010000237.1:0-3859 GCA_034440555.1 Pseudomonadota bacterium
GCGCGCGTACGGCAGCCCTTCGAGCGCGCCACCGAGCATCAGTTTGGCCATGCTTACACAGCGTTCGACCAGCGCGCCCGCGCCCTTATGCAAGGCTTTGGAGCCCTGCACGGTGAACATTCTGAATTAGTCACCACTTCAGCTTCGCTGCACAGCTTGTCGTTTCCCACACTCTGGTTTTCAACAGCGGAGCTGGTCAGCCTGCGGTTTTTCGCCGCCTGAATCATGGACTATCCAGGCTCCGAACTTGTGCAGAGGTTCCTTAACGCGCAATCCCGAATGAGGTTTCCGATTCACCCGAACCATTTTGGCCAGACAACCAAAAGTCGCCGACAACATCGTGCTCGTTTTTCACCAAACTTCAGATCCGTCGCTGCGTTTCGCCGACGTCCTGCAGCACAACAATCTGCGCAGCAAGAACGCTTTGAGCAAGCGTCAAGCGTAAATCGGAATGTGCAGACGGCGGCATTCGGCAGCAAGCAGCAGGAGCGTGCATGATGCACGCAACGCCGCGCTCACTCTCCCGCCGGCTCCAGCGAAGAGTGATGACTGGTGATCAACCACTGACGCGCGGCGGAATCCCAGCCATAGGTATAGGTGTATCGCGCCAGCGCGACGTCATCGATGGGTGAGGACTGGAACTTGAACGTGTAGGTACCGGCGTTGACGACGCTGTTGCAGCCGATGAACTTCATGCTGGTGTTGATGGTGCCGATCGGGTGTTTTTCGAGGAAGTGTTTGAAGTAGTCGAGCTTGGCTTCGCGGGTGATGCGCGGCGTGCGTGAGAGCGTGGGCAAGAGGATGGAGCGCGCGGCGTAGGTGTCGGCGACTTTGTTCGGGTCGCGGGTTTGCAGTGCGGCGTTCCATTTGTCAAAGAGACCATCGACTTCGGCTTCGGTGATGGGTTGGCAAGCCTGGCTGGCTGATGGGTCCGGACGCGGTTGATGACCGGCGCAGGCAGAGAGCAGCGCGCTGATCGCAATCAGCAGACATGGCGTAATTGTTCTGCGCGAGGCGCCGATGGCGCGCGCAGTTTTCTGCACGTAAGTTGATGACTGAGCAGGTCTGCGGGACGAGTCTTGCACGATGCCTATCTTGGTCACGGGGCGCTCCAATCGTTGCGACTCAATGGCCGCATGAATTTCAAAGGTATGGAAGGCAGTAAACCTCAGCCTGCCCGCCACATGTTGCGCGGCGGTGTGTTGCGACGCGTACCCGTCCCCCGGAACAGATGGCTGGAGACTACGCCTGCGTGGGGTGTGGGTCAATGCGCTGCGCCAACGCGCCACGAGTGAGACGATCGTGGCCGTGGTGACTCTTTCGTTATGCGGCCATATCGCTCGGCTGGATTGCGCTGAATTTTGCCTGAGCTCGAAACGAAAATCTTGCCAGATCTGGAGGCCGTGTCCGCGGTGCACCGAAGTTGCCTGTAACAAGTGACAGTTATGCGTTGTGGCGAGTTGTCGTATTAGGGAACCTCTGAACAAGACCGGAGCCGCGATAGCCCCTGAGTCAGGGGGCGAAAAACCGCAGGTTTTTTGGGATTTGGCAAGCAATAAGCAGTGTGGCGAAGACGAAGGGGTGACTTATTCAGACCTTCCTTGGTCAGTGCCTCGGATCGGCGATACCGGGAACTATTGAATCGAAGTTGCGCGGGGGCGGGCTTCCCAACACACTTAGGAGAAATCAATGTCTATCGTTACCAAGTTCGTAGTGATGTCCCGCTCCGGCCACAAGACCACCGCGGCCAGCGTGCCTGGGCTGGCGCTGATGAAATTGCACACGCTCGGTGTACATCTGGCCGCAGCGCCAAAGCGTGCGGTGCGGCTGCTTGAATCGCGTAAGGAGACCGGCATCAAGCTGGTCGAGATGACCCCGGAAGCAGCGGCCCAAATGGCCAAGGCACAGCCCGATCTGATCGTGGCGCCGCTGCGCTACTACTCGCATCCGCGACGGCCGGTGCCGAAACCACGAAAAGCGAAGACGATGAGCGTGGTAGCAGGAAAGTGCAAGGTTCAAGTGATGGACGCGGGCACGCAAGCGCCGCTTGCCGGAATGAAAGTCTACGCGTTCACCGACTTCGACAATCGCATCGGTGACATCGGCACCACCAATGCCAACGGCCAGGCGACGCTGGATATTGTCGCCGGAACCGTGATTGAAAAATTGCTGGTGCTGCCACCGCTTGCGGGTTACTGGGGTTTGCACCTGGTGAACGTTGCGTTGACCAACCCGATGTCACTTTCAGTGTTGGCGGTCGACCCGGCAGAAAATGACGCGATCGATCATTTTCATCGCGCTGGCAAAGGCACCGGAAAAGGTGTGCGCGTGGCCATCATCGACACCGGCGTCGGACCGCATCCGGATCTGGTTTACACCGGTGACGACGACAACGGCGAAGGCCATGGCTCACACTGTGCCGGCATCGTGGCCAGCCGTGGCAAGCGACCTGGCGGCAAACCCGGTATTGCGCCGGAAGCGGAGATCATGAGCTATCGCGTGTTTCCGCTTAACGGCGTCGCGGCCAACTTCACTGTTGCCAGCGCCATCGACCAGGCGATTGACGATGGTTGCGATTTGCTGAACCTGAGCCTGGGTTTTGATGGCATGGATGAAGACGACTTCGACCCGGTCATTCGCGAATCAATCAAGGACGCCCTCGACAGCGGCGCGCTGGTGTTTGTTGCAGCCGGCAACGATGACCGCGGACCGGTGGGTTATCCGGCGACCGAAAAAGACGCCATCGCAATCAGCGCGGTGGGTCGTGTCGGCACGTTTCCCGTCGATTCGTTTGCGTCGCTCGACATCGCGGACCCGCGCGGCAGCAAAGACAAAAAAGTATTTGCCGCATCGTTTACCAATATCGGCAGCAAGATTGCCCTGGCCGGTGCCGGCTGCGGCATCGTCTCTACGGTACCGGGAGGTTACGGAGTGATGAGCGGCACTTCGATGGCGACACCCGCGATCGTGGGGATGGCGGCCAGAATCCTGTCGGCGTCGCCAACCATCCTGAATGCGCCAAGGAACCGCAAGCGTGCGAAGGCGCTGTTGGCGGCCTTGAAGAAACGCGCCAAGAAGCTCGGTCTCGGTTTGAAAATTGAGGGCGCTGGAATTGTGCGATAGTCATCCCAATTTGGGAAGGTCTGAATAAGTCACCACTTCGTCTTCGTCACACCGCTTATTGCTTGCCAAACCCCCGCTCTCAACAGCGGAGCTGGTCAACCCGCGGTTTTTCGCCCCCTGACTCAGGGGGCTATCGCGGCTCCGGACTTGTTCAGAGGTTCCTTAGGTGTGGCGTCGCAACAAACAGGGAGGCCGCGATGGAAAAGTACCAAATCCGCTATCACGAGCGCGCCATTCCACAAGCGCTGCTGGATGAGCTCAAGCAAGTCGTGAAGATCGATCAGGTCAAGGGTCGGCATGTGCAGGTGAAGGCCGATCGCGCGACGGTCGACCGATTTGTGGCTGCGCATCCGGGCTTCGTCGCATCCGTGCTGCGCACGCCAGTCAACCCCGAAAAGAAACGGTTGGCGCGATTGGTGGGGAAGGACCCGGATTGAGTTGTTCTACGCAAAACGATCCCTCGGCCAGGCCCGCTCCCGCATTCGGGAGCGGGAATGCAACGTGGAGTCCGGCATGAGCCCCGCTCCCGTTTAGCCCTAGAAGGTGCCGAAGACGCAAGAGCCTGGACGCCTTCCGTTCCGACGGGACCGTTGGCTGGAGACTATGCCCGCGTTGGAGTGCGAGTCAGTGCGTGAAGGTTGAAACCAGAGCGCCCGCGCACAGCGCGGACGCTTTTGTCCTCTGGCACTGAAAAAATATGTCGTGTTCGCGGTTGCCACGCCGGAAGTTGCTGCCC
>JAWXCG010000238.1:0-3600 GCA_034440555.1 Pseudomonadota bacterium
CGCGCGCTGTCGACATGTGCAGTGTTGCCGTGTGCAGTATCGGCCGGCATTTTCGCTCGCCGTCGCGATGGCGGTAGCGGTTCGGCCACAGACGGCTGGTCTTCGGCCAGCGCTATCGGGTGTGAAGTACTGGCCTTGGATAGATCAGATGTACTCAGGCTGGCACAGCCAGCAAGCCAGCCGCAGACGAGGATCGCCGAAGCGATGCGCAGCACTCGATTCCAGAGCGTTAGCCGCACCATGCGCGCGTTACCGCTCAGCGCTTGCTGGACGCACGCGCACCGGCAGCGGCACGTTGCACAACTCGACATGGCCTGCTGCGCGCAGATACCACTCGTCGCGGCGATTGCGGCGCGATTCGACCAGAGCCGCCCAGGTCGCAGTATCGGTGCGCAGTACCTGCAGGGGCATGCGCTCTGCCGCGGGCAAATCGGCGGCAATGCGCACGGATTGAACGGGAACGTTTTGCTCAGGCTTTTCATAGAAACCCAGTGCCCCGGTGCCGCGCGGCAAGGTCGACAACAGTTCCATGCCCTGCACGACACGTCCGACCAGCGTGACGTTGCGATCCAGGTGCCGCGGGGCGTGACCAATCACGACATAAAGCTCGGCACCGCTACCGCTGTCGGCGCCAACATCGCGGCCGGCGCCGACTGCGCCATAACAATGCGTGAGCCAGGTCTTCCGCGACTTCGGATCACGCGCAGCTGAAAACCCATTGCTGAAACCGACCTGTGCTGCGTAGCCGTCGACATCGGGCAGGCGCGTAAAGGCGAGCTGCTTGTTGTAGTCGATACTGAATTCCGCTGCGAGCGTGGGCTTGCCCGTTTGCATCTTGCGCGCTTTGGTCAAATCGCTCGCGTTCGGATCGCCCCATTGCACGACATAGTTGTCATGCGAGCGAATGATCGCCAGGCCATCGTAGTAGCCCTCACGCACCAGAGCCTTGATGTTGGCCGCATGCTTGGGCGCGAATGCAGGCGCCAGCTCGATCACCACGCGACCCACCGCAAGTTGCAGGTACAGCGTGTTGTCGACATCCAGTTCGCGCCAGTCGCCCTCGCTCGCGGCCGCCAGCACGTCGCTCATCGTGAGCGCTTTGGCAGGCGCTGGTTCGGCGGCTTGAGTGGACGCGCCGGCGACGAGCAGTATTGCTGCGAGACAGCGGAGCAGGATTGCGTAGCCAAGCGTGAATGGAAGATAGTGCATCGTGACCTCAGCCCCTGATCGTGGTGCAGGCGCGTATCTTATCCGGGATGCCAGGGTTCTGGATTCAGCCGTATCCCTGACCCAGTCAGCGCGCCCGCTGACGGACGAAAAACAGCCGCTCAGCACAGTTCCAGCGCCGAAGCCGATTCGGTAAGTCGTGCACCGAGATAGCAGTGCGAGCCGCAGGCGCGAAACCCCGCTTCGAGCAACCATTGTCGATAGCTGGATGCGGGTCGGGCGGTGTAGCCGACAGTGTCGCCTATGAACTCATCGCCACGTGCAAACACTTCGATGAACGCGACGCCATCGCACAGCTCGGCAAATCCCAATAGCCCGCGTTTGAGTTCTGGCGTGTTCAGATAATGCAGCACATCCGAGCATATCAGCAGGTCCACAGCTGGACCAAAGCGCAGTTCTGCGAGCTGTGAAAAACTGGCAAGTTTCAGATTGCGTCGTGCTCCGTGGCGCGCCACCGCGTATTCACTGGCATCCACTCCCATGTAGTGCAGACGCGGGCGCAATTTGAGCAACGGCGATCGCCATGCGCCCTCGCCACAACCAATATCGAGCACGCTGCGCAGCGGATGCCCGAGATGATATTCGGCCACCGCGACGGCCAGCGCCACCTTGCGTTCAAGCAGGGAGCGCAGGCCCACGCGTTGCCGCGGCGTGCGATACCAGCGATCGAAATAGCGCTGGTCATAGCGCTTCTCGCTCACTGGCGTTTTCCGGTTCGCGGATTTATAGGCAAGGCCCGAAGCATCCGAACTCACCAGCCCATGTAGTGGCCACCATTGATCGACAGGTTGGCACCCGTGATCCATGCGGCTTCGTCCGCGACGAAAAAGCCCACGGCGTAAGCGATCTCTTCGGGTGCGCCGAGGCGGCCGACTGGAATCTGTGCGACGATCTTTGCGCGCACTTCCTCGGGTACCGCCATCACCATGTCGGTACCGACGTAACCCGGCGAAACCGTGTTGACGGTGATACCCAGTTTCGCGTTTTCCTGTGCCAGCGAAATGGTGAAGCCATGCATACCGGCCTTGGCGGCCGCGTAGTTGGCCTGGCCGTACTGGCCTTTCTGGCCGTTGATCGACGAGATCTGGATAATGCGGCCCCACTTGCGCGCACGCATGCCGTCGATCACAGCACGGGTCACGTTGAAGCAGGAGTTCAGGTTGGTGTTGATCACTTCCTGCCACTGCAGGGCGTCCATCTTGTGGAAAGTGGTGTCGCGCGTGATGCCGGCGTTATTGATTAGAATGTCGACCGGACCGAGTGCCGCTTCCACTGCCTTGACCATGGCCGCTGAAGATTCCGCGCTGGATACATCGCCGGGCACGATGGCGAAGTCGAAGCCGGCGGCTTTCTGTTCCTGCTGCCAGGCCTTTGCGCGCGTTTCGTCGCGATAGTTGGTGGCAACACGATGGCCCATCTGGGCGAGCTTTCTGCACAGGGCGGTGCCGATGCCGCCAGTGCCGCCGGTGACCAAAGCGATTCGATTGTTCATTGAGACCCTCCCAGGTCGAATTTGCAGTGCGCGTTGTAGGAGCCGGTATGTTAGCCGCTCGTCACGGCAACGGATGACCGAGTTGCAGCATTAGCCGCAGCCAGATAAATCGTCACAGGAGGCGCTCATTTCGCAAAGTCCAGTCCAGGTTCTACGAGCAGTTCCCTTCGCTCTTGATCAGGCTTCCCAGCGCAGACTTGCCGGCATCTTCAACGTATTCGCCAAATTCTGCATCGTTGCCCCACCAGGTCACGCCAGATTCGTTGCCGCGATAGACTCGCCAGTGAGTATCGCTGTCATCGTTGGCGCGCACGCGCAGCACAAGCTGAAAACTGTGACTGCTGGGATGCGTCTCAATATAGGCGCGATTGATTTCGATGAGCAAGGGCTGAGCATTCGCATCGACAGTTGCGGCGCCATGCAATGCATCTCGAATCCAGGATGCAAGCTCTGGATACAGCAGCTCGCGTCCGTTGATCCAGCCCAGGCCCTGATAGGGGCGCACATCCACAAGGTCAAAGGATGGCAGCTTGCAGGACAATCTGCCCATCAGCGCACGTGTAGATGGGCCCTCGACATGGCGCCGATCCAGCTGAACGTCTTGAGTGACGCAGGCACACAGTCCAAGGCTGAATGCTATCGCGAGAACGGAGTTAGGCCGCATGGGTTACTCAGTTCTTGATTTGACGGTCATCAATCCAGTGAATGTTCTGACCGATGACAATAAGACTGCGGTCATCGGATCGCTCAATCCTGCTGGAGTTCGCCAAATGCGGTTGGATGTAAGGATGCGCCAGAAACGCGCGCGTATCCTTTTTCTTCGGGGTTGGCGGAAGGCTGCGTTCACCATCGCGCTGAATCAGCGACGCAATCTCGTTCAG
>JAWXCG010000239.1:0-17134 GCA_034440555.1 Pseudomonadota bacterium
GCTCCTGAATCAGTGTTGAGGATCAATAGATGTCGTGGCGTGCCGCATTCTCCGGCAGCAGACGGGCTCGATCAATCTTGTGCCGATCGCTCGAATGTGTTGGCAGTGTCCAGAATTACCGGGTCAGTTCCGAAAAGCGCTGCTATGGCCGATCGATCAATCCGGCAGCGATTGCTGATTCAAGATCGCTTGGCTCATCGATGTCACGGCACAGCTCGGGCGCGTCCAGCAAAGCGATGCTTTCCGCCGGCAAAGCACGCAAGGCAGCGCCCAAACCGCGATCTGCGCTGAGCGCACTCGCGCTCAACCACAGCGCGGACGACACCACGGCGGGAATCCCCGCCTGACCGTCATGCAACGTTGCCGCGCAGCCTGAATCGCTAGTGGCATATCCGTGCAATAGCTGTTGCAAGTGTTCGATCTCAAGCGCCGGCTGATCGCAGCCAAGCACCAGGGTTGCAGCATCGTGTCCAATCAGCACCTGGGCGGCGATACCCAGGCTGCCGGCCAGGCCCGAACGCCAATCCGGGTTGCACAGAATTTCCGCATCAATACCGTGGAGCGCTTCGCGTATCTCGGCCTCGTGTGCACCGACCACGATCAACAAGCGGATCGGCTGCGTCTGCGCAGCAAGACGGGCGGCACGATGCACCAGTGTCTCGCCGTCGCGGCGCAACAGTTGCTTGGGCTGGCCCAGTCGCCGGCTTCCGCCTGCGGCCAATACGATTGCGACGTGCGCATAGTCAACGTGCATGCAGATGCGTCTGCAGCTGCGCAGCGATCGAAAGCGCGATGCTTTCAATTCCCAGACCGCCAAGATCCAGACCCACTGGCGAGTGCAGGCGCGGCATCAGCGCACTGATCACCGCCTGCGGCAAAAGTTTGAACAGATCTTCACGCCGGCGCGTTGGCCCGAGCAGGCCGATGAATGGAATATCCGTTGCAGCCAGATCGTGCAGCGCCTGCCGGTCCAGCTCGAAATGATGGTGCATCACCAATGCTGCGTTGAATTGGCCGGGGCGAACGCGCTCGATCGCCCGCTGCGGCGACTCGATCAACGCCACATCGGCCAGGGCGAGATGGTCCTGCCAGCGTTCGCGGCGCTCCGCTACAGTGGAGAACCAACCCAGCATGCGCAGCTGCGGCAACAGCACCGGTGCTTCCGGCCCTGCGCCCAACATGAGCAATGACGCGGGACGCGCCAACCGCACCTGTCCTGCTGCCGGTGGCACGAGACCAGCAGTTTCCACCCGCTGCAGCTGCCAGCTTTGCGAAATCGCCCCGACCTGCCAGCGCACGAGCCCGTCATCCTGCATACGGATGCACAAGTCGCCAGCGCCATTGCGCCATGCCTCAATCAGTTCATCGCTGCGATCGAGCTTCTGTATCGGCAGCAACAGCAGCCGCAGCCGACCGCGGCAGCCAATCGCCGAAGCGGAGAACAGGTGTTCGTCGTCGCGCGTGTCGATATCCATTGCATCGTAAGCGGTGCTGGCCGCAACGACCGCCGCGCGACGTTCGATCTCGGGCTCCAGACAGCCGCCGCTGAGCCACCCGATCTGGCGCGGCGCGGTGCCGAAGTAGGCCAACGCTCCGGCTTTGGCGTAGGTCGATCCTTCGGTTTCCAGTACCACGGCCAGCGCTGCAGCTCCCCCGTCGCGGACCGTGCGCAGCACCGCGTCAAGTACGCCGCGTGCGCTGCCGGGTCGCGCACCTCTGGCTTGCTTTGACGGGGAATCGGACATCTACACATCCGCGGTTCAATGCAGCTGATTGTTGGGCCCGGCGCGCGGCAATGCAATCGAAGAAATAGCCTCTGCGCTCTGCGTCTGAGTTGGTTTCACCTTTAGTCGGACGCCTTTACCCAACCATCGCACACACATCACCTTCCGTCACAACCACGGTAGTAGACTCCTCGCGCCTGTCAGCCCGAGGTAGTGCCATGAAGTTGAGCGTGAACGGTACCGAGCATGAAGTGACTGCGACAGGCGACATGCCGCTGCTCTGGGTGCTGCGCGATCTGATCGGTCTGACCGGCACCAAATTCGGTTGTGGCATCGCGCAATGTGGCGCCTGCACCGTACATGTGGATGGCATACCACTGCGCGCCTGCATCACGCCGGCCAGCGCAGTGGAAGGCAAAGCGATCACCACGATTGAGGGCTTGTCCAGCGATGGCAGTCACCCGGTGCAGCGTGCCTGGGCAGAGCTCGATGTCGTGCAATGCGGCTACTGCCAATCCGGACAGATCATGTCCGCTGCCGCATTGCTCGCCGTCAAGCCGCAGCCCAGCGATGAAGATATAGACGCCGCACTGAGTGGCAACATCTGCCGCTGCGGCACCTATCAACGCGTGCGCGCCGCCGTGCACAAGGCGGCGGAACTCGCCCAGCCCTGATTCGCTGCGTCAGGAGCGGCCTCGGGCCGCAACCCGACATTCCAATATCGTCCATTTTGCGGAGATGATCATGAGTGCTCGAACACGATCCTCGCGACGCGATTTCCTGAAAACCTCGGCGCTCGCTGGCGGCGCATTGGTGATCGCCTTCGTCGTGCCGGCGGCCAATCGATTTGCCTTTGCGCAGAGTGAGCAGGCAGGTGCGGTGGCGTTCGTGCCGAATGCGTTTCTGCGCATTGCCGCTGACGACACGGTGACGGTGCTGCTCGCGCATTCGGAAATGGGCCAGGGCATCTGGACCGCACTGCCCATGTTGATCGCAGAAGAACTCGACGCCGACTGGAGCCGCGTACGCGTCGAGCATGCGCCTGCAGCGCCGGTCTATGCGCATGCGCTGTTCGGCATGCAAATGACCGGCGGCTCGTCGACCACATCTTCTGAATTTGATCGTTATCGGCAGGCCGGCGCGATGGCGCGCGCACTGTTGGTCCAGGCCGCGGCGACCCGCATGGGTGTGCCAGTGGCAGATTGCCACACCGAGAATGGCAAGGTGATGGCTGGCGAGCAAAGTCTGCGTTACGGTGAACTGGTCGACGACGCGGCCAAGCTCAAGTCGCCCAGCGCCGTGTCCCTGAAGGATGCGAAAGACTGGAAACTGATCGGCAAGGGCAGCAAGCGACTGGATGCTCCGGAGAAGATCAGCGGCCGCGCACAGTTCGGCATGGATGTGCGCTTCGATGGCCTGCTCACTGCCGTGGTCATGCGCGCGCCGGTATTTGGCGGCAGCATCAAAACGGTCGACGACAAAGCGGCGTTGCTGGTGCCGGGTGTGCGCCAAGTGGTGCAGGTGCCCAGTGGCGTCGCCGTGATTGCCGATCACTATTGGGCGGCCAAGCTTGGCCGCGATGCATTGCAGGTCGAATGGGAGCTGGGGCCGAACGCGGCACTGGACACCGAGACGCTGCGCACGCAATTCCGCGAACTCGCTGCCAGCGACGGTACGCCGGTGGTCAGCGCTGGCGACGTGGGCAAGGTGCTCGGCGAAGCCGGCAAAATTACCGAAGTCGAGTACGTGGTGCCGTATCTCGCACATGCGCCGATGGAACCGCTGAACTGCACCGTCAAGATCAGCGCGGACGCCTGCGAAATCTGGACCGGCACGCAATTCCAAACGATGGATCAAATGGTTGCGGCGCAGATCACCGGCCTCAAGCCAGAACAGGTCAGCATCCACACCATGTTTCTGGGTGGCGGCTTCGGAAGACGCGCCACGCCGGTGTCGGACTGGGTGTCGGAAGCGGTGCATGTGGCCAAAGCCGCAGGGGCGCCAGTAAAGACTGTGTGGAGTCGCGAAGACGATGTCCGTGGCGGCTATTACCGACCGATGTATCTGCATCGCGCCCGCGTCGCACTGGATGCTGCCGGGCTGCCTTCGGCCTGGGATCACACCATCGTCGGGCAATCGATTCTGGCCGGCACGCCGTTCGAACCGATGATGGTGAAAGACGGCGTGGATTCCACTTCGGTCGAGGGCGTTTCCGATTCGCCCTATCTCAAGGCGATGGCCAACCACCGCGTGCAGTTGCATTCGCCGCGCACCGGCATTCCGGTTCTGTGGTGGCGGTCGGTTGGGCATACGCACACCGCCTTCGTCATGGAAACCTTGATTGATGAGTTGGCGCAGACTGCCGGCAAGAGCCCGCTCGAATACCGGCGACTGCTGCTGAAGGATCATCCGCGGCACCTGGGTGTGCTCAATCTCGCCGCGGAGAAAATTGGCTGGGTCACCAGCAAGCCGCTGGTCGGACGTGCGCGCGGTATTGCCGTGCACGAGTCGTTCGGCAGCTTTGTCGCACAGATTGCCGAGGTGTCGATCGAGCAGGGCAAGGTGCGCGTGCATCGCGTGGTCTGCGCGGTCGACTGTGGCATCGCGGTCAATCCCGATGGCGTGGTCGCACAGATGGAATCCGGAATCGCGTTTGGACTAGGCGCCGCGCTGCACAGCGCGCTCAGCTTCAAGGACGGCCGCGTGCAGCAGTCTAATTTTCACGACTACCGGGTACTTCGGCTCAACGAGATGCCATTGATCGAAACCCATATCGTGCCCAGCACCGAGCGCCCCAGCGGCGTTGGCGAACCCGGCACTCCGCCGATTGCGCCCGCCGTCGCCAACGCCATTGCAGCACTGACCGGAAAGCGGCTGCGCGAACTGCCGCTGCGCCCTGGCGCCTGACCATGGAAAATTTTATGCGTATCCGCATCTTGTTGTCGTGCGCGCCGATGCTGCTGCTCAGCGGCTGCGGTCCTTCCGCCGAGCAGAAGGCCGCGGGAGTTACCGCATTCGCAACGGTGCAGCAGGTATTGCAGCATCCGCGCTGCGTGAATTGCCACATCCCCGGCGACGCGCCATTGCAATTTGATAGCGGTGTCACGCATACCCAGAACGTGCAGCGTGGCCCGAACGGCATCGGCGCGCCCGGCCTGCCCTGCGCCGCCTGCCATGGCGTTAAAAATCCACCCGTCAGCTACGGTGCGCACTCCCCACCCGGCGCGCCGCATTGGGCACTGCCGCCGCCGGATCAGAAGATGGCATGGTTGGGTCTCGCCCCACCGGCGTTGTGCGCAGTGCTCAAAGACCCTAAGCAGAACGGCAACCGCGACCTCGCAGCACTCCTCAAGCATGTGACCGAGGACAAACTCGTACTCTGGGGCTGGAATCCGGGTGGCGAGCGCGCGCCGGTTTCGGTACCACATGTCCAGTTCGTCGCCAGCTTCAAGACCTGGATCGATGCCCAAGCGCCCTGCCCGGAGTAGGCGCTGCGCTTTTCAACAGCGGCGGTGGTCGACCCAACGCGCGTAGCGTGCAGCAGCCCATGAGCGGTGAGCGCTTTACGCCTGCGCTGTGCAACGCCTGATCAATTTACTGCTTGGCTTTGCTCGCGAGCCGAGCGCCACTGAGTTGGCGGTAGCTCGGAAATCTGCGCTTCACGAAGCAGGTGTCGTTGCGCTTCCACTTCGCCGCTTGCAAACCAAACCTGGGCAAACCGTTTGAAGCGGGCGTCCATTTCCGGCGTCCAGTTTGCACCGTCGCCAGGATGCATATCTTTCGACAACTCCATTGCCTGCTCCTGCAACCAACTCTGTTCCCGCTCCAGCGTTTGGATGTGCGCAAGGGCTTGCGCGCTGTCGGCCATTCGCTTCAACGCCGCGATGCCGATGTGGAAATCCAGAAGATTTGTCAGCCGCCGCTTGCGCGCTGCGAAATGGCAGACGCGTCCGCTCCGCGCGGTGCAGACCTGTAACCTGCCGAGGGGACTGCAATGCGACGTTGGCAATGTTCACTGCTGCTACAACGCCAACTGGCAATCGCGCTAGTGTGGTGTTGCACACTATGCGGCGCAAATAAAATAGATGGGTTCAGCCCCGTGGCGAGGCGCGAATTGCCGCCTAGGCTGGAGGCCTTGGCAAGATGCGCAACGAAGCCACGGGGTCGAGGACGCGATTTTATGTGTCGGATAGGGTGCAACACCACACTAGGTTAGGATGCCAACGACGGCTGCGGAGAAACCCCGATGGATTCAATGAAACTGCTGCGCTCGATTCCTTTGTTCGAAAGCCTGGCTGAAGAAGATCTACGTGCGCTGTCGTTGACGCTGGAGCGGCGCACGTTCAAGGCTGGTGTGTTGATCTTCGCACAGGGTGATAGCGGCAGTGCCATGTACATCGTCGATAGCGGCGACGTGAACATTCATTTGCCCGGTGAGGCTTCGCGCCGCATTTCGTTGAAGGACATCGCCCGCGGCGAGTATTTTGGTGAACTCGCCCTGTTCGACGAGAAGCCGCGCAGCGCCAGCGCACTGGCGACAACCGACGCGGTGTTGTTTGAGCTGCAGCGTTCGACGCTGGCGCATTATCTGGAGCGCCGCCCGGCCGCGGCTATGGCCATCCTGCGTACGCTGAGCGAGCGCCTGCGCGAAACCAATACCATGCTGTCCGCACGTGCCGCCAAAAATGTCGACGAAGAATTCGACAAGAACCTGTCGTGGAGCGACCGCCTCGCCGATAGCGTGGCCGCACTCAATGGCAGCTGGATGTTCATTCTGTTCCTGATCGTGCTGACCGCTGGCTGGTGTGTGGTCAATACGCTGGCGATGCTGAAATCGCCGATCGATCCGTACCCGTTCGAACTCTTCAATCTGGTGCTGGCGGTACTCATCGCGCTGCAGGGTCCGCTAATCGTGATGAGCCAGAACCGTCAATCGCTTAAGGACCGCGCCCGCGCCGATACTGATTTCAAGGTCAATCTGAAGAACGAGCTGAATATCGAAACCCTATTGCGCGAACTCAGCGAATTCCGCGCCGAGATCAAGCAGAACGGTCAGTAAGGCGTCGCCCATAAATAGTGTGATCGGATTGCGCCAGATTTTATCCCGCCTGCGCGGCGCCCAAAGGGGGCGCGTAGTCGGACTACGCAATGCTTTGGGCAACAACGCAGACGGGTTGAAAGACCAGCACGTAGGTCGGGTGCCGCGCAGCGGTAGCCGACGGCGGTACATCATCACCACTTGAGGATACCGCCGTGCAGATACCGCCATCATCACGACCACGACGTCGGGTCCCGCTGCGCGGGACCCGACCTACTTCTGGTGCTGCAGCATATGTTGCCAAAAACGTTTCCGACGCGCGCGCAACTTTGGGTTTCTGCAACCCAACTGCAAGCGCATGATCGCCTTGCTGCATCTGGTTTTGAAGTTCGATCCCGGCGCCGTGTTGGCCAGCGCCAAAGTACGACCGCGCGTCCTGTGCGCCTGCTGTGGTGCGCCGATGATCATCCTGCAAACGCAGATTGGATCTTGGCTGCCAGCATCCAGCACAACCGCAATACCAGCCCCGATACCGATCACTGCGATCACCAGCGAGGCACTCTGACGCGCGAGGCCCACCGCCGCGATCAGCACTACGGCGGCAGCGCCCGCAAGCTGAGGCAAGCACCCGTTTCAAATCCACGCAAACCGCCCCAAGAATTGCGCGATCACACTCCGCTTCACGCAAGCACTCTGCATCTACGCGCCTAAAGACACCCAAGCGCCCGCAACCGCGCACACCAGGGCAGCGGCCAAAAAATATATTTCCTTGAGAGCGCGCGACGCCCGCGCAGGACCGGGGTCGTCCAACAAACGGGTCAGATCGCGGCTGCGCGCGATCTGACCTTATTCGTTAGGCCTTTGCACGAACTGTTCGTTTTGTGATCTCCCGTGGGCGAAGCGGCCGCTCAGCGCGCATGATGTACAAAATGAAAACCTGCGAGCCGTCAAACCGATAGAAAACGCGGCAAGGCGGCTCGACGATCTGGCGGTAGCGCGAGTTCCGACCAAGCTCATGTGGCTTGCTGCCACTCTCGGGAAACTCGATCAACTGATCGACATGTCCGACAACACGCTGAATCAGTGCAGCTGCTGCGGCTTGATTCTCCACCGCGATGTAGTCCGCGATGGCGTCAAGATCGGAAATGGCTGACTCACTCCAGACTATTTCAGCCATCGTTCCAAGCGTACCTTTGCATCCGCGTGCGTGACCGTGCGCCCCTCAGCAACCGCCATTTCCCCCCGGGCGATGCCTTCCAGGATTGCCATCCGCCGCTGCTGATGTTCGTATGTCTCAACGTCAACGAGGTACGCGCTGGGAAGCCCGTGCTGCGTGATCAGGATGGGCTGTCTATCCCTCTCGATGTCCGATAGGAGCTCTGTAGCTTGACGCTTCAAGGTGGTGACAAGTTCAGTTCGCATGAAGTGATACTATAGTGCCACTTTCGACTGCGCAAGTAGTGCGTTCAAAGACCTAAAGTTCGAGCCGAGCTATCCGATCTGTTCCGGTCGCTAGCCTTCAATTTCAATTTCAGACGGTGCAAACCCAGCCGGGTGCGATTGCACCGAGATCAGGATTGCTCGAACAAGATCCATATCGCGCTGCGAAGCCCTCCCCCATCCATCGAAACTCTCAATTGCTACGCGTCGCCGCGTAGAAACTACTGAGAAATCCTGGAATGGTGGAAATGATTTCTGTGCGTCGCTCGAGCGTGATCGGCGGTGAGTTTTCTTCGGTATCACCGATCATCATCAACTCGGCGATCTGATCGAGATCATCCTCCAGATCTTCCAATTCTTCGATCAGCCGATCCCAGGTATCGGGGCGCAGGTCGAGTGCGCGATAGAAGCCGATCGCCCAGGCCAGACCGAGAAATTCCTCGGTGTTCTGCGGGTCCATGTCGTCCAGGCCCGGCGGCAATGCCAGCAGCGGATAGTCTTCGTCCTCGGGCGAATCGGCATCAACGCGCACGCGGCGTTCCGCATCGGCGCGGACGGCTGCCAACAAATCACGTATTCGATCGGATTCGTCGCGCGAACTGAACTTGAATCCGGCGCCGGTGACCTCGGCCAGCCACTCGTCATCAGCAATACCGCCCGGCGTGACCGCTAGTGCGCACATGAAACCATCGAGCATCTCGACATTGACCAGACCATCGCTATCGGCACAGCGATCGTGCAGAAAATCGTCCAGCGCATTGATTGTGTCTTCGCTGAGTGCAGGCATGTCGGACTCCAGTGGCAGACCGGCATTGTGCGGGATTGCGGGCGCTGCCGATAGATGCGGCTGTCTCCAGTCGGAAAATGGTCCGGCGCCGCATCGCTGCCTCAGCCTGAACGCTACAGCAGACGCAGCGTAATCGCCTTGAGCACCGCTCGAGTACGGTCGCGGGTATCGAGCTTCTCCAGAATCTCGCTGACGTAGTTTTTTACCGTCCCTTCGGCCAGAAACACGCTGCGCGCGATTTCCTTGTTCGAATAGCCGCCAGCCATCAGCCGTAAAATTGCCAGCTCGCGTTCGGACAAATCCACCTTGAAGCGTGGATCGCTGCTGGCACTGCGTGGTTCGACATAGCGCAGCCGGGCCCGTACCGGATCGATCGACACCGGTTGCAGCAGTGTCTCGCCAGCGGCGACTCGCAGAATTGCGTCACGAAGATCTTCCGGGGACGCGTCTTTGAGCAAGAATCCCTGCGCGCCGGCGTCGACCGCCGCCAGCATCAGTTCATGGTCGTCGAACGTGGTCAACAGAATGACCGGTGTCTTGTCGCCGCGTTCGCGCAACGCGATCAGCGCGTCGATGCCGCTGAGTTCGGGCATGCGGATATCCGAGACCACGACCTCGACTGCCTGCGTCGCCAGCGCATCGATCAGAGTGCGGCCGCTATCCGCCTCGATCGCGATATCAATGCCGCCGATGCTGTTGAGCAACGCGCGCAGACCTTTGCGCACCAGAGCCTGATCGTCGGCCAGCGCGATGCGTACGTTCATGTCGCCGGAATCCAGGCATGCAGCGCGAAGCCACGGCCGGCAAAGGCTTCCGGCTGCAACGCGCCACCGAGCGCTTCAATGCGCTCGCGCATCCCTGATAGCCCGTTGCCAAAGCGCACTTCGCCACTGCCGCGCCCATCGTCGCGCACATCCAGCTCGATGCGGTCGCCATTTCGGCGCAGCACAATCCAGATATTTTCGGCGGCGCCGTGTCGCGCCGAATTGGTAATTGCCTCCTGCACCGCGCGCAGCAGCGCCTCCGCCTGCAAGGCATTGCCGACCGAAGCGTTGTCCTCGATATCGATATGCGCGATTGGTCTTGGCATCGCCTGGGCGATCTGCTCGATCGCTGCGCGCAGACTCATGCCATCGTGCGCGCGCATCTGCCGCACTACTTCGCGGATATCGCCGAGCAGTTCGTCGGCTAGCTGGGCACAGGTACCGACTTCGGGCACATCGCGCAGGCGCGGATCGCGAGCCAGTGCCAGCAGGTGCAGTTTCATCGCAGTGAGCTTGTGCCCCGCGACATCGTGCAGCTCGCGCGAGATGCGCAGCCGTTCCTGATCGCGCGCACTTTCCGCCAGCAGCGTGCGCGTGGCAAGCAGATGCGCGTTGACTTGCTGCAGTTCGGCGCCGATGCCTTCGGCACGTCGCGCATACGTGGTCATCATGATCGCGAACAGCTGGAAACCGGCAAAACTCAAACCGCCGATGGCGGCATTGCTCATTCCCCAGCGCTGCGTATGGATCGCGAACACGGCGAGGTTGACCAGCACAAACACCAGCATCAATCGTCGCCATGGCAGCTGCGCGGCCAGTTCGGCCATGACGATGATCAGCAGAATCGGGCCGACATTGCTGCGTGAAATCGCGCAGACCAGCAAGGCCGCCAGAATCTCCAGCAAGGACGCAATACTGCGCCAAGTCGATGGCGCCTCATTCGCACGCACTGCGCAAGTAATCAACAGCGCCAGAAACAGCAGCAGGCTACCGATCACCAGCGGACGCAGCAGTGCCGCGTCGATGGGCAGCAGATCGGCCGACATCTTCGAAGCCGAGACGGCCAGGAACACCGCCAGCCAGGTGATCAGCGCGGCGATCATCATCGGCTCGGTAAGTGCCCGCCAGCGCACCAGCAATATTGCGTTCATATTGCCATGCTGACGCTGCCGGCGCGCGCGATCAAGCGGCGCCCGGTGGAAGGTGACTTCTGGCAGGCCAATTCGATGACCTTGGGCACCTGAGTGCGGCTGGCTGACAACGCATGCTGAGCGTGCCGTACACAACCCCTACGAATCGACGAGCCCGCATCATGAATATCTACAGCGTTACCACCACTGTGCACGCCGCAATCGGCGTTGCTGCCCTGGCCACATTCTGGATCGCCGGCTTCACCCGCAAGGGCAGCCCGATGCATAAACGCGCCGGCAAGATCTATCTGTTGGCGATGGTCGGCGTCCTGGTCAGTGCGGCGCTGATCGCCGCCATCGCCACCCTGCGTGGGCCCGACCCGACGGATGCGTTTCTCGGTTACCTGATTGTGATCACCGCGACTTCATGCTGGCAGTCGTGGCGTGCCATTCGCGACAAGCGCGACTTCCAGCGTTACACCGGCCCGGTGTATCGCACCCTGGAACTGCTCAACCCGGCTGCTGGAATCGCGATCATGGCCATCGGCCTGAGCATTGATTCGGTGCTGCTCGCTGGTTTCAGCTTGATCGGTATTTTTATCGGCATCGGCATGTATCGTCTGCGCCGCAGCGGCCCGGCGCATGCGCTGTGGTGGCGTTGGGAACACATCAGCGCGATGCTTGGCAATGGTGTCGCCACGCATATCGCATTTCTGGCGATTGGATTGCCGAAGCTGATGCCGTCGCTGGCCGGACCCACCCTGCAAAACCTCGCCTGGTTTGGCCCGCTCGCAGTCGCCACCGCGCTAGGCATATGGCTCAAGCGCAAGTATGCGCCGGCACAGAAAAAAGCGATGGCATTTGGTTAAAGAGTCCGACCGCAGGTCGGAACCAACAAGCACCGCTGGTGAGGAGGGCTGGTGGTGGGTCCGCGCTGTGCGCGGACGATTGTGCAGAAAAAAGGGATGGCGTTTGGCTAGAGCATCCGACCACCGGTCGGACCCAGCGAAGCGGGATTGAGCCACTGCGCTGAGAAGTTATCGCGTCAACCAAGCCACCAGCCGATCGGCAAGCTTGCCATAGGGCGGACGGAACAGACTCAGTGCACTCCAGCGTGCCTGATAAAACACGGCCTTCTGCTTGCTGAAGGTGAGAAATCCGGCATGGCCGTGATAGTGGCCCATGCCACTGGCGCCGACGCCACCAAACGGCAATTCGTCCTGTGCAAAATGGAACAGGGTATCGTTGATTGACACGCCGCCGGCAACAGTGCGGTTGAGCACACGCTCGGTGCGCTGCCGGTTGTGATCGAAGTGATACAACGCCAATGGCCTGGGTCGCGCATTGATGTAATCGATGGCGGCATCGACGCTGGCGCAATCCACCAGGGGCAGGATCGGGCCGAAAATTTCGTCCTGCATCAGCTTCATGCTGTCATTGACGCCGGTGACCACGGTCGGTGGAAACACGCGCCGATCAGCGGCGCTGGATTCGGACAGGGCGATCACTGTGGCGCCCTTGGCACGTGCATCGTCGAGGTAGGCGGACAGCCGCTCAAACTGACGCTGGTTGACGATGCTGGTGTAGTCCTTCGACGTATCCAGGTCCGGATACGCGCGCGCAACGGCGCTGCGCAACGCATCGACAAAAAGCGGATGATCGGCCGCCGGCAACAGCACGTAGTCCGGCGCGATGCAGGTTTGCCCGCCATTGAAAAATTTTCCGGCCGCGATGCATGCTGCTGCCTTGGTGATGGAATAATCCGGCGCCAGGATGGCGGGCGACTTGCCGCCGAGTTCCAGCGTTACCGGCGTCAGATTGGGCGCAGCGGCGGCCATGACCATGCGTCCGACCTGGGTGGACCCGGTGAAGAACAGATGGTCGAACGGCAATGCGGCAAATGACGCAGCAACATCGGCGCCGCCGACCACGCAGGCGACCTGTTCGCGCGGGAACAGTCCGGCAAGAAACTCCTGCAACAGTTCCGCCGTGCGTGGCGTATGTTCAGAAGGCTTGAGTATCACCCGATTGCCGGCGGCGAGCGCGCTGACCAGAGGCGCCAGCGCCAGGTTCACCGGGTAGTTCCACGGCGCGATGATGCCGACCACACCGACAGGTTGATAGCGTACCTCGGCGCGCGCTGGCAGGAAGTTGATATCGACTGCGCGCGGACTCGCCCGCATCCAGCGCCGCAGATGTTTGCAGATGTGATCGATCTCGCGCAGCACCGGCATGCCATCACTGGCCACCGATTCGTGCCAGGAACGCTGGCCGAAATCTGCGGCGATTGCACTAACGAATTCGCTGAGTCGAGCCTTGAAAGCAGCGCGCAGGCGTTTCAAATCATTGACGCGCTCAGCATAGTCGGATGTATGCGCAAGCTGAGCGGCCTGCTGTGCGCGCAGCAACTGCGCCAGCGCGTCGGCAGTCACCGCCGGAACAGATTTGAGTTGGGCATTCATCGCGGCGTTTCCGTCAGCATCGGGGTGCCGAGTGTAATCCCGCCGAGGTGAGTACGCAGTCAATACCACATGCGCTGGGACAGCAAGGATGCAACGAACACATTCACCGTCGCAGTGATTACACTGCGCGCATGAACATCCGACCCTTCAAGTCCCAGATGCCGCGCTTTGCGGCGGGCGTCTACGTCGATCCGGCCGGGCTGGTGATTGGTGACGTCGAAATGGGCGAAGACGCATCGATCTGGCCATTCGCGGTGGCGCGCGGCGACGTGCATCGTATTCGCATTGGCGCCCGCACCAATGTGCAGGACGGCGCTGTGCTGCACGTGACGCATGACGGACCTTACACCGTCGGCGGATTTCCGCTGCTGATCGGCAGTGATGTCACCATCGGTCATGGCGCCATTCTGCATGCCTGCACCATTGAAGACGCCTGCCTGATCGGCATGCATGCCACGGTGCTCGATGGCGCGACCGTGAGCAAGCATGGCTTCGTCGGCGCCGGCTGTCTGGTGCCGCCGGGAAAAATCGTCGGCGAACGCGAAATGTGGCTCGGCAATCCGGGTAAGTTCGTACGCCTGATCAGCGACCAGGAAATTGAGATGCTGTACTACTCAGCGCGCAACTACGTGAAGCTGAAAAACCAGTACCTCAACGATTCGGCGCCATTTGCCGCATTGATTACCTAGGGAAGATCTGGATAAGTCACTACTTCGTCTTCGCCGCACTGCTTATTGCTTGCCAAACCCCGCTCTCAACGGCGGAGCTGGTCAAAAACCTGCGGTTTTTCGCCCCCTGACTCAGGGGGCTATCGCGGCTCCGGACTTGATCAGGGGTTCCCTGGATCGATCGATTGACGCGTCCGCGCACGGCGCGGACCCAGTGACCCTGCCCGGTGGGTCTTGCTCTTGCTGGTCTGACCCAGCTGCGACCGCGCCCGTCGCTAACTCCCGCGCGGTTTGGCGCGATGCGTGGCGGTCGCTGTCCACGGATCATCGGGCCAGGGGTGGCGCGGATAGCGTCCCTTGAGTTCTTTCTTCACTTCGGGATAGGTGCGCTCCCAGAAGCCCTTCAGATCCTGCGTCACCTGCACTGGCTGTTTCCCGGGCGACAGTAGATGCAGCACGACGGGTACACGGCCTTTGGCAATGCGTGGTGTGTCGGCCAGACCAAACAATTCCTGCAACTTAACCGCCAACAACGGCGCCTCACCACGTGTGTAGCTCAGTTTGCGGCTCATGCCGCTGGGCACGGTGAGCTCGCGCGGCGCATGCTCATCGACGGCGCGCCGCTGCGCATAATCCAGCCGTGCACGCAGCGCCTCGCCGAAATCTTCGCTGCTCAACTCGCTGAGTTTGCTCTTGCCCTGCAACGCCGGTAGCAGCCAGTCATCCAGCGTGACCGCAAGCACCGCGTCGCCGACATCGGGCAGGCCAAGTTCCGGGCACCATTCGCGCAGACTTTGCACGCGCGCCTGCCATTCCTGCGAAGCCTCGCTCCACGGCAGGCAGCTGAGCCCGATTTGCGCGATGCCTGCGAGCAACATCGCCGCAGTCTCTGCGTCTCGCGGCGTCGGCACGTGGCGCGTCGACAACACCAAGTCGGCGAAGCGCTTTTCGTCGTTGGCTTCCACGATGCGCGTCTCGCGATTGAATGCAAGGCGGCGCCCGCTGCTGAAGTGGCCGGAAAATTCGCGTTCGAGCAGGTCCACATCCATCGGCGCTGCACGCTGGATCAAACTGTCGCGTTCGTCGAAGCGGATCTCGGCAATCACGATCCAGGGCTCGCCGAACAATGCCGACTCGTGCAGCAGCTGCGCACCGCGGCCATTGGCCAGCTGATATCGGCGCGGGTTGGACGGGTCCTTGCGCGCGATGCGATCCGGATAGGCGAAGGCCAGCACATCGCCAACATCGTGGCTGCCGATCTGCGCCTCACGCGCGTTGTCGATGCGCAGACGCCGGCGCCATTGTTTGGCCGCCTGATCGATGCTGGCCAGCCCCTGACGATCCGCGCCATCATGCCTGGAGCGCCCGCTGCTCAGCGCCTGCAATGCCGCGATGCGGGTGCGCAGATCGTCGCTGCGCCGCGCCTCACCGCGCATCGGATCGCGCGCTTCGATCAGCGCCGCAACATCGCAGGCCAAGCCCTGCAACGCTGCTGGCGCACGCCGCATCGCGTTGGCCAGACGCGGATGCACACCGAGTTCGAGCAATGATCGCCCATGTGCGGTCAGGCGATCGTCGGCGTCCAGCGCATCCAACGCGCGCAATAGTTCCAAGGCCTGGGCCATGGTGCCCGGCGGCGGCGGATCCAGCAGTCGCAGATCGACGCTGCCCCAGGTCTTGAGCTCCAGCGCGAACGCGGACAGTTCGATGCGATGCACCTCCGGACGCGTTGCCGGATCCAGCCGCTGGCTCTCCGGCCACAGCCGATAGCAGCGCCCCGGCGCAACGCGACCAGCGCGACCGGCGCGCTGCGTCGCCGAAGACTGCGCGATGGTTACGGTTTCCAATCGGCTCATGCCGCTGGCTGGATCGAAACGCGGCTCGCGCGCCAGCCCCGAGTCGATCACTGCGCGCACGCCGGGTAGCGTTACGCTGGATTCGGCGACATTCGTTGCCAGCACTACACGCCGGCGCGTACCCGGCCGAAGCAGTCGAGCCTGTTCGTCGATGCCCAGCTCACCATGCAGCGCATCCACTTCGGCATCGACATCGGCGAGCAACCGCATGCTGCGATCGATCTCGGCTTTGCCGGGCAGGAAGCACAGCACATCACCATCTGTTTCGGTCAGCGCAAGTTGCACCACGCGCTGCAGCTGAAACTCCAGAGTCTCCTGCGGCCGCGCTGGCACATGCGCAATCGTCACCGGATAACTGCGCCCTTCTGCAGTCAATCGCGGCGCATCCATATAACGTGCCAGTTTTTCTCCATCCAGCGTGGCCGACATCACCAGCAAGCGCAGATCGGGCCTGATGCCGGACTGGATATCCAGACACAGCGCCAAGCCCAGATCGCTGTGCAGATGGCGTTCGTGAAACTCATCGAACAGCACCGCGCCCACGCCATCGAGCGTTGGATCATCCTGCAGCATGCGCGTGAGAATGCCCTCGGTCACCACTTCGACACGGGTGCGCGCAGTCACCCTGGATTCGAAACGGATGCGATAGCCAACGCGCTCCCCGACCTCCTCGCCCAGCTGCGCGGCCATGAACATCGCCGCTGATCGCGCCGCGATCCGCCGCGGCTCCAGCATCAGGATGCGACCCTGCATCCACGGCGCCCGCAGCAAAGCCAACGGCACCTGCGTGGTCTTGCCGGCACCCGGCGGTGCTTCCAGCACCAGACGCGGCGTCGTCTCCAGGCTGGCCACGATCTCGGGAAGCACAGAGGTAATCGGAAACTCGGGCGCGGTGCTCATCCCCATCATTGTAGTGGGCGGCGGGCGCTCATTCGGAGACGGTGGGAACTTTCACGCGCATGCCAAAAGAAAACGACGCGAACCCCGAAGGGTTCGCGCCGTCGACTCAACCTGCCTACTGATCGCGGTAGCCATACGCATTGCTGCGCCCCCGCACAGATGGCGGCGAGCGCAATTCACGCACCGGGCTCCGACCCCGAGTAAATGACGAGCGGGCGCACGATCTTTGGTGTGCTTGCCCGTACATGCACGTGTTGCTGGAGCATGCTTTCCCGGCTCTGCGTCCGACTGGGGTCGACCGCGTTCACGCCTGCGGCCACAAATCGGTCGTAAGCACGTCGCGCAACGCCGCAACTCGTAGCAAA
>JAWXCG010000240.1:0-8815 GCA_034440555.1 Pseudomonadota bacterium
AGGCGTGCAATTACCTGATCGGGTTCGTGCGCGTCGCACGTTGAAGCCAGGGCGGGCAAGACACTGGCCTGGCGATCCGCCCGGCTTAGCCAGGGGCCGGCCAATACCGGCCATTGCGCGGTATGCGCAATGACGCTGTCGCCGTTGGCACACGACACAAGCACACGCGCGCCGCTGATGCTGTCGCGTAGCCACTGCACGCGATAGCTGCTGCTATTGCCACTGGCGCGTGCGGGCAGCGTCGGTGGCACCACTCCATCGAGTACCCAGGCTTCACGCGCGCGTTGGCAGAGTTGCGGTTGCAGCGGATCGGGCACTTCACCAAGCGGCCAGCAGATCGTGGTCTTGTGTACGCTCTGCGGCATGGTGATGGCCGAGTTGGCGGTGTTGCGCGGCAGGCGATCGACCAGCGCCAGCAGCAAAGGCAGCGCGGTGGCGGCACCGTATTGGCCGGGACTCGGTGTGCCGTCGGGTCGCCCCACCCAAACGCCAATCGTATAGTTTGGCGTCACGCCGATCGCCCAGGCATCGCGGAAGCCATAACTGGTGCCAGTCTTCCAGGCGACGCGCGTGCGTCGACCGCTATCAAACAGCGCGCTGGGGTCGCCTGGCCGGCCATGGTCTTCGAGAATCTGTCGCACAATCCACGCCGAGCCTGCGCTGAGCAGTCTGCGTTCTTCCAGTGGCTCGTCGCTGCTCAAGCGAACGCGACCAGAGACACCGCCGCGCGCGAGTGCGGTGTAGGCGCCGACGAGTTGGTCCATCCGCGCAGCAGTGCCACCAAGAATCATCGACAGATTGGGCTTCGCGCCTTTGGGCAGTACCAGCACAACGCCGGCATTGCGCAGGCGCGCGACGAAGCGATTGGGCGTGACGCGTTCGATCAGATCCACCGCCGGGACGTTCAACGAAAGGCGCAGCGCATCCGCCGCGGCGACCGGCCCGTTGAAACTGTCACCGAAATTGCCGGGGCGATAGCCGGCAAAATCCTGCGGCACGTCGAGTAACAGACTCTCGGAATGGATCAGCCCGTCATCCAGCGCGAGACCGTAGAGAAATGGCTTCAGCGTCGAACCCGGAGAGCGTTCGGCGCTGATCATGTCGACATGGCCAAGACTCAATGCGTCACCAAAATGCGCTGAGCCGACGTAGGCTCGTGCTTCGAGCGTGGCGTTGTCGACGATCAATGCAGCGGCGGAAGTTTTTTCGGGTAAACGCTCAATCCACAGTCGAAGTCTTTCCTCGGTAGCGCGCTGCAGATCGGCGTCGATGGTTGAAACGATCGAGCGTGCATTTGGGTTCGCGCGGCGCAGGCGTTCGGCCAGCAGTGCCGCGTGCAACGGCTGACGTAGTTGCCTGGCAACGACGTTTTCGTCGGCTGCCTCGGCGATGACTGAGGCTGGCCAGTCACCGAACTGAGCGAGGCGCGCCAATACTTTGTCTCGCGCCAGCCTGGCGCGCTGTGGATGCCGATCTGGACGTAGTCGGCTCGGCGCCTGCGGCAACACGGCGAGCAACGCGGCTTCGGCGACGCTGAGATTTTTTGACGGCTTGCCCAGATAGGCGTAGCTCGCCGCCTGCACACCCTGAATGCCGCCGCCGAAAGGTGCCAAATTGAGATAGAGCGTCAGGATCTCGTCTTTGCTCAGCCTGAGCTCCAACTGCAGAGCGCGCACGATCTGGCGCAGCTTGCCTACACCATTATGCGGAATCGGTTCGATCAGCCGGGCTACCTGCATGGTGAGCGTTGAGCCGCCGGAGACGATCTGGCGATGCCAGAGGGCCTGTGCAGCGGCGCGCGCGAAAGCAAACGGATTGATGCCCGGATGCCAACGGAACCAGCGATCCTCATAGCCGAGTAGCGCTTCGATGTAGCGCGGCGAAACGTCGTTGATCGCGACCGGATAGCGCCACACGCCTGAGCTGTTGGCGAAGGCGCGCAGTGGTGTGCCATCGCGGGCAAGCACAACTGTGGCCCCGTCGGTTTGGATATCGGGGATCGGCGGTGGTAGCAAGCGATCGAGCGCGAACAGAAAAAACAACCCAACGATCAACTTGGACCAGCGCGGGTGGCGCCGGTGCCAGAATCTCTCGAGTCGCGGCGGAGTAGGAGCGGGCTCGTGCCGCACGTGTTGGGTAAGCATCGCCGCCTATGACTAGCTTCGCTATTGACCGTCGCGGCCAGAGGCCGCGCCCATTGTCGGTTTCAATGTCGTTCCTATTGCTTGTCCATTCTCTCCGGTTCGCGCACCTCGATAACGGCAGGCACGGCGGGACCGATGCCGCGCATCATCGGACGGTACATGTCTTCGATCATCGGTGTCGGCACCTTGTACTTGCCCGGACTGACTGCGCGTACGATGTAGAACAGCTTCGACTGCTGGCCAGCGTAAAGCTGCACCGCGGCCACATAACGGTCGTCGCGATATTCCTCATAGCGGATTTCGGCCTGGCCACTGCGATCGCTCATCGTCACACCGTCGATGGTGATGCCTTCCCAGATACTTTGGTCACCAAGGTTGAGATTTTCAAGCTCAAGGCCGCCGGGCAGCAGATCAACAATCAGTGCATCTTTCATTTCTTCCTTGGCGGTGACGTGCAGCACAGCAATCAGTGTCTCGCCGGTGGTCAACGGCGCGCCGTCATAGGCGGTGCCGTCCTGACGGTAAAGATTGCGACGGATGGCGACATGTTCGTCCTTCACTTCAGGCGCCGATGCCGGGTAGCCCACCACATCCTCGACCACGAAGATCGGGCCAGGACCGCGCGGTCCGAGGGTGACACCAGCATTCAAGTCTTCGATCACAAAACTGCGCGAAACTTGCGCGCTGCCGCTGAACGGTTCGTGGTTGTTGCCGATGCGTACATCGCCCTCGATTTTGCGTGCCAGATCGCCCATCAAGGCGCGGCCAAGACGGAAGATCGCAATTTGCTCCTGCGTACTCAGATAGCTGTGGCGCCAACGATCGTTCTGGCTGCCCATAAGCTCGCGTGCCATGTCGTAGACGAGCGCGTCGTACTCAGGTTTGCTCAATCCCGCTTCGTTGACCATCGCCACCATCAAGGTGAGATCGCGCAGCGGCGAGCCGTAGTCCCCGATCCAGCGCGGGCGATTCCATTTTTTTGAAAAAGCTTCCGCAATGGCTTCCTCACCCCGTTTGCGGTCGCCTTGCATCGCCAGTGCGATCCCGAGGTGCACCAGCGGCAGTGGCGCCACCAGCTTGCTGCGCTCGTTGTCGAAAATGGCGCGCAAGGTGCCCAGTGGCGCCCGCTTCAGCTTGGCCAGGACGTAACCGGCGTGCGCCTGCTCGGCGATGCGCAGATGGTCACTGTGCTCGTAGTCGTAATGCGGATTGCCTCCCGAGAGCAAATCGTCGTTCAGTCGCTTGAGCGTCTTCTCCAGCATCGCTTCATTGGGACTGAAGCCAGCTTCCTTGGCAGTGACCAGCATCTCGGCGACGTACGGCGTCATGTGCGTGACGACATAGGAGTCTCCTGGCCAATAACTGAAGTGTCCGTTCTCGGTTTGCATCGAGGCGAGACGCGCGAAGCCGACGTTGAGCATCTCGGTACGGGCCGTCGGCGTGAGCGGTGTTACGCCAAAACGCCGGGCAGTGTCGTCATCGAGGAACACCAGCGGGAATGCCTTGCTCGTGGTCTGCTCGACGCAACCGTAGGGATACTGGATCAGGTCCTTGACTACCGAGGCGAATGGCAACGGGGGCAACGTGCCCAGGGTAAAGCGTGAGATCACTGAATCCGGCACCAGGCCAGCGCGCAGCGCTGCGTCCGGACTGACATCGCGGCCCTGATCGAGCACGCTGGAGTGGCTGCGGTGTTCAGCAGGGTAGGCCGGGCGAAGCGCGAATTCCACGCGGCGTTCTACTTTCGCGGTGCCACCGGTGACCTTGGCCACCACGCTGGCGACGCCGTATTTCTCCCGCGCCACGATCTTGAAAGTCTGTGTGCTGCGCGCCTTGTCGGCCAGCTTCACGCTGCGTTTGGGCTCGGTGATGGCGAGCATGTCACCGCCATCGAGGGTAACGCTGTAGCTGCCTTCGCTGCCGCTCAGGTTTTCGAGATCGAGCGCAATTTCGGCACTGTCACCCGAAGCCATCGCGCGCGGAGCGCTGATCTCGACCACCAGCGGGGCCTGGATGATGGTCTCCTGATCGGCCGTGCCATAACTCTGCTCGCCATAGACTACGGCGCCCAGTCGCACAGTGCCGTTGAAATCTGGCAGGTCGAGCTCGAAGCGGGCATCGCCCTTGGCGTCGACCAACACCGGCTGCTCGAACAGATCAACCGTCAGCACTTTGACGTTGGGGCGACGCGCCTGCGGCAGTGACAGCATCGCCGCGTCACCGCCGTACCGTAGTTTGGCTTTGCTGCCATCAACTGCTTCGATGATCCGTCCAAACAGATCGTAGGCATTGGTCAGGAACCGGCGTGGCTCGAAAAACCAGCCCGTCGGATCGGGCATCGGAAACTGGGTCAGATTGAGAATGCCGACATCGACCGCGTGCAATGCCACTCGTCCCGGCTTGCCTGCGAGTTGCGGGGCATGGACGGTTACCTGCAGTTTCTGGTCGGGGCGCGTTTTCTTCGCGGCCTCCAGCGTGACTGCAATTTTTCGGGCGCTGCGATCGAGTGGAATGTGCTGCACACCCACTGCGCGTGACGGGGTGATTTTCTCGGCGGAATCGCCAGGGCGGAACACCAGCACTGTGGCGTACAGGTCATGCCGCGTCCACGACTTGTCGATCGGGATCTCGACTTTTGATTGATTTTTCACTTCGATCAATTTCTGCCACAGCAGATGATCACTCTCGAGCAGCACCAGGGCATTGCCTGGATGCGGTGACTTGATGGTCAACTCGATAGTGTCGCCTTCCTTGTAGCTCGGCTTGTCGAGCGCCAACTTCACTTTGTCCGGACGGCTGCCGGCGTCCTGACCTTCGCTGTACCAGTTCCATCCAGCCTGGAACGGAAACTTCATGGTCAGTGCAGTGGCCGGATCGAAGACCTCAAGACGATAACCACCCCATTCAACCGGAAAACTCACCTTGGCGCGCGCACCCGCCTTGATATCCAGTTCCTGCTCGTGGCCGGTTTCCCACTGCGACAGGAAATCGGTTTGCCAACCGTTGCCGTTGACCCAGCGCCAGTTGTATTCACGGCGCTCGCGAAACAGTTTCACTTTGAGTTTGCTGCCTGCAAGCAAATCGCCGGCAGCGTTGGCGCGGACGATTTCGAATCCGGCGTCGCCATTGGGCGTCGCGCCTTCACTCATATCAAATAACGCACGTGCGCCAACAATTTGGGCTGCTGGCCAGACGCTGCGCTTGATGGTGCGGGTCACGGCGCGTCCTCCAGATTCGTAAAGGCTGCCCGAAACGATCACGGCGACTGTCCCCGTCGGCGCCTTTACTTCGTCGAGCGCGATCTCGCTGCTGAGTTTGCCTTCGTCATCGAGCACCTCGTCAAGCACATCTTTCGGCTGCTTGGGCAGCTCGGCCAGAGGATCGCCGAAATGGAAATCTTTCAGCGTTGCGACCGGATGCGATTCGGGTTGCAAGCTCAGTCGCGCGGTGAAGCGGTTACCAGCGGCGGGTGAACCGTAAAGCCAGGCGCCTTCCACGCTGAGCGGAAATGCGTCGCCGGGCGCCAGGTTTTCTGGCGCTTCGAGCGTCAGCTTCAGACGCTCGGGCAGAAATTCTTCGACGCGGAACGCGAATGTGGCGGCGTTCATCATTGTGGGATCGGTGCTGAACTCGAGCGACCATTTTCCGGTTGGTGCATCGGTCGGAATGACGTGTTCGTAGCGAACGTAATTGAGCTCGCCCGGATCGACCTGCTGGGTGGCAAGTGCGCGTCCATCAGGTTGTTTCAGTGTCACGAACAGGGGCTGCGCCTTGACCATCTTGCCGTCAAAGTCGCGCAGTAGCGCAGACACGCCCAGCGTCTCGCCGGGGCGGTAGAGATCGCGTCCTGACCAGGGGAAAACTTCAAGGTCAGTCTGCACACGACCGCCGAGCGAGAACTCGGAAAGGTCCAGCGCCGGCTGATTGAACGGCAGCAGCGAGATATCGTTGCCGAATCGGGCACTGAGCAGATGCTGCGAGTTGGGCGTGTACTCAATCATCGCCAAGCCGTTGGCATCGGTGCTGACGTCGAACAGCGCGGTGCCTGTTTCGTTCTGGATCTGCAATGCCACGTTGGCTTTGGGCGCGCCCGATTTGAGCGAAGTGCTCAGAACCAGCAAGCGATCCTTGTACGCGCGCACGTGCAGGCCGATGTCGCTGACGAAGAACATCGCGGTTTCCTGTTCGTAGCCAAAACTGCCAGCACGGTTGAGTACGGCGAAGTAAAGCCCAGGCAGGCTCAGCTCGTCGATATCGCGAATCGGCAGGAAGCTGACGCTGCGTTCATTGGACTTGTTCTGCAGCGCGAACCGGTTCTTGTAGACCGAGCTTGACATCGCGGCCAGCTGATCCAGCGACCAGTAGCTGCGGCGACCGTTCTGTTGATATTCACGCAGAAACTTGCCGACGTTGCGCTCGGTGACGTGGAAGAACTCGACATCGACCTCGGCCACGTTCAGCGCGACGATCGGCAGCCCTCGAGACTCATGCGCGGGCAGGATGCTGCCCTGGCTGGCGAAGCCGACGATCGGTTCCTGGTTGCCGCTGTGCACTTCCTGGGTCTTGTCCACGCCCAGAGTGCTGCCATCGGCAGCAGCCAGCGCGGCCTTGAGCGTCACCACGTAAGTCTTGTCGGCCTCCAGATAGGGAAAGCGCAAACGATTGCCGTCGCCATCGAGCATCCAGCTGCCTTCGCTGGCGGCTCCGTCCTTGAGTTTTATTGACAGCAGTTGATCAAAAGTCTGCTGACCCACCAGTTGTCGGGAAAACTCGAGCACGATCGAAGGGCGGCCTTCATAGGATTCTCCGGTCGCTGACACCAGGCCGAAGGCCATGGCTTCTGGGCCTTTCGTGGTGGCTGCAGCCTTCTGCAAATCCGGCGGCGTACCGTCGTCCTTGTCACCACAACCGGCCAGCAGCACCAAACTCAACAACATTGGGCTGAACAACATCAGGGCGAACGAAGTCATCCCGCGTTTCATCGCAACCATCTCCGGTGTGGGCTATTGGATGTGCCCAGTATGGCCGCATCCGCGCTCAGCATGTAGCCAGATGCAGCGTGAACGCGGGCGAATCGAAGTTGAAAACGGCCGAATCGAAGGCGCCAGGATTCGGCACGTCTTGACGCGGTGCACACCGGCAATGTTGCATCGTGTGCAGAGGGCACAAGTGGGCGGTCACATGTTTAGCATTGTTTGCAGTCGATCCGGTTGCAGCAGCTCCGCGCTTAAAGGAAACACTGACGAGGTAGTTGCGAAATCCCCTCTAAATTTCCGCTTCGGGCAGTTTTATGGCGTGCGGCGACGAGACGGGTGTCGTAATGAGGGGCGCATAGGCGCCACGACTGAGTTTTCAGCGAAATCGCCTGCGCTACTGTGAATTTCGGGCGGTTCGGACCTCGGCAAGGCGCCGATCATGTTGCTGTCCTGCAAAATGATTTTTGCTACGTGGCTAAGCGCAGTAGCTGATCGGCGTTGAGCACCAGGACGCCGAGCATCAGGTGCGTAGCCACTTTGGCGTGGCCGCGCACACGCACGAAGCGTGCACCGTATTCGTCTTTCAGACGCGCGTTGGCGCGCTCAACCTGGGTGCGTATTTTGTAACGCTCGGCCTGGTGCGGGGAAAATTCGAGCTTGTCGCCGCTGCGCGGATTGTGATCGATCAGCGGCACATGGCCCAAGTCACGGCTGTGTTGACGGATCAGCGGGCTGCAATACGCAGCGTCCATCAGATCGTAGAGATGGGTGACACGTTGCGCGCTCATCAACGCGAGCGGGATCGCTACTTGCGAATCATGCACGCTGGCGGAGGTGATCACTGCGCTGATCGGAATATGTCCGTCGGCTACGTCCAGGTGCAGCTTGTAGCCTTTCCATGAGGCTTTGAATCCGTTGCTGTTGGTCTTGCTGCCGACATCGCAGGCGTGGGGCAGATCGGCGAGCATCGCCGACAGCGACATCCCCGCGGCTTGGCGCTGTATTCGGGTGAGCGCGGGCGCCTCGCGCACTTCATTTTTTCCAGGCCTGCCGCGTTTGCGCGGCGCGGGTTTTGCCACTAGCTCAGGCTGCGTCGGCTTTTCGCGCGCTTCAATGGCAGTGGAATCCCGAGCGATATGCCCGATCAACTGATCCGACAACTGCTCCTTGATCAATGCTTGATGAGCTTGCTGCATCAGCCCCTGCACGGAGAATTCCTTGAACGCGCGCGAGAACAAATGTTCGCCTGGCATCTTTTGGCGCACATCGAACCCGCACAACCGACGCAAGCTTTTGTCCATGCGCAGACGCTCCACCAGCGCCGCGGTGGTTGCTATGCCCAACACCGTCTGGGCCACCAACGCCCGCGCCACTGCGGCACGTTCGCGCGCTGGACGACCAACCATTCCCCGACTGGATGGCACCAGTCGCTCGACTTGCACCAGCTCCCAAATGCGCAACAACTGTTGCAGCGGCGGCGTCAGCAGTTCACCCAGGTCCGCTTCAACCAGCGGCAGCAGCTCGCGCTGACACAGCGAATGGAATTGAGAAAGACGCTGGCGCAGATTAAGATTCATAGGCGGGTGGTACTGTTCGTTTTGACGCCTACATTATGCCTTCAATGGCAACACCCGCACTTCTTTTTTGCCCCAAGCGGCAAGAAATTCCCTCGATCTGAGGGATTACGCAACTACC
>JAWXCG010000241.1:0-3871 GCA_034440555.1 Pseudomonadota bacterium
GCCAATGGCCGCGGCCATTGGCGCGGGCATCCCGGTGCACGAAGCCAAGGGTTCGATGGTGCTGGACATCGGTGGCGGCACCTCTGAAGTCGCGGTGATTTCGCTGAACGGCATCGTCTATGCGCAGAGCGTCCGCATTGGTGGCGATCGCTTCGACGAGGCGATCATCAACTACGTGCGCCGTAACCACGGCACCTTGATCGGCGAGTCAACCGCGGAGCGCATCAAGATCGAGAACGGCTGCGCGTTTCCGCAGGCCGAGGTTCGCGAAATTGAAGTCTCCGGCCGCAACCTGGCCGAGGGCGTGCCGCGGCAGTTCACCATCAACTCCAACGAAATCCTCGAAGCGCTGCACGAACCGTTGGCCGGCATCGTCGGCGCAGTGCGCTCGGCGTTGGAACAGACGCCACCGGAGCTGTGTTCCGATGTGGCCGAGCGCGGCATCGTGCTCACCGGCGGCGGCGCCCTGCTGCGCGACCTGGATCGACTGATCTCGGAAGAAACCGGCCTCGCCGTGCACGTCGCGGACGACCCGCTGACTTGCGTGGCGCGCGGTGGTGGTCGCGCGCTGGAACTGATCGACATGCACGGCAACGAATTTTTCTCCCCCGAGTGATGCCGACCGCGCGTGCAGCGCGCGTCGGATATAACCGCAACCCATTGCTACCGGCGCGCACCGGGGTCCGCACGCCGGCGCCGACACATCCGCCTCAACACGAGCCGCACGCAGACGAGTCCCATGGCCGTTCGCAACTCCGATAACCCGGCCCTGTTTTCCGAGTCCAGCTCGGGCACCATTCGCCTGATCGGCTTTTTGGCGATCGCTGCGGCGTTGATGGCAGTCGACCACCGCAGCCAGGTGTTGGCCGGCATACAGCGTCAGATCGCTGGTTTGGCGGCGCCTGCTTATTGGCTTGCAACCGCGCCAATCCGGCTCGGACGCGGTGCCCGTGACGCCGCCGCTGAACGCTCCGGATTAGTCAACGAAAACGCTCAGCTGCGCGAACAACTCCTGCTCGCGCAAGCCGGGCTGGCGCAGATCGACAGCATGGACGAAGAGAACAAAAGCCTGCGTGCCCTACTCGATGCGCGCCAGCGACTGAGCCTGAACGCACAGCTCGCCGAGCTGGTCGAGGTCGACCTGGATCCCTACCGACACCGTCTGCTGATCGATCAGGGCAGCAACCAGGGCGTACACGAAGGCCAGGCAGTGATCGATGCACACGGCCTGATTGGACAGGTGCTCGCACCCTTGGCCAATCGCTCCCAGGTCATCCTGATCACCGATCCGGGCCACGCCATTCCGGTGCGCGTGGCGCGCAACGGGTTGCGTGCCATCGCCTACGGCACCGGCGAGATCGACCGCCTGGAGCTGCCGCACATCCCCTTCAGCGCCGACATCGTAGCCGGCGACCAGTTGCTCACCTCGGGGCTAGGCGGCCGTTTTCCCGGCGGGATTCCGGTCGCCGTGGTCAACGAAGTGCGCGGCGATGACTCCGCCACGTTTGCGGTGGCCGAGGCCACACCGGTGGCCGGCCTGACGCGGGGCAATCATGTTCTGTTGCTCAGCACGGTCGACTCCGGTTCGGCAACAGCCGCGTCGGCCCTCGACTTCATCGGACCGCCCTCTCCGCCGTCCGATCCTGCACCTGCAGAGCACACACCATGAGTCGTCTGCGTGAGGGTTCGCTGCTGTTCTGGCTGAGCCTGCTCGCTGGCGTCATCCTGACCGTGGTTGCTCTGCCCGAGGGCTGGCGACCGCTGCGACCCTTCTGGCTCGGTCTCATGGTGATCTGGTGGTCGCTGGAAGCGCCGGATCGCATGGGGCTGGGGGCTGCGTTCCTGCTCGGACTGACCCAGGACATCCTGATCGGCACGATGCTTGGCGAGCACGCTTTTCGACTTGTCGCCATCGCTTTTCTGATGCTGCGATTTCGCTCGCGGCTGCGCTTCTTTCCAATGTGGCAGCAGGCGTTGGCGGTGCTCGCGATCCTGATCAACGATCGCATCGTCACCTGGGCACTGCGCAGTATCGCTGGCGACACCGCAATCAACTGGCAGTTCTGGCTGGCACCCTTTGTCGGCGCATTGCTGTGGCCGTGGATGTTTCTGCTGCTCGACGATTTGCGCCGGCGCAGTCGTCCGCGCGACCCCTAGTCCATGCAGATGCGGCCTTTCAAGCGCATATTCCGCGGCCAGCAACGTCTGCTGAAGGACGTGCTGGTTGAATCCCAGATATTTGGAGCGCGCGCGGCACAGGGTTTCATCATCATTCTGGCTTTCATCCTGCTGCTGATCGGTCGCTATGTCTGGCTGCAGGTGCTCCGGCACGATGAACTGAGCACGCGCTCCGAAGCCAACCGGGTCAAGTCGCGGCCGCTGCCGCCAAGTCGCGGGCTGATCTACGATCGCAATGGTGTGCTGCTGGCTGAAAACGTGCTCGAGTACCGGCTGGAAGTGGTGCCGGAGCAGGCCGGTGATGTCGAACAAGTGGTGGCCTCTGTCGGCCAGTTCATTGCCATTGACGCCGAGGAGCGCGAGCGCTTCGACGAACTGCGCAAGGCACGGCGACGCTTTCACAGCCTGCCGTTGCGCTTTCATCTCAGCGAAGAGGAGGTGGCGCTATTCGCGATCAACCGGCACCGCTTTCCCGGTGTCGAAGTAGTGCCCTACCTCAAGCGCTTCTATCCGATGGGTGCTGACCTGGGCCATGTCGTCGGCTACGTCAGCCGCATTGGCGCGGAAGACCGCGAGCGTCTCGACGATCCGCGTTATAGCGCCACCACGCACATCGGCAAGACCGGCATCGAGCGCTATTACGAAGACATTCTGCTCGGCAAAGTCGGCTACGAGCGCATTGAAACCAATGCCGAAGGGCGCGTGCTGCGTGAACTGGATCGGGTTCCGCCACAACCTGGGCAAAATCTTCATCTCTCACTGGATTCCAACCTGCAACGCATCGCCATCGCCGCGTTCGAGGGCCGCGCCGGTGTCGCCGTCGCCATTGACCCGCGCAATGGCGAAATACTGTGCATGGTCAGCCAGCCCAGCTTCGACCCGAACCCGTTCGTCAATGGCATCTCGCGCAAGGACTATGCAGCCTTGCTGGCTACACCGCACCAGCCGCAGTTCGATCGCACGCTGCGTGGTGGCTATGAACCTGGATCCACCATCAAGCCATTTTATGCACTCGCCGGCCTGGAACTTGGCCTGCGCAAACCCGAAGACACAGTGTTGTCGACTGGCCGCTTCCAACTGCCGGGCCAGTCGCAGAGCTTCGCCGACTGGCGCCCGGGCGGACACGGTCGCATCAATCTGCGCGAATCGCTGGCGCAGTCGGTGAACACTTATTACTACCAGCTGGCGTCGGACGCAGGCATCGACCGCATCAGCACGTACATGGCGCAGTTCGGTTTCGGCGTGCCCAGCGGCGTCGATCTGATCGGCGAAGCAGGCGGCGTCCTGCCCTCGCGTGAGTGGAAGCAGGCGCGCTTTGGCAAGACCTGGTACCCAGGCGAGACGGTGATCGCTGGTATCGGCCAGGGCTACTGGGTGGTTACTCCGATCCAGTTGGCCAGCGCCCTCGCCACCTTGGCCGGAAATGGTGTGCGTCATCGACCGCATCTACTGCGCGCTACCCAGGAACGCTTCGACGCACCCGTCGTTCCGTCACCACTTTCGATACCGCTCGCCACCATAGTGAAAGATCAGCAGAATCTGACGGCAGTGCGCGAGGGCATGGTCGCGGTGATGCACAGCCCGACCGGCACCGCGCGCGCGATTGGCGCCAACGCGCCGTATCTGATTGCCGGAAAGACCGGCACCGCGCAGCGCGTGAATCGCGCGCGACGTGCTTCCGTCGGCAATCTCA
>JAWXCG010000242.1:0-5197 GCA_034440555.1 Pseudomonadota bacterium
GAGATGGGTGACAAGACCCAGCTGCTGTCATTGGTGTTGGCGGCGCGGTTTCGCCGCCCGATGCCGATCATTGCCGCGATCCTGGTCGCGACGCTGGTCAATCATGCGCTCGCTGGTGCACTCGGTGCCTCGATCAACAGCTGGCTGGGCGCTGATTTGATGCGCTGGATTCTCGGTATTTCCTTTCTCGCGATGGCCGTGTGGGCGCTGATACCGGACAAGCTGGTTGTTGCGCAAGCCAGGCCTGATCGCTTCGGTGTTTTTGGCACCACGCTGATCGCATTTTTTATCGCAGAGATGGGTGACAAAACCCAGGTCGCCACTGTTGCCTTGGCCGCGCAGTACTCGTCTTTGTTCGCGGTGGTCGCCGGCACGACGCTGGGCATGGTGCTGGCCAATGCGCCGGTAGTGATGTTTGGTGATCGCATCACAGAACATGTGCCGATGAAAGTTGTGCATCGAATTGCCGCCGCGATTTTCGCGCTGCTGGGTGTGCTGGCGTTGCTCGACATTGGCTGAATGCACTGCCTGAGGCGCCGGCGCTATGCTCGCCACCTGCAAATCGGGAGACGATGATGGCCCATGGTACCCACGACTACGCTGCTGACCTGCGCAACGAGGCGGTGCTGATTTATCTCAACGGTGTCTACAAGCCGCGCGCTGAAGCCATGGTCTCGGTATTCGATTCGGGGTTCGTGCTGGGCGATGGTGTTTGGGAAGGACTACGCGTAGTCGGCGGGCATCCCGCGTTTCTGGACCAGCACCTGGATCGCCTGTACGAAGGCGCCAAGGCGATCATGCTCGACATCGGCATGGGTCGCGCTGCGCTGACGCAGGCGATCTACGCCACACTGGCGCGCAACGCGATGCACGATGGCGTGCACATTCGGCTGATGATCACGCGCGGCATCAAGCGCACACCGTATCAGGACCCGCGCGTCTGCATCGGCCCCGCCACGGTGGTGATCTTGCCGGAATACAAAACGCCTTTGCCAGACACGCTGGAGCGCGGATTGAAACTGTTCACCGTGCATGTGCGCCGCGGTTATCCCGACGTGCAGGACCCGAAGCTCAACAGCCACAGCAAGCTCAACTGCATCACCGCCTGCATTCAAGCCTATACCGCCGGTGCCGACGAGGCGCTGATGCTCGACCCGCATGGTTTTGTGGCCACTTGTAACTCCACGCATTTTTTCATCGTGCGGCGTGGCGAGGTGTGGACCTCGACCGGTGAGTATTGCCTCGGTGGCATCACTCGCGCCAACGTGCTGCGCGTCTGCCAGGGCGCCGGCATTGCGGTGTTCGAAAAACGCTTCAGCCTGACTGATGTCTATGCTGCCGACGAGGCCTTCACTACCGGCACTTTTGCCGGCGTGGTACCGGTGCGCGAGCTGGACGGGCGTGTGTTTGGCGATGGCCGACGCGGGCCGATGGTCGAGCGGCTGCAGGGTTTGTACCGCCAGCTGGTGGCCGCGGATGTTGCTGGCCGCAAGGTAACCGGATGAGTGCTGCGACGGCGCCATTGCGACTGGCGATATGGTCGGGGCCGCGCAATATTTCTACTGCAATGATGCGCGCCTGGGAGAATCGCGGCGACTGCACGGTCAGCGACGAGCCGCTGTACGCGCACTATCTGGCGCACACTCAGAGCGATCACCCGGGCGCTGACGAAGTGATTGCGCAGGGCGAGACGGATTGGCGTCGCGTGGTTGCTTCGCTGCTCGGCGCCGTGCCAAACGCGCAGCCGATCTGGTACCAGAAGCACATGAGTCACCATCTGTTGCCCGACATCGAGCGTGACTGGATTCATCGCCTGACCAATGTGTTCTTGATCCGCGACCCAGTGGATGTCGTGGCCTCGTATATCAAATCGCGCGCCACTGTGAACGCCGATGACATCGGATTGCAGCAGGAGGCACAGCTATTCGACGAAGTCGCACAAAAATCCGGAAGCGCTCCGCCGGTAATCGATGCGAATGAGTTTCTCCAGGCGCCAGAGGCTCAGCTGCGCGCGCTGTGCGTGCATCTTGGCGTCACCTTCAGCGATCGCATGCTGAGCTGGCCACCGGGGCCGCGTGATAGCGATGGGGTGTGGGCACCGCACTGGTATGCGGCGGTGTGGCGTTCAACTGGATTTGAGGCATCACGCCCGCGTGCTCAGGCGCTCACCGGGGTAGCTGCGAAGGCGGCGGCGGATGCGCGGCCTTGGTATGAGGGTTTGTATCGGTATCGGCTGCGGGTGTGATGGTGGGGTGGGTGGGGTCGCGTTGGTCAATGTGCGTGTGAGGATGGGACAATCGCGGCTGACGCTGCTCCCACAACCGACGCTCCCGCGACTACCGCTTCCAAAGGAGCCCTCACAGGAACGAGCCGCCCTGCAAGGGCAGCGCGATCCGGGTTAGGCGTCGCGATTGCGGGCGTTCATCGTGCGGGCTTTTTCGATCTGCCATTCACGGTCCTTGACGGCATCGCGCTTGTCGTGTTCTTTCTTGCCGTGCGCCAAGCCAATTTCGATCTTGGCGCGATTGCTTTTCCAGTACATGGCGGTGGGAATCAAGGTGTAGCCTTTGCGTTCGACCTGGCCCACCAGGCGGTCGATTTCGGCGCGATTGAGCAACAGCTTGCGCGTGCGCCGCTCCTCGGGATGCACATGCGTTGAGGCAGAGCCCAGCGGCATGATCTGCGCGCCGAACAGAAATACTTCGCCGTTCTTGATGATGACGTAGCCATCGGTAATGTTGACGCGCCCGGCGCGCAGCGATTTGACTTCCCATCCGTGCAGCGCCAAGCCAGCCTCGATGCGCTCATCGAAGTGATATTCGTGGCGCGAGCGCTTGTTCAGCGCAATCGTGCCCTTATGGTCGTCCTTGTCGGGCTTCTTGTTGGCCATTGCCGGGTCCTATTGAATACCATTACATTGTCGCTGGAAACCGCAGTCGGTTCGAGCGTTGTAGCCAGGGGGAAGTTTGAGCAGCATTTCGCGTAGTGTGTTGATTACCCGGCCGGTGAAGCTGGTGTTCGATCTGATCAATGAAGTGGAAGGCTATCCGAAGCGCTTTGACTGGTGTCGTGAAGCAACCATCCTGGAGCGCGACAAGAGCGGCATGACCGCGCGCCTGGATTTGCAGTACGCCGGATTCAACTCCGTATTCACCACACGCAACAGCGTGCGGCCATTGAAACGCATCGATCTGAAACTGGTGGAAGGTCCATTCTCCGACCTGCGCGGTAGTTGGTCGTTCACTGCGCTGGGCGATTCGGGTTGCCGCGTGGAGCTTGATCTCGATTTTGAATTCGCCGGGCGCTGGGTTGGGTCAGCCCTCGCGATGGGTTTCCAGGGATTGGCCGATCGCATGGTGGATGACTTCTCGCGTGCCGCCCGGACGATCGATGCCTGAACCGGCAAATATCCAAGTGGAAGTCCTGTTCGCATTGCCCGATCAGCAATGGCTGCGCAGCGTATCGTTACCCGCAGGCAGCACGCTCGGTCAGGCCATTGAAGCATCCGGCATTGCCGAACACTTCAACACTTTGATCGTCACCGACCAGAACGTTGGCGTCTACTCTCGGCCAGCAAGTTTGGCCACCGTGCTCGGCCATGGCGACCGCGTCGAAATCTATCGACCGTTGACGCGCGATCCGAAAGACACGAGGCGATTGCGGGCCAGGCAGCAGAAGCGGGTCTGAAGCGGGGTGGGCAGCGCGAAGCATCCCTGGTGGTGGACGCCGGCCTGATCATCCATGGCCATGCGTTCGGAGCAACTTTACATGCGTTTCATCTCATGTCGAAAGCGCTGCGCTTCACCCGCCGGGTTTCTTCAGATTGTCTTCGGGATTATTTTTCTGCAGCTCTTGCGATTGACGCAACAGCTCATCTTCATTCTGCGGTTCCCAATCGCCCTCAATGCGCGCCAGAGTTTCGCCATCAAACTGCAGCGATAAATTCTTGAGGTCCGCCGCCCTGCCGCGTCGGCTGGTTGCTGTCAGGTATTCCCAACGGTTCTGATCGAACGGGGACGCCACCATCGGCGTGCCCATCACCAGTTCAACCTGACGCTTGGTCATGCCGGGTTTGAGTTGGTCAACCATTTCCTGGTCGACGACATTGCCCTGGCGGATGTCTGTTTTGTAGACAAGACTGCATCCGGACGACAGCAGGGTGGCGATGAGTAGTAGCTTCAGGCGCATCGAGATTCTGATCCAGTGTGCAAAGCGCTGGATCATACAGGCAAGGCCGTGGCCAATTCCAAACGTCGGCTAAGCGAAATGTCCCGAGTCGCGCTGTCGCGACCCGGACTCGGGGCTGGTGTAGAATCCAGTCTGGACGATTGGAGTAGCGTTTTGAAAGGTTTCAATGCCCGTCAGCCGCTGCGCGACGCCGACAAGCACGGCAAACGCGACACCCAGGACCTGCGCAAAGCTGGCCTGGAGGTGACTTTGCCGCGAGTTCGCATCCTCGAAATACTTGAAGGTTCCAGCGGTAAGCATTTGACTGCAGAAGAGATTTTTAAGGAACTTCTCGATCACAACGAAGACATCGGCCTAGCCACGGTGTACCGCGTGCTGATGCAATTCGAAGCCGCGGGCATCGTCGTCAAACACAATTTTGAAGGCGGGCAGGCAGTATTCGAGCTGGACCGTGGTGAGCATCACGATCACATGTTTGATCTGGACACCGGCAAGGTCGTCGAGTTCTTCGACGCCGAAATCGAACGTCTGCAGCACGCTGTCGCCGCCAAGTTCGGTTACGAAATCGAAGACCATCGCATGGTGTTGTACGTGCGCGCCATCCAGAAGCGCAAACCCGCGTAGGGTGGGCCCTGGCCCACCACGCACAAGCGAATCGTAGTGCTGGGCCAGGGCCCAGGTAACAGTGAGCGTAGGGAAGGTCTGAATAATTCACCACTTGGTCTTCGCCACACTGCTTATTACTTGCCAAACCCCGCTCTCAACAGCGGAGCTGGTCAAAACCTGCGGTTTTTCGCCCCCTGACTCAGGGGGCTATCGCGGCTCCGGACTTGTTCAGCGGTTCCTTAATGATCGTAAGCCGCCTCACCATGCGAACTGATATCCAGACCTTCGCGTTCCTGCTCGGCGCTCACGCGCAGCCCAACCAGCAGATCGGCAATCTTGAACGCGATGAACGCAACGATGCCGGACCATAGAATGGTCACGCCCACGCCAGTGGCCTGGATCA
>JAWXCG010000243.1:0-3554 GCA_034440555.1 Pseudomonadota bacterium
CGCACGATTCAAGAGCTATTGCACGATTCAAGAGCTATTGGGCCATGCCGATGTGACGACCACGATGATCTATACGCATGTACTGAACCAAGGTGGGCGCGGCGTTTTGAGTCCATTGGACCGGACATAGGTGGATTGCACCGGGTCGGCGATCCCGCCCTGGTGCTTGACTGCAGGATTGACATGAAGCACACCGCAGCTGGCTCAGCACGCCCAGGCAGGACCGGCTTCAGCCGCGATGGGCAATACCGTGGCCGCAAACCATCGAGACTGGCGATCAATGACGGGATTGATCAGCCGTTCGGTGCAATGGTGGGTCGTGGGAGATTCGTACGCGGGACCATCGGATTAAAAGTCCGGTGCTCCACCGACTGAGCTAACGTCCCATTGCAGCGGCCGCGCGGTTTAGGCGACACACGCCGAGCACACAGTGATTGACACGCATGGATCGGCAGCGCGTAGGTCTGCAACGCACGCGGTGCGCGACAGGGCTTGTTGAATCACTGAATCCTGGAATGACCGCCGAGTGGGTCCGACCTGCGCTCGGACGTTTTCACGTATTCGGCTTATCGCGACGAAGTTTGCGTACAATTGCGTTGAGCGCACGGTCAACCAAGCCGCTCTCTTCCAGGACCTGAAGTTTTCCACCCCGGATCGCTTTCACCAAGTCGTCGGCGGCGTACTCGCCACACTTGACACCGTTGCGGTTGACGAACAGATACTGTGATCGCACAGTACTGACCCAGAGCAGCTTGGCGCGTTCGCGAGTGGCGTCTTCGCGGACAAACTCCAACCAGGCACCGGGTTTCAGGTCGCGGACTGTGGTGGTAACGCTGTCGCCCGCAACCGCAGGTGGAAGTTTCGGCTCCGCCGCTTTGGCTACGGTCTCAGGACTATAGACAACCTCGTCTTTGCCGCTGCCAAAGCGGACCTCCAGGCTCTCGAAGAAATCCTGTTCGTGCTTGGCGTACTGCTCGGCCCCGCCTGGCCGCGCGGAGGTTGCGTTGATCGCATTCAAAGTTGCCGTAGGTGGCACCTGCAGTTGGCCGGGCGCGCGGGTTGGGGGTACGCGAACGGGGGCGGCTGTTGCAGTGAGCTTTTGACCCGTGGACTGCGGTCCAGCGGCTGTGACGCCACCTTGGTGCTGCGCAGTAAGAAGCTCCGAGATTCCCGACCAGAGCTCATCGACATCATCGCCGTGAATGCCCACTGCAGTCAGTCCGCGCTTCAATATCTGTTCGACTTCGAGCATGGCCCCGGCATCGTCCGGATCATTCTCGAGTCTCGAAGGCGCATCGGCCAGCACTTCGACAACGCGCAACGCGTCCTTCCATTGTGCGGAATCGCCGCCATTGCGCAGATGGGTCATGACCAGATAGTTCGACCAGCGCTTGGTGAGCATGTCGCGCAGTCGGGCTGGAAGCTGTTTGCCCTCAACGCGGCGCAACAACTCGCGTGCTGATTCCTGTTGCGCCTGTTCCAGTCGTTCTTTGCCGCGCGCGGCCTCCGTTGTGCGCTTTTCGGCGATGTCAGAGCGCTTGCGATGGGTAGCAATCGCCTCGCTCAGCTGCTTGCGCGCCACGTCGAACACGCCGAGGTCTTGATCGAAACTGCTGATAACGCTGCGTACGAGGCTTTCCAGCGCGTGAAAGAAGCTGCGATCTTTGTCGGAATCTTCGCTCCAACCCAACGCGGCGGCGGCCAGATCGTCCAGCAGCGCGCGTGCAGGATGGTCCTTGCGCGCAACAAACGTGGGATCGAGCAGCGCGACTTTAAGATAGGGAATCTGTAGGCGGCTCAGCATCGACTGCAGTTCGCCTGGCAGATTTCGGTCCTGGATGGCGTAGTCGAACAGCATGCCGACCAGGTCCAGAGCGGTTTCGTCGTTATTGCGCAACCGACTGTTGGTGCCGCCACCAACAAGCCCACGGGCACGGGCGATCAAGGCAGCTTTTGCCTGCTCAGCACTAATCGCCGGACCGCCTGCACTGCCCATTTGCTCGGCTTGAAGCATGCTCAGGGCGTTCATCAAGGCATGACCATCGATTGCCGGGCCGGGCGAGTATCCGCCGCCACCGGAGTGTGCTGAGCCCGAGTAGCCCGGCCCGGCGCCGCCAGGAGCGCCCATACCGCCACCGGCTGCATCGCCACCGCCACCAAGCAGCCGCATCAACTCGGAAACTACCGGTGCCAACCCGGGATCAATGCCGCCGTAGTCACCGCCGCCAGCGTAGTAACCACCACCGGCGCCGCCGTAATCGGAGCCTCCATGCGCATGTCCGGGATCATGACTCTGCGGCGATTGGTGATCATGACTCTGCGCGCCAGGCGCTGCTGCGCCGCCCGGAGCCCTCGGTCGCGCCGCGGGAGCATTGCTGCGTGCCACGGTATAGCGCAACTCGGGCAGAACGCCAGACTCGGCCAAAATGCGGTTGGCGCGCTCATACAGGGGGCCCAGCACGCTCAGCCACTGACGCTCAAGGTGCTTCAGGCAGATCAGGCGCACATCCACCGGCATTTCTGTGGGGGTGATGGCGTGCACCACGGACGCGGCAAGTTGCTGCGGTGCGGCTGGATTGTTATTTTCGTCCAGGCCCTGCAAACCAAGCGCATGCGTCATGCGCTGTTGCAGAGTGTGCAACGGGCGCGTAAACGCAGCTACACAGCGATCAACCAGCGAAATGACGGCGAGATTCTCTTCCAGCGTATCGTGTTCGACCAGCGATAGTTCGAGTCGCGAGTCGCGGGCGAGGCTGCCATCGGCGCGCCGGGCCTGCGGCAACTTGCCGGCATAGAGCTGTTCGAAACTGGTTTGTATGCGCGTGCTAAACAAACCATTGATCGACTGCCGGTGCAGGCGCAGCGCACGCATCGAATCGAAATGGGTGTTCTGCTGTGCGCTTGATCCGGCTTTATCCGCCAAATTAAACAGATAGTCGTCCGTGGCCTGCAAGGTGGCGTCCAGCGACGCAAAAAGTGCCTTGAAGAACTCGTCGTCAAAAGCCTTGGCGATCAACGCCGCCCCGCCAGTCCTGTTTACGACTGGCGGGCGTAGCGGTATGACTTCAGAGGAGGGAGCACGCTCTTGCATCATGGCTCTTCATCGTCATGGATATTGTTCTGAGTCTAGCCGGGGTTGACGCCTGATACGTGAAGTAAATCACACTTGGGGCCCGGGTCGGGAGCCCCGGTGGCAACCAACCGATGAGCGGCTCCACCGCCTTTGGGCACCGTGTTCCGTGGCGCGCGGTTCGGGCGAGTCAGTTGCCAAGGCGGGTCAGATTGCGGGCAATGCACCTGAAGCCATGAATATAGGCGCTGTCAGGCTGGCAGGGCCACCGAACGAGCCGGTATCCTCTTCGCCAAAATCCGTAGCGATTTACGCATTTACCAAACGTGTTGCGCTTGACTCCTGAGACCGCCCTGCCTTGGTGGTGCACAGGTTCGCGTCGCCAGCGCCAATGGTTGGACAGTGGTCAGCTATCGAAGCAGGGGCACCCCGATCAATCGCGGTGTTTTGTAGCATCGGATTACTTAGCGTCGGATTACTTAGC
>JAWXCG010000244.1:0-6839 GCA_034440555.1 Pseudomonadota bacterium
CGCAGGCGCGCCTGCGAATTGACATCATCTTCCAGCACCAGCACGCCGACTTCAGAACGCGCTTCGGCCGCATCACGTTCGCTGATCGGATCGACGGTGATGACCGAGGCATCACGAGAGATTCGCCCTGCCTCGGCAACCAGGGCGCGCATCTCAGCGTTGTCCCAAGGCTTGTTGACGTAACGATACACTTCGCCTTCGTTCACGGAACCGAGCACCGCCTTGAGGTCGGCATAGCCGGTCAACAAAATACGCATGGCGCGTGGCGCCGTCGATTTCAACTCACGCAGCACTTCGATGCCTTGCATCTGCGGCATGCGTTGGTCACAGATCACCACGTCAACATCGAACTGACTGGCCATCGCCACGGCCTGTCGCGGGTCATTGCAGAGCTGCACTTCGTGATCACGGAACAAGGCCTTGAGTGCACGCAGGATGCGCATCTCATCATCGATGCAGAGCAGTCGCAGCGGTTTGGCGTTGTGAGCATCCGCGTGCATGCTCATGCCCCTGCCCGCGCCAGATTCAACTGGCTGTCGATCGGCAGCTCGACAAAAAACGTGGTGCCCTTGCCGACCACTGAGTTGACGCGGATCGCGCCGCCGTGCCCCTGGATGATCTTGTGCACAATGGACAAGCCCAGGCCGGTACCTTCGCCCACTTTTTTCGTGGTGAAGAACGGATCGAAAATATTGGGCAGCACATTTTCCGGAATGCCGCTTCCGTTATCGGTAACGCTGACTTCCACGCCGTCTTTCTTGGCGATGCTGCGAATCCGCAGCAGTCCATCTTCGCCCATTGCCTGCGCCGCGTTGGTGATCAGATTGAGGAACACCTGATTGATCTGCGAGGGCATGCATTTGATTTGCGGCAACTGGCCAAATTCGGTTTCAACGGTGATGCGATCGCGCAATTGATGGCTGGCAATGGTCAGCGAACTTCGTATCGAATCATTGAGGTCGATCGAATCCATGCCGTCGCGGTCAACGCGGGCGAACCCCTTCAGATTCGATACCAGCGAACTCATCTGCTTGAGACCATCCACCGAGTCGGCCAGCAGCTCGCGCGCCTCGTTCAGACCGGTGGCCTGGGCCAGTTGTCCGCGCGCCCTGATCACCAGGGCCTTGGCACGTTCGGCGATACTGGCATCGGCATTAAGCAAAAAATCGACGCCGGTCATCACGTTGGTGACTGCCTGCTCGTATTCGGCGAGCAGATCACTGACCACTTCGACATTGCTTTTCACGAAGCCCAACGGTGTGTTGATCTCGTGCGCGACACCGGCCACCATTTGACCGAGCGAGGCGAGCTTGGTGGTGTGAATGACCTGGGCCTGCGAGGCCTCGCGCTTCTTGCCGTCGACTTCAAGCGCGACCAGTTTGGTCACCAATTTGCGCTCGCGCACAAATAGCGCGGCGGCTGCAACGACAGCGAGGAGGAGAAGCAGCGCCAGCACCCAGATCATCATCCGCTTCCGTGTTCCCTGTCCCGATCGATCCGGTCCGCACGCCGCTACAAAACGGCAGAACCTAGTGGCGCACACCAGCCGCGCCCGACACCTTCGCACCTCGCGTTGGCTGAGTCGCGACGTCGGTTTGGACGCACGCTTCAGTACACTCAGCACCGCCGCGCCAAGATAGCCGCTTTCCCAAGTCTTGGCCGCTCGGGCAGTATAGCTAAGCCGCCGCCCGCGCTGCGCCAGCTTATCGGCCGCCAGCGGCAAATCCTTGACCCAGTTGGCCATTCCATGTCCGAGTCCACTTCTGCCACACCTGCGCAATCACGGCACACGCTCAAGCGCGCTGCGCTATGGGGGGCGCCGCTGATTGCCCTGTCCACGTTGCTGCTGCTGCGCCTCGAGGGCGCGCAACCGGCGCTGGCCTGGACTTGCGCGGTGCTGGTCTGGGTTGCGTTGTGGTGGCTGTTCGAGCCGGTTCCGGCTCCAGTCACCGCGTTGTTGCCACTGGCCATCCTGCCCGCGGCTGCGGTGATTACACCCAAGCAGGCCGCAGAGGCATTCGGAAACGAATTGATCCTGCTGATGGCCGGCGGATTCATGATGGCCTTGGCGCTGGAACGCAATGGCGCGCATCGTCGCCTGGCGCTGGGCATGGTGCACTTGTTCGGCGCGCGCAGCGGTCGTTCGCTGGTGTTTGGCTTTATCGCCGCGACCGGGTTCACCAGCATGTGGATTGCCAATACCGCCGCCACGCTGATGATGCTGCCGGTAGCGATGGCGATCCTGGAGGGTTATCCCGACCCGCGTCTGCGCGCGCCACTGATTCTGTCCATTGCCTATGCCGCCAGTATCGGCGGCTGGGGCACGCCGATTGGCACACCGCCGAATCTGGTTTTCATGCAGGTTTACGAGCAAACCACGGGCCAACGCATGGGATTTGGCGAGTGGATGCAATTTGGCGTCCCGATCGTGCTGATCTTTCTGCCTATTCTTGGCTTTTGGCTGACCCGCCACTTGAAGGATTCAGCGCCTGCCGTGTTGCCGGCAATGGGTCCATGGACGGCCGCAGAACGACGCGTGATCGCGATTTTTTCGTTGGTTGTGTTCGCCTGGATTTTTCGCGCCTGGCCCTACGGCGGCTGGAGTGGATTGGTCGGGCTGAGCGCTGTGAACGACGCCAGCATCAGCCTCGGCGGCGTCGTGCTGATGTGCCTGATCCCCAATGGTCGCGGACAGGCACTGCTCGATTGGGAAACCGCCGAACGCATCCCGTGGGGCGCGTTGGTATTGTTCGCCGGAGGCATCGCGTTGGCTACCGCCTTTCAGACATCGGGTCTGGGCGACCGAATAGCACATGCGCTGGGCGGGCTGAACCAGTTGCCAACGTTGGTGCTGATCCTCTGCGTGTGCCTGGGCGTCACCTTGTTGTCGGAACTCATCAGCAATACCGCAACTGCAGTGCTGCTGATGCCGATCCTCGCCGCAACCGCTACAGCGGCGGGCATTGAACCGGCACTGTTGATGGTGCCGGCAGTACTGGCCGCCAGTTGCGGGTTCATGCTGCCGGTTGCCACCGCGCCCAATCTGATCGCCTACGGCACCGGCCAGGTGCCTCTGGAGCGAATGATTCGCGAAGGCGTCGTGCTCGACATCATCGGTGTGCTGGTGCTGTCGGGTGTTTGCTGGGCGGTGCTGGCGCCGTGAGTGCGCGAACGTAGAACAAGTGCTCGGCCACCAGCGGCTTTTGGCCGCAAGCCGCATAAAGATCAACAGAGCTTCGCGGCCGCAGGCCGCTCCCACGCTGATACCGCGCGACTACACGCGACCAGCGAGCAACTGGAACGCCATCCAACCGGCAAACGCGATCAACAGAATCAATCCCTCGCGGCGCGACACCTGCGCATCGCCGCGGACCATCGGATAAAACGCGAGTGCGAATGCGATCAACGCGGGAATTTCCACCCACACCAGCGATCGTGCCATCGGCAAAGGGTGCCAGAGCGACAGCAGTCCCAGGATCAACAACAGGTTGACGATGCTGGAGGAGACGGCACTGCCGACGACGATATTGCCATGGCCGCGATTGGCAGCGACTGCTGCCGTGGCCAACTCGGGAAGGGCGCTGCCCACTGCGAGCAGGGTCAATCCTGCCCAAAGTTCGCTCATATGCCACAGACCGGCCAGCGCAAACGCGCGGTCCGAAGCCATCCAGGCGCCATAACCCAGCATGCCGAGGCCAAACAGCACACGTGCAAGGTTGCGACCCAGGTCGGTCTGGGTATTGCCGGCGTAGGCGAGTTCCTTGCGCACCGCTTCGGACTCAGTGCTGGACGAACGTCGCACTGCCCAACCAAAAGCAATCACGCCGATCAACAACACGGCCCCATCGAAATAACCCAGTGTGCCGTTGTGGCTCATACCGAGCAGTCCTGCTGCTGCAAGCACGAGCAGTGGCAACCCTAATCCAACCAGACGAAACCCGACCGACAACGGTTTGACCAGCGCCGCAACCGCAACAATCAGACCAAAGTTCGCGATGCAGCTGCCGATGACGTTGCCCATGGCCATCGCGTAGTGGCCTTGGATGATTGCGGCAAACGAAATTGCCAACTCCGGCACCGAGGCACCGACTGCAACCAGTGCCAGTCCGGCTGCCGTCGCGCTCGCGCCGCGCTTCTGCGCAAGACCCGAGGCGCCCTTGACCAGCGAATCAGCGCCTAGCGTGACCAGCAGAAGTCCGAGCGCAAAAAAACCAAGCAATTCCCACATTCGGCAACGTCCTCAAGATTCCAGCAGGGAGGATAGTGGCGCGAAGCCCTGGACGCCATTGCATCGTGCCAGCGGATGAGGAGTTTAGCCTTGCAAACGAAAAAAGGGCCGGCAAGCCGGCCCGAACGATCACCACGGAGGGAAAACAGGCGACACCGGCATCGTTCCACGATCTGGGGACGATGCCACCGCACATCACTGAGCGGTCGTGTCATGGAAAAGCAGAAAGTTAATGCAGTGCGGAATCACAAAGTGGAACGAAGCGGGCATGCCATTCGCGGTTCTGCAACAGTCGCCTATCAGAAGCTGGTACCAACCGAATAGGCCTGCTCATACGAACACGACTGAAATGTTGCGCGCGAGTAGCCGCCGACATCTTGGCAATTACTCGCCGAGAGCGAAACGGTGTCCGTACCTATTCCCTCGCTGACCGCCGTGAAATTGCCGCGTGCGATCTGCTTGAGATCGCTGGAAGGGGTGTTGATGAACACTTCCACATCCAGATAGGCCGTGGTCACCGGGGTCGGATTGACTATTTTGAAACCGGAAATACCGCTGACGCTGCAGAACGTAGCATGACCTTCGTATCCCACCGAGGTGAACACTGAGCGAACGTTTGCGCAGTTGCCGAAGCTCTTTGGCGATGGGGCAGCCTTCATTTCGGACGAAATGCTTTCGAGCTCGTCGCGCATCCTGGATACTTCGACGTTGCTATCCAACGCACTGCCTTTGGTCTCAAGGATGCGAATCTGATCGACAAGGAAGTCTGCCCGAACTTTCTTGGCCATAGGCCCGAAGCCGACTCGGTGTTTCTGGCCATTCCGAGCGATCCAGACGTAGTAGCCGGGCTCGACAAGGTTCCAAACTCGGCCTTGTTCGCCTTGTTTCTCCAGAAATTCTTTGACGATTCTCAGTTCATCGAAATCAGGCTCCTGTGCGATAACGCCGGTTACAGAAACAGCCAGCACACATGAAATCAACAGTCTTTTCATTTGCAGCACCCCTTTTAGCGTGGGAACTCAAACAACTGACACAACGAAATGATTTTCCGGATGCTGGTGTTCTGGACATCGAACCAAGTCCAAAGGTAGGACTGATTCAGTCACCACTTCGTCTTCGCTGTACGGCTTATCGTTTTCCACACCCTGAGAAACCTGCGGCTTTTCGCCCCCTGACTCAGGGGGCTATCTAGGCTCCGAAATTGATCAGGGGTTCCCTAATCAACGGCGTAGGACCAACCTTTGGTCCAGTCGGTATTTTGGCTTTCAAATGCGCCCTTGAAATTAACGCTTTCAAAAAATCCGTCGTTTGGCACCGATACACCGGTTCCGAGGAGGAGTGAATTAGCGGCAGGAAATCGCCCGGACAAGCCCAGCGCTGCAGCAGTGCCATCGGAATTGCCCGCTTGTCCGCGATACCAAGCGCTGACGGCAAATGGATCGGCTGCCACTTCCTCGAAATTGGTTGCGCATCCGAGCGCCGAACCCACCATCGTCAGCACACCGGTTGCACTTGGGCTGGCGGCGGTCCCGCTCGCGGTGTAAGTGGCGGTGTCATTGAAGTTAAGGCATTCCTGGTTGTATCCGGTAGCGACAACATTGAAGTAGTTGCCGCCTGAACCACGGCGGATGCGAACGCCTTCGTTACTTGCGCCTGGTGTCGACCCGATTAACGTAACGTTGGCTACTTTAGGCTGCGTGCGCGGCAAAAGATCGAAGGCTCCGGGCTTGTTGTCAGATTCGATGCCGTTGGAATCATCGACGGCCGGCGTTGTCTGCGTGCAGTAAGCGAACTGGATCTTGCCGGTATAGCCTTCGGCGAAGTCGAGGCAGTCATCTTCGATCGCCGTGCCGACGACGTAACGCAGATTTACCGAGCCACCGAACATTTCGAAAGCATCGTCTTTGCCCGCATGAACCTGCACGTGGTCGATCACCGTGCCGTTGCCGACAGCGAGTAGCGTGAGGGAGTTGAGTTCTTCGTTAGTGCGAATGGCTTTCCCGGCGTAGCGGATCTGGGTGTAGCGCAGAGCGCCCGAGGAATCAGCGTTGTCCGAAATCAGGTTGCCATTTGGATTGTCACGCCCGCCAAACTTGATATCAGTGTCGGCTTCGAACGAACAGGGCGCGTTGCCGATACAGCTGTTGTTGGCCGCATTGCCCGCAATCACCAGACCCGCCCAGTCGCCGGGAACGTCGCGCGGCGCGGTGAACACCACCGGTGCCGCTGGCGTACCGTTCGCATAGATTTTCGAGCCCGCGTGCACGACAAGATAATCGATGGCGCCGCCGCTGCCCTGCAGCTGTGTTCCAGGTTCGATGGTGAGCACGCCAGAGGTGCCGTTGCGGCCGGTACCGACCTGCACCTTGCCGCTGATCACATACGTTGCCTGATTGGGAAGATTCAGATTGCCGGTGATCGTGTTGGGCAGCAGGCAGGTGCGCGGCAGGCTCTGGAACGCGACCGTGCCAGCCGGGCAAGCGGTGAACTCGGTGTTGTAAGCACAGCCAGCCGGCGTCGCGCCGATGTGCTGCAGATCCATATTGCTGACCGGAAGAGCGACGCCGCTGTTGGGCGTGATGTCCAGCTTGATGCGGTTGCAGCTCAGGGC
>JAWXCG010000245.1:0-9512 GCA_034440555.1 Pseudomonadota bacterium
CGTGCGTTCAGCTCGTCTGACGATGCCTGAGGGCATCGTCAAAGCGACTCGCTTCACCCCGCCAGTCGATTTTCGATGAAGGCTTCGGCTTTGAGCTGACGCACATAGTTCTCGAACTCTTCTTCGGCCTTGCGACGCAGAATGGCCTCGCGCGCTTGGCCACGCAGGTAATCTTGAGTGCGATCGCGCTCGCGCGAATCCTCGCGTTTGAGGATGTGCCAACCCAGTTCAGTACGGAACGGTTCCGATATTTCCCCATTCTTCAACGAATCCACCACTTCGGTGACGCGAGCGCCGTATTCGCCGGCGACAAACCAGTCGAGTTCTCCGCCCAGGTTGGCGGTGTTCTCGTCCTGAGAATTCTTGCGCGCCAGCTCGGCAAAATCGGCGCCGCCGATTGCCTGCTCGCGCAACTTCTGGATTCGCGCAGTTGCTTGTTCCTCGGTCATCAGTTCGCTCGGCCGGATCACCAAATGGCGCGCCTTGAACTCACGGATGACTTTGGCGCTGGTGTCTTCACGCTGATCGGCGATTCGAATGATATGGAAGCCATTGGGACCACGAATCGGCTGCGACAGGTCGCCCTTGTTCATGCCAGCCACAAGATCTGCGAACGCAGTCGGGACTTCCTCATATCGGCGCCAGCCCAGGTCACCGCCTTCGAGTGCTTGCTGACCTTCGGAATACTTGATTGCAGCCTGTTGGAACGTCAGGCCTGCGTTCACTTCCCGGATCACGCGTTCAGCGCGCTCACGCGCCGCTTGCACCTGCTCTGAGGTGGCGCCTTCAGGCACGCCGACCAGAATGTGTTGTAGCCGCACTTCGCCAGTCTTCAGGCTGTTGCTGGCCAACAAAATGTCGATTTCGGTATCCGTGACCTGCACCCGTGATTGCGCAAAACGCTGACGGAAGCGCTGTACCGTCACTTCTTCGCGCATGCCTTTGCGGAACTCATCAAAACTGAAGCCATCGCGCTCCAGTGAGGTGCGCAATTGTTCCAGCGTCATCTGGTTTTGAGCAGCTATGCGCGCGACTGCCTGATCAACTTCGCTGTCACCCACCTGGATGCCGGTGGAGGTGGCGCGCTCAACTTGAACACGGGTCAGAATCAGCCGATCGAGTACCTGCTTTTCGATCTCAGCGCGTGGCGGCAATTGGCCGTTGTTCTGTGCCTGCGCCTGCGCCAGGATATTGGACACAGCGCGGTCCAATTCACTCTGCAGTATCACGTCTTCGTCGACCACGGCCACAATCTTGTCCAGCGGTTCGACCGCAACGGCTTGAGCAATCACCGCAGGAGCCAGTACCGAGGCGGCCAGGCCAGAACAGAAAATCAATAGTTTCATGCGTGTTCAGTTCCAAAGATAGTGTGGCGAGACTGCATCACAGCAGCCTCAACATGAACTCAGCGATAACCCAGAATAGCACGCTGCAAAAACTCTTCGGTGTCACGACCGATGCGAGCGAAGCCCTTGAGTTCGAGTTCGACGAAAATAGCGTTGTTGGCGTCCCCCTCGAGATTACGCACGTAGCGTCGTCCAAGCAGGCGCACCGCCATACAGCAACTTTCGTACTCGAAACCGGCAAAGGCTTCTAGAAGAGCGTCGTTGAGCAGGCTTTGGTTGAAGCGCGCGACCAGTTTCCAGCGTTCGTTCAACACGATTGAAGTAGCAACGTCGACCTGTTCCAACTGGTTGCGGCGATAGCGATAGGCGAGATTGACCAGGCTGCCATTGTCAAAATGGTATTGCAGCCCGGCCGAACTCAGAACGCTGTGATTGATTTGCGGATCCCACTGTTGCGCGACGTTGAACGACCAGTCGTTGGATAACGCGATGCCAATCTCGGCTATGTAGGCCGAACCCGAGTCGGTACGCGGCACTGCACCCGGCAGCAGCACACGCGGTGGATCGAAGTAATGCACCTGGCCCAACCCAATGCGGGCCCGCTCCTGGCCTTGCGCGTCCAGCCAGCGCGAACTCAGGGCAAGCGCGACCTGTTTTGCATCGGTCTGGCGGTCGGCGCCGGTGTATGAGTTCTCGCGAAATAGCTGGGCGAAACCGAAGGTCAGTTCCTGAGTATCGAACACCGGCAGGGCGTCCTGGTCCCGATACGGCACGTGCAGGCCGAACAGGCGTGGCTCCAGCGTCTGCGTCCAGCCGTGGCTGCCGGATTGGCGCTCGAAATACAGCCCGGCGTCGAGGCTGGCGATGGGCATATTGCGCGTGGGCGAACGCTCGGTGCCGCGATCCAGCGTATAGCCAGTTGAGCGGTAGGCATAGCGCGGGCGTACAAACCAGCTCGATCCCTCGAACGGCCAGGAGATCCACGGCGTCATGTCGTAGCGGTCGCCACCAATGAAGTCGTTCTTGGAAAAGCGCACCCACTCAGCGTCCACACCGACCACCGGCCCGCGCAGGTTGGTCGACGCGTACGATCCGAAAATTCGGGGAAGGCGCCGGTACGGCTCGGCCCCGGCGACGAACCGCGGGTCGGTCACTTCGACGCGATCGCCGCCCATGCTCAGGGTCCAACCGTTGCCCCGGCCGCTGAGATACGCGCTCGACGGCAACAGGCTGGTAGCGACAGCGGTGAGCGAGTCGCCGAAATCCTCGAAATAGCGGTCATCCGAAACGTCACGCAGATCGGCCGCGAGCGACCAATTGGCGCCAAAACGCTGGCGATGCTTGAAATCGAAAGAATGGCGAGTGTCGTTTGCGTTGCCTTCGATCTTGCGGTCGTTACCGAGATAACTGAAATCCAACTCGCCGCCGAACGACCGCCCCAAATAGCGGAACTCGCCGCCGAGCATCACACCGCGATCGGCGATCCAGCGCGGACTGATGGTGGCGTCGTATTCGGGCGCCAGGTTCAGATACACCGGCACCACCAGATCGATACCGGCATTGTTGGAGCTGCCTAGCGTAGGCGCCAACAAGCCGCTGGCGCGTTCGTCGGTGGTCGGAAACTGCAACCATGGAAAGTAAAACACCGGCACATCGCCCAAGCGCAGTGTCACGTTGCGCGCGGTGGCACGTTTACGCTGGTTGTCGATACTCAGCAGCTGAGTATGGATCGACCAGGCCGGGTCGGCCGGGTCGCAGCTGGTGAAGCTGGCCCGATCCAGTCGCGTCAGGTCCTGCTGCGTTATGGTCACCGCATCGGCATGGCCATTGCCGCGGCCGCTGCGCAGCTGAAACTGCACGCCTTCGAGCCGACTGTCTCCGCTCTCGCTCCAGCGCGCGCTGCTTGCTGTGGCCAGCATATCGCGGTCCTGAAAGCGCAGCGGTACATCAATCCGACCTTCAGCCGCCTCCGCGTCATAGGCCAGCGCTTCGCTCCACATGAATTGATCGGACCGCCAGAAACGCACATCGCCTTCGGCGCGGTACTGGTTTTCGGCGACGATTGCCATGCGCCGCGCGCTGAGCACCGTGTCCGCGGCTTCGCGACCGGCATCGACTGCGGCTGGGCTCGCGGCCAGAAACAACGGCGGCGCGCACGATGGGCAAGGCACCGCGATCGTGCACGCATTCTCATCCGCAAAGACCGGCGTTGCCAGACTCAACAAGATGGCATATCGAAGTGGGTTCATGGTGCCGCCAGCTGGAACAGACGCGCTAGCTTGCCGCAAGCAGTGTCCATGTCGCAATGAGCATGGATAGGCCGGGGTTCATATCTGGCGCTGTGCCACTGCGACGCCCTTGTGGGAGCGGCTTTCTGCCGCGAAGCCTTTGCAGGTCGCTCTGTTCAAGCATGATCAACAGCTGGCACGCTGTGGGTGCGTCATCGCTGCGCGACAACAAAGTACCTTTACCCGCTCTGCGTGCGAGTCACTTTACTCTTTGGATAAATGCCTCAATGAACACGAGCGCGCTCCCAGCGCGCGAAAACCCAGCGCATGGAGCAGCTCATTGGCATGTCGAGCCGTTGCTGATCCGGGGAAAAAAATCGCTGCACGTTGCGATGGCCAGGGCGCGACGCGCGACGCCACAGCGTCGATACAGCTAAACTCGCCACCCCATATTTGCCCGTCGCGCGCCGTGCGCCGTCCCGTAACGCGTTGAATCAACTTTGAAAAAATCCGACTTCCATTTCGACTTGCCGACCGAGTTGATCGCACAAGCCCCTCTGGCGCAACGCTCGGCCAGCCGGCTGCTGGTGCTTGATGCCGTAGCCGATGGTCTGCAGGACCGTCAGTTCCGCGATCTGCCCACATTGTTGAAGTCGGGCGACCTGCTGGTGTTCAACGACACACGGGTATTGCCTGCACGCTTGTTCGGGCGCAAGGACACAGGTGGCGAAGTCGAGGTGTTGGTCGAGCGGCTTTTTGGCGGTCATGAGATCAAAGCACAGGTGCGCGCCAGCAAGAGCCCGCGCATCGGTTCCTGGTTGGTGCTGGGTGAGGATGTTCGTGTTCAAGTGATCGGGCGCGACGACGAGTTCTTTCATCTGCGCTTCGAATCGAATGAGCCGGTGGAGCGAATTTTGCTGCGTATTGGACACATGCCGCTGCCACCCTATGTCCGCCGCGCGCCCGATGTCGCCGACCAATCACGCTATCAGACGGTGTTTGCGCGCGAACCCGGTGCCGTGGCCGCGCCTACCGCCGGCCTGCATTTCGATGACGCGCTGTTGGCGCAGTTGACTGCGGCAGGCGTGCAGTTCGGCCACATTACGTTGCATGTCGGTGCCGGCACCTTTCAGCCGATGCGCGTGGACAGCCTGCACGACCATCGCATGCACAGTGAATGGCTGAACGTGGGAGCGGAGCTTTGCGACAAGCTTCGTCGCACGCGCGCCGCCGGCGGACGCGTGATCGCGGTGGGAACCACAGTCGTGCGTGCGTTGGAGTGCGCAATGCGCGATGGCGAGGTGCGTCCTTTTGCCGGTGAGACGCGCATCTTTATTTTTCCCGGCTACGCTATCCGCAGTGTCGACGCGCTGGTGACCAATTTTCACTTGTCGGAATCGACCTTGCTGATGTTGGTGTCGGCATTCGCGGGACGCGAACGCGTGCTGGCGGCGTACCGGCACGCAGTCGCGGCGCGCTATCGATTCTTCTCCTATGGCGACGCGATGTTGATCATCCCGCCGCATCCCGCATCAGATGGAAATCCGCATGCGCTTTGAATTTCTCGGCAAGTCGGCGCGCGCCCGCCGTGGTCGGCTGCATTTCGATCGCGGCGCGGTCGAGACGCCGGCCTTCATGCCGGTTGGCACCTATGGTTCGGTCAAGGGACTCACACCCGAGCATATCCGCGCTATTGGGGCCGAGATCATCCTGGGCAATACCTTTCATTTGTGGTTGCGTCCGGGAATCGACGTGATCGCGGCGCACGGAGGCCTGCACGATTTCATCGGCTGGAATCGGCCGATCCTCACCGACTCCGGCGGCTTTCAGGTGTGGAGTCTGGCCAAGCGACGCAAGATCACTCCAGAAGGCGTGCATTTTGCGTCGCCGGTGGATGGCGCCAAAGTGTTCCTGTCGCCGGAAGTGTCGATGCAGATTCAACGTGCGCTGAACTCCGACATCGTGATGATCTTCGATGAATGTACCCCGTACCCGGCCGGTGAACCCGAAGCGCGCGCCTCGATGGAACTTTCGCTGGCCTGGGCCGAGCGCAGCAAAACTGCGTTTGAAGGCAATCCGAACGCGTTGTTTGGCATCGTGCAGGGCGGCATGCATCCGCACCTGCGCCACAAATCCGCCGCGCATTTACGCGAAATCGGTTTTGATGGGTATGCCATTGGCGGGCTCAGCGTCGGCGAGCCCGCCGCAGAGCGCGAACATATGCTCGACGAGACCCTGCCGCATCTACCGGATGATCGGCCGCGGTACCTGATGGGTGTTGGCCGGCCGGAGGATATTGTCGAGGGCGTGCGCCGCGGTGTGGACATGTTTGATTGCGTGATGCCCACACGAAATGCGCGCAATGGGCATCTGTTCACACGCTTTGGACAAGTGCGTATCCGCAACGCGCGCTACCAGATGGACGCCACGCCGATCGATCCGGACTGCATCTGCTACACCTGCCGGCATTTCACTCGCGCCTATCTGCGGCATCTGGATCGTTGCGGCGAGATGTTGTTCTCGACCCTGGCAACGATCCACAACCTGCATTACTACCAGGAGCTGATGACTGACATCCGAACGGCAATTGATGTCGATCGTTTTACAGCTTTTGCCGAGGAATTTTATCAGGCGCGGATCTAGTCAATGGTAGGCGGGCCGCAAAGGGAACCGATGCCCTTCGGTATCCAGGCAGCGCGCCCTGAAAACCATCTCAAAGCACAAACCAATGCAGCTAGCGGGTCAGCGCCTCGAAGCTATCGGCGAACATCACATTGCTGCGTTTGCCGATCTCAATTTCGTCGAAGCGTGCGGATAGCGACGTAGCAAGCGGCGAACCGGGGTTCTGCGCGACATCGAGCCGCACCTCGATGGTGGTATTCCAGGTCCATTGTGCGGAATCGATGATGATGAACAGCGGCGCCGTCAATGGCTGCCAGATCGTGCTGCTGCGACCGAAAAATGCGTTACCCGAAGCGGACTCGGTACCGCTGCAATCGCCACTGTTGTAGCGCACAACCCAATTCAATATCGGGTAGTCGCGAGTGAGTAGAGTGCCGCCGGGGGCCAGCGCTTGACCGGTAATCTGATATTCGCCAGCACTGGGCACATTGAAGCAGTGGGTCAATGCGGTGCGGCGCTCGGTGGCACCGACCTGATCGAAAGGCACGCTGAAGAACAGCGATCCACCGACACTGGCCGGTGCGTTGAACACGCTGTTCCAAGCGCTGTGCGCCGGATCGGGATTGGACCAGAGACGCAAATCGCTGACGAAGTCGCCGTTTGGCAACCAGCGATCATTGACCTGGCGCTCGTAGGCGCCGACGTCACGCGCGCGCGTGTTGGCACTGACATCGCCTTGGTCGAAATTGCGACTACGCCCATCGAGGTCCAAATCGTTCGCCACCGGTGGGCTCGGGGCTGGCGCGAAGTCAAGCGCCTCCGCGCCAATACGCAGTCTGAAGTCGCCGCGCTCTGGGTCGACGAAGCGTCCGCCGCTGCCTTGAAACGCCAGTAAAGTCGGATCAGGCCGAAGGCTGCTGATGTCCGTTGCCACCACCCAGAGGTTGGTGATGTTGAAGTTCAAGCTGCTGACATTCGGATGCGCGAGCGTGAATTTGCCAGGCTGGTCGATCAATACGCGCTCGAGTGTGTTGACCGAATCGCTGCCATCGTGGCGCAATAGATGGGTACTGCCAATGGCGTTTCCCGCGATGGAGCAGTCCTTGATTCGATCCTGCCTTCGTTAAAGCCGCGGAATACTTCCTGCGTCAGCGTGTTACTGATCAACGCGCAGTGTTTCAATTTGATGTAGCCGTAGTCACCTGCTGACCAACTGAGCAACCGGGCACCGGTGTTGCCCTGCATGGTTAAAGTTTGACCATACAACGAGCTATCGTCCTGCAGCTCGATCACATTGCCATTGGTCGGTTGACCGTTTATGTCAACCGCCCGATTGTTCTCGATTCGATTGCACTCGGACTTGTTGGTGCACGCTACTCGGCCTAGTGCGTTCAGTGGCTCATTGCAATCGTCGTAGGCGTTGGAACGGTCGTTGAGCACCATGCTCGATCCATAATCGAAGTTGAAGAAAACAGTGTCATCACCATTCAGGAAAATCGCTGGCCCGTTCGGCGCAGTATTGCCGTCGATGCGGAAATCATAGGCGCGGCCTTCTATCGTGTAGAAGCTATCGAGCCCCCCCGCGTCGCTGCGCAGGTACAATCCGCCACCCGCGTTGGTTGCGCGATTATTTTGTATACGTACCGGCCGCGATGCATCCGTACTGAAAAAGCGCAGGCAGGCGTGACCACTCCCCGAATCTTCTGGCGCATAACCCGCCACGCCGCCGCCACGATTGGCTTCGTTTGCGTAGAGCACACCCAGTCCGTTGTATCCCGGTGAACCAATGTCGGCGCGTGCTGGCGCCTGCATATAGATACCGCCACCATGGCCGCTCAGTGCGCGGTTGAAGGCGATCGAGGTGCGATCCCGCAGCACGAACAGGCGTGATGCCCCGGTGATCGCGATGCCTCCGCCGTTACCGGTGGTCGCTTCGTTGTTGTTGATCGCGACATCGCCTTCTACGCTAAGCGCTGACGGCGAATCAGTGCCAGTAAAGCAAATGCCGCCGCCGCTGTTGGCGTCGTTCTGCGAGATGCCAACATTGCGCAATAGTAACTCGCCGCGACCGTTGAATTGAATACCGCCGCCGCAGCCGGATCCATTGAACTGCACATTGTCGCCGTTGCGGATTTGCAGACTTGTGAGCACACGCACGCCGCTTCCGGTGATGGAAATCACTGGAGCTGCTGCGCCACCGGCGCCATCGACGATGGTGTTGCCAGTGGGCAATGCCTCTGGCGGAAGCGCAGCGCCGCAGTTGGCGTAGCCGCCTGTGATAGTCAGATCCTGTTGACCAATACTGAGTGCTTGTGCGACGTAGCTCTGGTCGTTGGCGACACGAATGAAGTCCTCACCGGGATGGGACGCTGCGGCGTTGATCGCCTGTTGCAGGGAGTTGTGGTCGCATTGGTTCGGCACTGACCCGGCGCCGACCAAATAGGTCAACGGCTGGGCCAGGACCGAGCAGGACAGCATCAGTCCGAGCAGTCCAAGCAGCAACAAGATCGGTCGCGCGGGGGCGCAGCAAACAAGCGAGTGGTTCATGGCGTTGCTCCAAGGTGCCGGCGGGTCGTCGGTTACAAACAATGAACGCCGTTTTCAGAGGCAGTACGCCACACGCTGTGGTCCGGGCCAAAACTCCATCCTTTTCGTTTGGCCTAATGTCCGGTGCTGGCGTGCAAGGATTTTGATGTCGCCGGAGCGTTTCCACAAAACACTTGCTCCAACCAGTCTCGTTCCATCGTCACTGCGCCGCTCAGGTTTCCGGATACAGGTGGGGGCGGCCGCTAAGTTCACGCAGCAATTGTCGCGTTAATGGCGGCAAATCCCCAGATGCCGCACCAAGTGCAATCGCTTCCTCAGCAGCGGCGCGTGCATCGTCGCCTCGATCCAGATCGCGCAGAATTTGGGCGCGCTGCACGCGCATCATGGTGCGGCGATTGAGCAATTCGGGCTGCACCCGGTCGAAGGCGTGGATGCATCGGTCGATCTCCCTCAACGCCTCTTCGTTGCGCTTTGCGCGCCATAGCGCCGCCGCCAGCGAATTACGCATCAGGATTTCGTCGCGCGAACCGGTCATGCCGATCGTGTCCATGATCGCGAGTGCGTCTGTAGATAGCGTCACTGCCGCCTCGGCCCGGTTGTCGGCCATGGCAACATTGGCCAGCGTAGAAAGCGACACGGCCACATTCAAATGGTGCGCCCCATGAATTTGCCGATATCGCTGCAGCGCTTGTTCCATCTCGGCGCGCGCTTCGACGAAACGCTTTTGCCGGTAGTAGGTCATCCCAAGGTTGTTGCGCGCGCGCGCGCA
>JAWXCG010000246.1:0-12962 GCA_034440555.1 Pseudomonadota bacterium
GGTGTATATAGAGCGACCCACGCCGTATTCGGCGAAGCGCTGATTGAGATCCTGCAATATTTGTGGACCGGTGCAACCCACGCCATCAATGCGCACCGGCACGCCGCGCTCAAAACCCACGCGCACGCGCAGCGCTTTTTCGGGCCACTGGGCACGCGGCTTGCACCAGCCGCGAGCGCCTTCGCCGGGAACTTCGAATCGATCCACTTCGCCGCCGGAAAGGGTTACGCCGAGAACGTTTTCATTGATCGTATAAGCCTTGACCTTGTCGCGCATGGCAAATCCGCGGTCTTCCAGATATTTGCGTTCCCAGGCGCGGACCTCGCCCACTTCCTTCTGGATCTCGCGAATTGGCGCGATGATTTCATAGTCGCCCAGCGCCTTCACGGTCAGGTCAAAACGCACCTGATCATTGCCCATGCCGGTGCAGCCATGCGCAAAAACGCGTGTGCCCAGCTCTTGGCAACGCGCCAACGAGGCTTTGACGATCAGATAGCGGTCGGACACCAGCAACGGGTACTGACCTTGATACCACTCGCCGGCAAACAGCAAAGGCACCACGAACTCGTCCCATATGGGTTGCGCGATATCGACTGTGCGATGACTGGCAGCGCCGAGCTCGACAGCGCGCTGTTCGATATACGCGCGCTCTTCAGCATCAACGCCGCCGGTGTCGGCAAATACGGTATGCACCGCATAGCCCTTCTCTTTCAGCCAGGGGACGCAGAAACTGGTATCCAGGCCACCAGAGAACGCCAGAACGATATCTTTGGACATGATGATTTCCCTACCTTGACGATAAATTCGATAGTCATATCGCGTGTCGGACCGCAGCAATTTTATGCATTGACTTCCAGCAACCAGCTCATCACTGCCTTCTGCACATGCAGGCGATTTTCAGCCTCGTCGATGACTTTGCAGCGGGGCGAGTCCATCACCGCGTCCGTGGCTTTGATATTCCGACGCAGCGGCAAGCAATGACTGAACACGGCATTGTTGGTCAGCGCCATCTTCGCCTCGTCCACCATGAAATGTCTGGATTGCTCACGCACTTCGCGTTCACCTTCCCAGCGGCCAAAAAAAGGCAGCGCGCCCCAACTCTTGGCGTAGACCACGTCGGCGCCACGATAAGCCGATTCGATGTCGTGCGAGACCTGCAGACTGCCACCACTTTCGATCGCATTGGCGGCGCTCAGCTGCATGTAGCGTTGATCCAGGGTGTAATCCGCATTGGGGCACAGCAGGGTGACGTCCAGTCCCATTCGGGTCGCAATCAGCAATGCTGAATTTGCAACGGCGGTATTCAACGGTTTGGGATGATAGGTCCAGGTCAGCACATACTTCTTGCCGCGCAAATCGCCGAGCTGTTCCTGCAACATCTGCGCATGGGCCAATTCCTGGCAGGGATGGGTGATTGTTTCCAGATTGATCACCGGTACCGTGGCGTGCTGGGCGAAGGCTTTGAGCACGCGGTCCTCCCGATCGATGTTCCAGTCGACGAACTTGGGAAACGCGCGCACCGCGATCAGGTCGCAATAGCGAGACAGCACGCGGGCTACTTCACTGACGTGCTCCTCAGGATCGCCATCCATCACTTTGCCGGGTTCAAATTCGATGCCCCAGGCATCTTTGCCAGGCTGCAAGACGACCGCGTGTCCACCCAGCTGCCAGGCACCGATCTCAAACGAGCTGCGCGTGCGCATGGAGGGATTGAAGAACACCAGCGCGATGGCGCGACCAGCCAGCTGTCGACCCAGGCGTTGGGTCTTGAACGCTGCGGCTCGTTGCAACAACCCGTCGAGCTCAAGGCGAGTCAGGTCATTGGTGTTGAGAAAGTGTCTGATCATGGTCGCTCACGATTGCGCAAAGAAGAAGGGATCGAAGCAAGACAAAAAAGAAAAACCCGGCACTGGGGCCGGGCTTTCGTCGAAGTCAGTTCAAAGGAACCAGGACGCTCGCCAGCCGCTATACAGGGCAGCTTCGGCGCGCACGCGACGTCATGCCAGATGCCTGGCGTGCGGCGCATTGCAGATTTACGGTCGGGACGGATGGGTTCGACATGGTCCGAAACTTAGCGGTTGTGGACGGAGCTGTAAAGGATTCCACGCTGTGCGCTTCCTACATCCGATCCCAAAATGCTTTCACACCGTCCAGCCAGCTGCTTTGGCGCGGCGAATGATCTTTGCCATCCTTGAACGTCTCCTCGAATTCTTCCAGCAACTGGCGCTGGCGCTTGGTCAGGCGCACTGGCGTCTCGACCACGACACGGCACATCAGGTCGCCCTGCGCACCGCCGCGTACCGGCTTCACGCCCTTGTGCCGCAGGCGGAACAACTTGCCGGTCTGGGTCTCCGCTGGCACTTTGATGATCGCCTCACCTTCGAGCGTGGGAATAATTACCTCGCCACCAAGTGCAGCTTGCGAAAAGCGAATCGGCACTTCGCAAAACAGATCATTGCCATCACGCTGGAAAATCTTGTGCTCGCGCACATTGACCTCGACATAGAGATCGCCCGGCGGCGCGCCGTTTGGACCCGCTTGGCCTTCACCGGACAGACGCACACGATCGCCATTGTCGACGCCCGCCGGAATCTTTACCGATAACGTCTTTTGGCGTTCGACACGGCCGTGGCCACGACACTCCTTGCACGGGTTCTCGATCTTTTTCCCGGTGCCCTCGCAGGTCGGGCAGGCTTGTTCAATCTGGAAAATACCGCGCGTACCAATGACGCGACCGCGGCCACGGCAGGTACCGCAGGTCTCCACTTTATGGTCTTCCGCACCGGTTCCGGCGCAGGCCTCGCAGGCCAGAATGTTGGGAATGTCGAACTGTTTCTCGACGCCAAACACGGCTTCCTCGAGATCCAGTTCCATGACGTATCGCAGGTCAGCACCGCGACGCGCCTGCTGCTGTCGCCGCCCGCCACCGAAAATGTCACCGAAGATATCGCCGAAAATGTCACCGACATCGGAAAATCCTGCACCGCCACGACCGCCGGCAGAACCTCCCTGAAACGCGGCGTGACCGTGTTGATCGTACTGACGCCGCTTCTGTGCGTCACTGATCACTTCGTAAGCTTCCTTGGCCTCCTTGAACTTGGCCTCGGCAGTTTTGTCACCTTCGTTGCGATCAGGGTGAAACTTCATCGCCAGGCGTCGATAGGACTTCTTGATGTCCTCTTCGACAGCGTTCTTTTCAACGCCCAGTACTTCGTAGTAGTCCCGCTTGCTCATGGATTTAACTCTGGAAAATAGCAAAGGCCTCCGAAGAGGCCCTTATAGTGGGCATCATGTTAGCGGCGGGCGCCCGAACGTCAATCCAGGGCCAGTGCCACCCAGCCGATCAGTCCTTCTTGACTTCGGTGAATTCGGCGTCGACCACGTCTTCGTTCTTGTCGGCACCGGCGCCTGCCTGTGCCGAACCTGCATCAGCCCCAGGGCCTGCAGATCCTGCCGAAGCGGCAGCAGCCAGGGACTGCGCAGCCTGTTCCAACGCCGCAGTCTTCGACTCCAGCCGGACCTTGTCGTCGCCCTTCATCGCCGACTCGACTTCCTTGATCGCTTCTTCGATCGGCCCGATCAGGCTGCCGTCGATTTTACCACCGTGTTCCTTGAGCGCTGCGCGAACACTATGCACCAGCTGATCGGCCTTGTTGCGCGCGCCGACCAGTTCATGGAACTTCTTGTCTACCTCGCGATTGACTTCGGCGTCGTTGACCATGCGTTTGATCTCTTCTTCCGACAGACCCGAACCCGCCTTGATCTCGATGCGCTGTTCCTTGCCCGTCTTTTTGTCCTTCGCCTGCACGTGCAGAATGCCATTGGCGTCGATGTCGAAGGCGACCTCGACTTGCGGCATGCCGCGCGGTGCAGAGTCGATTCCGGCCAGATCGAACTTGGCCAGCGACTTGTTGAAACGCGCCTGCTCGCGCTCACCCTGCAGCACGTGCACGGTCACTGCGTTCTGGTTGTCTTCGGCGGTCGAGAAGACCTGCGACGCCTTGGTCGGGATCGTCGTGTTCTTCTCGATCAGCTTGGTGAAGACGCCACCCATGGTCTCGATCCCCAGCGACAACGGGGTCACATCGAGCAGCAAGACGTCCTTTACCGTGCCGGCCAGGACGCCGCCCTGGATCGCTGCGCCAATCGCCACGGCCTCATCGGGATTGACGTCCTTGCGCGGTTCCTTGCCGAAGAACTCGGTTACGGCCGCCTGCACCCGCGGCATACGCGTCATGCCACCGACCAGGATGACATCTGAGATGTCCGAAGACTTGAGCTTGGCATCAGCCATCGCGATGCGGCACGGTTCGATGGTCTTCTTCACCAGGTCTTCGACCAACGCTTCGAGTTTGGCGCGCGTCAGTTTGATCGTCAGGTGTTTGGGTCCGGAGGCATCTGCAGTGATGTACGGCAGGCTGACATCGGTTTGCTGCAGCGTGGAAAGCTCAATTTTGGCGCGCTCCGCGGCGTCCTTGAGACGCTGTAGCGCGAGCGGATCGTTCTTCAGATCGATGCCCTGCTCTTTCTTGAATTCGTCGACCAGGAAATCGATCACGCGCTTGTCGAAATCTTCGCCACCTAGGAAGGTGTCGCCATTGGTCGACAGCACTTCGAACTGTTTCTCGCCATCGATCTCGGCAATCTCGATGATCGAAACGTCGAAAGTACCACCGCCGAGGTCATACACCGCGATCTTGCGGTCCTTGCCGCCGGACTTGTCCAGGCCGTAGGCCAGAGCAGCCGCGGTCGGCTCATTGATAATGCGCTTCACTTCCAGGCCGGCGATGCGACCGGCATCCTTGGTCGCCTGGCGCTGACTGTCGTTGAAGTACGCGGGCACGGTAATCACGGCTTCGGTCACTGCCTCGCCAAGATAGTCTTCGGCGGTCTTTTTCATTTTCATCAGTACCTTCGCCGAAATTTCCGGCGGTGCCATGCGATTGCCGTCGCTGGTGGTGACCCAGGCATCGCCATTTTCATGGCCAATGATTCCGTAAGGAACGAGATCCATATCCTTGGTGACTTCAGCGTCGGTGAACTTGCGTCCGATCAGGCGCTTGACCGCATAGAAGGTGTTCTTGGGGTTGGTGACGCCCTGGCGCTTGGCAGCAGCGCCTACGATGACCTCACCATCCTTCGCAAACGCCACAATTGACGGCGTGGTGCGATCGCCTTCGGCGTTTTCGATCACGCGAACCGTGCCGCCTTCGATGACCGCAACGCAGGAGTTGGTTGTGCCCAGATCAATACCGATGATTTTGCCCATGACGGGTTCCTCTTAAAGTTTTATGGCTCGGAACGAGCCGCTATGGCCGGGATGTGTGGGTGTATGAGCAGGTTTCAAGAGTTGCGGCGATACTGAGTGTTGGATTGCGCGGGTTTGCTGGTAGAGATTTTGGTTGCGGGGTGACGGAGTGAACGGCATCGCGGCCGACGCCGCTCGTACAAACGCGCTCCGACGAAAGCCGATGCCACAATAGTCTTCTGCAGGCGCGCTGTTTACGCGTCCTTGGCTACTGCAACCATCGCTGGACGGACCAGGCGCTCATTGAGCCGGAATCCCTTCTGGAACACTGAGACGATGCAGCCCGGGGCGCTGTCAGGTGCTTCGAGCGTTGCTACCGCCTGATGCAAATCCGGGTTGAACACCTGGCCTATTGGATCAATCGCGGTTACCCCATTGCTCTCCACGGTTTTCATCAAGACCCGCAGCGTCAGCTGCATACCTTCACGCAGTTTCGTGGCGTCTTCGCCGCCCTGAGCGAGTCCGGCTTCAAGGCTGTCGATCACCGGCAACAGATCGGTCAACAATCGCTCAGCGCCATACTTGCGTGCCGCGTCCACATCACGCGCCGAGCGCTTGCGCTGGTTATCCATCTCGGCAATCAGGCGGATTTGCTCGTCCTTGGCTGCGCCCAACATCTGTTCCAATTCACCGATTCGCGTCTCCAGAATATCGATCGGTGATGGCGGGTACTCGAGCGGCTCGGCGCCGCCCGACAGGGTGTCATTCATCAAAACTCCGGAGGGCCAGAACGGCCACGACTTAAGGTCTGCGCCGCTTATGGGGTCAGGCCGGACGATTTCAAGGTATGCGACAAGACCCGGGCCGTGGCCTGCACCACCGGAATGACGCGATCGTAGTCCATCCGGGTCGGTCCAATGACCGCAATCACCCCGAGCATACGGTTCTGGTCACCGTACGGGGCGGTGATCACACTGCACGGCCCGAGCGGCGCAAATCCCGATTCCTCGCCGATGAACAAACGCACGCCATCGGCATGGACGCAACCTTCCAGTAGGCGCACCAGTTCGCGCTTGCGTCCAAAGGCCTCGAACAGTTCGCGCAGTCGATCGACATCGCCGAAGCCGCGCGCGCCCATCAGATTGGTCTGGCCGGTGAGCACCATGTCTTCGCAGTGCTCGGCATTGAACGAGGCGTCGGCGATCTCGATGGTCGCGCGCATCAGCTGGTCGATCGAGTCACGCGCCTGCTCAAGCTCGCCTATCAGGCGCCGCCTGATTTCATCGAGCGGCAGCCCGGAGAAATTCTGATTGAGGTAGTTGGCGACTTGCTCCAGCTCGCCCGGGGCATAAGCGCGCGGCAAGTCCAGCACGCGGTTCTGCACTTCATTGTCGGTAAACACCAGAATCACCAACACGCGCATCGGCGCCAGCTGCACGAAATCAATTTGCCGGAAGGCAAACTGTTCGCGCCTTGGAACCGTCACCAATCCAACGAAATGGGTGAGTTGCGACAGCAGCCCGGATACCCGCGTAAGTACATCCTGGGTGCTGGACCCCGCCGGAATCTCGCGCTGCATGCGCTGTAGATCATCTTCCGGCATCGGCTTGAGTTCGAGCAGCGAGTCGACGAACAGGCGATAGCCCTGCGCCGTGGGCACACGACCAGCTGAAGTGTGCGGTGCGCTGACCAATCCAATTTCTTCAAGGTCCTGAAGCACGTTTCGAATCGTCGCGGCGCTGACATCAAGCCCCGCCGTCTTGGCGAGCGTGCGGGACCCCACCGGTTCGCCGTCCCTGATGTATTGGGCGATCAGCGAACGCAGCAGACGACGGGCACGGACATCCAGTTTATCGAGTGTTTGGCGCATTTCAGAACGGCAGGAACCAGGCAGCACGATAGCGAGGAGTTGCTCAGTATGCGACAGATAAAATCGTCGCAGCCAATGCGTCGCTGCAAACCTTGTCAAGGCCGGAAGCCCCGTCCGCGCTCCGCTGCGAATCCAAGGGCCGAATCCATCTGATCGATCGGCGCCACCCAGTACGCAACGCCACGCTGGCAATACGCGAACCAACTGGCAGGGCGTTGTGACGCACACACCCTGAACCGCTCGAGCGATAGCCGGGGATCTGGTCGCCCTGCCCCAGCCCTGCTAGTTTGCGCGTCCCATGCTGCGTTCACTCTACGTCAAAGACTTCGCGATCATCGATCGCGCCGAAATCAGCCTCGCTCCGGGCATGACCGTGCTCACCGGCGAGACCGGCGCTGGCAAATCTTTGCTGGTGGATGCGTTGCTGCTGCTGACTGGAGCGCGTGCGGATTCTGGCGTGGTACGCCATGGTGCCGATCGCGCCGAATTGTCCGCCGAGTTCGACCTGCGCAACCTGCCACGCGCACGCGACTGGCTGCGCGAACGCGAGCTCGACCAGGAGGAAGTACTGCGCCTGCGCCGCGTCATCCGCGCCGACGGCAGCTCCCGCGCATATCTGAACGACTCGCCGGTTTCATTGGGGCTGCTACGCGAGGCCGCCGAGCATCTGGTCGAAATTCACGGTCAGCACGAGCACCAGGCTCTGTTGACCAGAAAACATCAACGCCAGCTCCTGGATGCCTTTGGCGATCACGCCATCGCACTTGCCGAAGTAACGCGTTGGGCCAAAAAATACTTGGATATCGAGCGCGAAATCGCAGCGCTGGCCAAGGGCGAGCAGCACGACCCGGAGCGGTTGGCGTTCTTGCAATTTCAACAGTCCGAGCTGCTCAAGCATGCGTTGTCCCCGGCCGAGTACGCGCGCCGACTCGACGATCACCGGCGACTTGCGCATGCAGCCACGTTGATCGAGGGCGCCGAACGGCTGATGCAGCAGATCGATGGCGATGCTGCCGATGGCGGATCTGACGCAGCGCTGCAAGCGCGCCTGGTCAGGCTGACCAGCGAATGTCGCCGCCTCGCCGGATTGGATCCCACTCTGAGCGGCGTCACTGAGCTGCTCGAAGCCGCTGCGATCCAGCTGACCGAAGCCAACTCAGAACTGGAGCGTTATCTTTCCGGCAACAATCTCGATCCGGATCGCTACGCTGAACTCGATGTGCAGCTCGCACGCCTGCACGACCTGGGTCGAAAGTATCGCGTTGCGCCTGCTGATCTCGCCGCAAAGGCTGAGCAGCTGGCCGCAGACCTGGAACAAATCGAACAAGCCGGCAGCCGCCGCGAGCAACTGCTGGAGCAACGCGCTGAGGTACTCAGGCAGTACCAGCAATCGGCGCATCTGCTCAACGCGCAAAGACGGGCCAGTGCGAAACGATTGTCCGCAGAAGTCAGCGCGCTGCTGCACGAGCTGGCCATTGCCGGGCAGTTCGAGGTGCAACTGGATGCAAACCCCGAACTGGTGCGCAGCGAAGGGTTTGACGAGGTCGAATTTCTGGTCAGCCCCAATCCGGGACAGCCGCTGCGTCCGCTGCGCAAGATCGCTTCCGGAGGTGAGCTTGCGCGCATCGCGCTGGCGATCGAAGTAGCCGCGATCGGCAGCGACGACATTCCAGTCATGGTGTTCGACGAAGTGGACTCCGGCATTGGCGGGGCAACGGCCGAAGTGGTTGGCCGCAAATTGCGCCAGCTTGGACAGGCGCGTCAGGTGCTGTGCGTGACCCATTTGCCACAGGTGGCAGCGCAAGGCCACCAGCATTTCGCAGTACGAAAATTCACCGTCGACGGCACCACCCAGACCGAGTTCAATGAAGTGCGCGGCAAATCGCGCACCGAGGAAATCGCGCGCATGCTCGGCGGCGTTGAGCTTTCCAGGGAAACGCGAGCGAATGCTGAGCAGATGCTGAAAAAAGCCGCCGCTGGGTAGGCGCGAATTTGCGGAAGCGCACTCCAGCCGCGGACCTTTGGCAATCTTGGAACTACTGCCTAGGGAAGGTCTGAACAAGTCCCTTCGTGAGCGCGGTATGGGCGAATCCGCCCGTGACGCGGCAATTGGACTTTCCTGATCGTAAAAGTTTCTGATAGCTTGTGATTTCGTTGCGCCACCGAGGAATCACCGTGCTGATTGAGGGCGGTCTCACAGATTCGGCAAACGAGAGCCTTGGACATCCAAGATTCCGAAATTTTCTATCTGTTTTCGCGTGTTCTTCCGACTGATTTTTGCTGCGCGGTTAGGCATCGTAGTCGCCATGACTTACCCACGTTTCTCACTGGTTCCAACCGGCATGTATCACTGCGTTTCGCGCGGCGAGCGGCGAGCGTTTCTGTCTGGTGAGGATCGGGTCAGCGGGCAGCCGTTCGAGCATCGTCGGCGGTGGGTGGAGAATCGGCCGTCGATCTCAACCCGGTTCGCGCAGGAATGTGCGAAGCATTGGAAGAATCGCACCACACCAGCGCGCTGCTCAGGATCAAAGAAATCGAAGCTGATTCCGCGAGCGCACGCTATCCCCTGGCGCCGATTGCAGGGATCAAAGGCTTTGCAGTTCTGTGCATGACTCAGGCCGAATATCTCAGCCTCCTTGATGTCACCGATCGTCAACTCCGCGCCGACAAGCATGGCGCGATCAATGGTTCCGCTCCCGCCATCCTTCGCCAACTTGGTTGCCGGCCCGAGCGATGGACACCTCGGGTGATGGGCAACCGGCTCAGGTTTCAACCGCGCCATCGGCGATGTGGAATCGCTGATCGAAAAAGCCAAAGCGATGGGCCAGAACTGGCTGCGTGGCATCGGTGTCGCGAGGCGATGGGCTGCGGCCACAGTCTGATCGAGGCCATTCCAACGCGACCGTTCGGACCTATGTCGAGGTCAGCGTGCGCACAGTCCGCTGCCACACAAAGACAACGTCCAAAGCCGCAATGTTCGACGGCCCTCGCGGTATCAACCCTCACTGAAAACTTCTTTACCAGCACCGTTGCAGCGCGCGCAGGCTGCGATGTTTGCTCACGTAAAAAAATGGGTGTCCAGTTTCCCATCGCACAGCAGGCGCAGATAGGCCAATACGTCCTTGATTTCGGTGCGCTCGAAGAACGCAGTACCGCTACTGACGCGATACGGCACACTGGCCAGACGAAGCGCTTTTTTCCTCTATGTTTCGGATTGTTCGACTATCTCCCACTTCTCAGACCAACAGTCCCTGCACAGAGTGGCCTCCGAAGCAATTGGATGTGCAAGTGTCGTCGCAGACAGGAAGCCGAAGACGACCGGCCACGAATCTCCCCCATTCCTCAGCCTACAACCAGGGGGCGGCAGCACATTGGTCCATCAGCTGTCGGCCTTGAGCATTTGCCATTTTTCCGCGACTGCATTTCCAGATGCAGCCACAACACCGGTTGCGTATGCAACGCTACCGGTGCGTGTGTCTGGAGCTACCCGCCCAGCGTTACCCGCCTATCGCGGCGGCAGGGTTTGCAGCGCAGCGGGCACCGCACGCGCGGCGCCCACGTAGTCGCCGCGTTCGATTGCACCGACCAGGGTGCGGCCGGCGCTGCTGCGGGTCAGGTCAGCCTTGGCCAAAGTCCAGGCGCGCTCACCGCTGATCGCGTCGGTTAGATAACGAGCTGCGACGCCGCGCACCTGGGATTCGTAACGTTTGACCAGCGAAATGGTGGCAGGACTGGCCGTCGGTGGCGCGACACCAGGGTCGCCCGATTGCACCCCACCCGGCACTGAGCCCTGCAGCGTGCTTTGGATCGCGCGCGTGAGGCCAGGTCCGGCGAAACTCTGATTGCACATGAATGCCACGCCCCAATCGGGGCCCTGTGCGGATGGCCAGATCTTGAAGTCGGCAGTGTAGCCGAGGATGTTGCCGCCTTTACCGAACCAACCGTCGCTACCACTCGCTGCCAACTCCAGGCCAAGTCCCATGCGATTCGCGCCGAACAGGCCCTGACTGGCACGCATGTCGCTGTCGATGAAAGCCTTGGGCAGGACCGCATCGGACTGCAGGATCACCATGAGTCGCGCCAAGTCACCAATGGTCATGGTCCAGCCCCCAGAAGGTCCTTCCCAACCCCAGCCCACTTTGCTGCTGTCGCCATACGATAGCTGCGATCCGTCTTGGTCATAACCCGTCGCCAGGTTCTTGATGTCGTTCGTACGAAAATCCGTTGCGAGGCACATTGAAGTCATGTTGGGCGCGTCGGCTTTGGTGCCGCGACCCACGGTGTGCCACAGATACGACTCGTAGCCTTGCTGGTAAGTGGGGATGTCCGGTTGTCGCGAGCGATAGTCGATCAGGGTACCCGCCATGCTGTAGCCGGCATTCGAGTAGGTCACCGTGCCGCCGATCCCGTGCGGTTGGTTGCCTGCGTGCATCTTGTAGCCCTGAAACACAAACAGCGGACGCAGCGAAGGCCGTTCGATGTTGGGGAACGCCGCCGCGATGCTGGGGCCGTCATCAAATGCAAGCGGATCCCACACCATATTGCCGCCGCCAACAAATCCTGCGCGATGCCCCAGCATCTGACGCACGGTAAATTCGGACCAGGCAACATCCACCAGCGGCGTGAGCTGCATTTGCGCGAGCACACCCGCATCGAGGCTGAGCGGATCCACGGCGCGTTTGCTCAAGGCGAGCGTACCCAGCGCGGTCAATGTCTTCGAGATAGACCCGATTGCCGATGGGGTGGCGACAGTGAATGAACGCAGGCTGTTGATGTCGGCGAAGCCGTAGCCCTGCAAATAGGACACTTGCGTATCGCGGGTGACCGCGATGGCACATCCGGCAATCGGGTTGTCGCGCACCATGGGTGCGCCGTTGACCAGTTTCGGCTGACCATTGGCGGTGTAGAGCACGTTGCGGTAAGTGGCCACTATGGCATCGATCTCGGCGCGCTTGGCCGCACTCAAACCGCCTTCGACCTCGGGCAGGTTGGTGTACTTGGCATCTGTGATCTCAAGCAGGTCGACGTTTGTGTCCTTGCATTGATCAGGCCCCTCCAGGACCGGCGCGCAGGCGGTCATAATGGCGGCCGATAACGACACCAAGGCAAAGCGCTTTCGCAGCACCGCCGGCCGCTGCGCAATTTCATTGTGTTCAGGGATGTTGCGCGTGGAAATTCTGCTGTCCATCGATCTCTCCGATCCGCGCGGCATTGCGCGGCACCTTCTGACTACGCAGAAAGTTGCGCGTAACGACACAAAGCAGGAATCGCGCGAACTTGCCCTTGGCTGTAGTGCCGCCAAGGCACAAGCGGTTCGTCTCCGGTGCGAGGCATCGCGCCCAAACCATGCCGGACAGTCCATCATGGTTTGGACAAAGCGGCCAAGCCTTGCCGGATTCCACAGATGCGCACGGGATTTTGGTTCCGCCCATTGACGATGGCGGACATGATGTCCAGGAAGATTACGCGACCTCGCTCAACGTCTGCACATCCAAGCGTGCAGACATCATCGCGATCTTTACAGTGGCCTGCGACTGCGAGCGTTGCAATACGCCTCACAAAGCCGCTGTCGATTTCAACCCTGTAAAATTGAACAGGTGATGGAAAGCAATCCGTCGTAGCTATGGTGTCAAGTTGTGCGTGTCGCGGGGTACGCGTCAACACTACGTCCGCACTCATGGAGCAAGTCAAGTGAACTGGAATACCGGCACTGCATCAGTTTGAAATTTGACCCGCCTGATTTGCTCTGTATCCGTCCGCTACGCCCCATCTATTGCAGAAATTCCCGATGCGGTGAGATGCGCATCGACGAGTTGATCGGAGTGTGCGATGCGAGCGGAGGGA
>JAWXCG010000247.1:0-2601 GCA_034440555.1 Pseudomonadota bacterium
GCCCGGCCCGGAGCGGACGTGGCGGTCAAGCGCTCCCAAGGAAATATATTTTGGTTACTGCCCCGGTGTGTCCAGTTGCCGGCGCTTGAGTGTTTTTAGGCGCGTTGATGCAGAGTGCTTGCGTGAAGCGCAGTGTGATTGCGCAGTTCTTATAGCGTTACGCGCGAATTTAAATCAGGTGCGGACATCAGCTTGCGGGCGCTGTTGCCGTGGTGCTGATCGGGGCTGTCGATGTAGCGCGCCAGAGTGCCTCGCGTGTGATCGCAGTGATCGGCGGAAAAACGGCACACCCGCTGAATTGGCATTCCCAGCCACTATTTGCGTGTCGTTGGCGCCTTTACCGGCCTTGTCGCGGCATCACCGTTCGGGCCTTCAGTTTCTGGATGTCCTGCACTTCGGTTTTCAACCGGTCGGCGGCACACCCACCGGAAGCAATGATTGCGACCTCACCGGGCTCGAAAATGAAGTGTTGCGACTGATCGCCAAGGGTTACACCGTGGGGTAAGTCGCCGAAACCCTGACGCTGACCAAGAACACCGTCGCCGGTTACTCGAAAGACATCTACCGCAAATTGCGCGTAGCAACCCACGCCGAAGTCACGCTCGAAGCGGCACGCCGCTCCCACATGGCCGCTCCCAAATCGTGGTTGCGCACGCTTGCGACGGAAACCCGGTGAATGCGCGGGTCAAACTCCTGCTTGCACCGGCGCACGACAAAATGTTTCGCCCATTTGTCTTGCAAATGCATGAACGCGATGCGACCTTAGGCGCAGCAACCAGGATCGATGGCATGCGAGGATTTCCGCACCCGAGTGGCGTCGCCTTGGCTATCTCCGCGCTGCTGATGCACTCAGCTGCAGCACAAGGCGATTGGCATTTTGTTGACGCCACACAAAGTGCCCATGCACAAGTCGGGCACTGGTTCCAGTTCGGCTTCCAGAACATGACCGACATGACCTCAGGCGGCGCCGCTGGTGGCGATCTGGATGGTGACGGTGATATTGATCTACTCGTCGTGCGCGCCGATCTGGGCCCACCTGCCATTCTGCTGAACCGCGGCGACGGGGTTTTCGATGCTGCCAGCAACACCGGTTTGGCAATCGACGCGATCGGTGCCATCAACGGCGCGGCGCTGGTCGATATCGACGGCAATGGAACACTGGATCTATTCCTCGGTGGCAGCAACGGACACGCGGCGCGGCTATGGCTGAACAATGGTCAGGCGCATTTCACCTTACCCCTGGTGGATCAGGAGTTTGCGCCGACGCCTGCGCTAGAAGTGCGCCGTAACACCTACGGCGCGAGCTTCTCGGATATTGATCGCGATGGCGATCTGGACCTGGCGCTTGGCCACTGGGATGCGCCAGGGCGTGGCGGTGCTGGGCACTTGTGGTTGCAACAGGCGGGCGCGTGGTCCGCGGCCGAGTCATGGTTTACGGCGCCGCCTTGGGGCACGACGGACTTCAGCTTCACACCCAATTTTGCTGATTTCGACAATGACGGCTGGCCGGATTTGGCCATCGCCAGCGATTTCGGAACCACGCATTGGTTTGCGAATCAGTCAGGAAGCGCGATGATCGATCGGACCAGCGCCGTGATCAGTGACGAAAATGGTATGGGCTCGGCGATTGCCGACTATGACAATGATGGCGATCTCGATTGGTTTGTCACGGCCGTCTGGTGGCCAGGCGGGCCGAATCGCGGCGGCACTGGCACCACCGGCAATCGGCTTTATCGCAACAACGGTAGTGGTTTCGACGATGTGACCGATGCTGCGGGTGTGCGTGCGGGCTACTGGGGTTGGGGCAGTTGCTTCGCCGATTTCAATCAGGATGGCTGGCTGGATCTGTTTCACGTCAATGGCTGGCCGGCGCCACAGCAGCCGGGGGCACAGTTTTATCTGGTCGATCCTGCCCGTCTGTTCATCAGTAACGGCGATGGCAGCTTCACCGAGCGCTCGGCGGCCTTGGGCATCAGTGACACCGATCAAGGGCGCGCAATCGTTTGTGCCGATTTCGACAACGATGGCGATATCGACGTGCTGACCCAAAACACCGGCAACGATATGCTGACGCCAGGCCAGACGCGTCTGTGGCGCAACGAAGAAGGCAACACCCACCCTTGGCTGCGCATTCGCTTGCAGCAACAGGGTGGCAATCGTGACGCGGTTGGCGCGCGCATTCAAATTTCCACTGCCGGCATCACCCAAATGCGGGAATTGGCTGCGGGTAATAATTTCCTGTCGTCCAATCCGATCGAAGCGCATTTCGGCTTTGGTGCGGCCATCGGCAGATCGATGATCCGTGTGCGCTGGCCGGACGGCGTGAACGAACAGTTTGCTGCCTGTCCCCTCAATCAACGCATCGTATTGCGTCGTGGCAACGGCAGTGATTTTTTTGGCGATGGACTGGAGTGACGAGCTTGGGTGATGCGTTCCTTGGCGCCTGCCAAGGCGTCTGCAACCCGTCGATAATGAAATTGTTTCGCAACGATCACGGAGAAAAATCATGAGCACAGCAATCAAGATGGGACTCGCGGCACTGTGCCTGGCATCGGGTACTCTGATCGCGCAGCAGGCGCAGCAGGCGCAGCAGGCGCAGCA
>JAWXCG010000248.1:0-2996 GCA_034440555.1 Pseudomonadota bacterium
ACTCGAACCACGGCATACATGTACACTCGCGCCTCATCCGGGGGCGTCCCATCTGCTCGTCTCCAGTTTCAACCAGCTGAAGTGGCCCGTCCACGGTGAACGGAAGCAGGCAGTTTCGGCTGCATGAGACCCTGCCACAGCTGCCGCCCAGCGACGCTTGCCCCATTCTGATTTGCGTACTCAAAGATGACGACACGCCATACCGAGCCTTCGGATAGCCGGACCACGCGACTCGCGGAGCCGTCGCCAACCAGGCAAAGCGCTACGGGTATTCCTCGCAGTTTCCTATCCACATTCCGTCATAGCCGGAGCGCGTTGACGTTGGTTTGGACCACCAGCCGCTGGCTGAGCGCGGCGATGTGTGCATTGACCCTGGTAGCGGGTGTGCTGCCCGCGGCTATCGCGCTCGTGGCCGCACATATCGTGGATGCCGTGGTGGTGGCGATCGCTCAACAGAGCGAGGTGACACAGCGCGCGGCGTTGGATTGGGTGTTGCTTGAAGGTCTGCTCGTGGCGAGCATGGCTGCCACGCAGCGGGGCGTAACGCTCATCCAATCACTTTTGCGCGCGCAATTGAGTCAACGCGTCTACGAGATGATTGCAGAGAAGGCGTTGACGCTGGACTTGGCGCAGTTCGAAGACGCGGAGGTGTACGAAAAACTTATCAGCGCGAGGCGCGACGCCCCGTCGCGACCACTGTCTTTTGTAAAGCGCACATTCGCATTGATTCAAAGCCTCGTGTCACTGCTAAGTTACGGTGCGTTATTGATCAATTTTTCGCCTTGGGCGGTGGTGGCTCTGTTGCTGTGCGGATTGCCGGCTTTTCTGGCGGAAGCCAAGTTCTCCGGCGATGAGTTTCTTTTATTTCGCTGGCGAGTGCCGGAAGGACGCAAGCAGTTGTATCTTGAAACGGTAACTACCTACGATGACTATGCTAAGGAGGTGAAGTTGTTCGGTCTGGGGCCGTTGCTGATGCGAAGTCATCGTGACATCTACAACAGGCTGTACAAAGCCGATCGTAAATTGATCGCGCGGCGCAATACATGGGGATTTTTCCTAGGACTGATCGGCGCGGTTGCGTTGTATGGCGTATATGCCCTGATTGTCATGGCAACGATCTCTACGCGCATTACCCTGGGTCAAATGACGATGTATCTCATGCTGTTCCGCCAGGGCCAGGCGACCGTAGCCACAGGTCTGTCCGCCGTCAGCGGAATGTACGAGGACAGTCTGTACCTATCGACGCTCTATGAGTTCCTCGAAACACCGGTTGCGGCAAAGACCGGAGTCGAGCGCTCGGGTCCGTTGGAGAATGACGGCGTTCGCTTTGAAAAAGTAGGCTTCCGCTATCCAGGCAATGACGACCTCGCGTTAGTTGACATTGATCTGCATATCAAGCCGGGGGAATCGCTCGCGATCGTCGGTGAAAATGGCTCTGGCAAGTCGACGTTGATCAAGCTTCTCACGCGGCTTTACGAACCCACGACTGGCCGCATTTTGCTCGATGGCCGCGATCTGCGCGAATGGAACGAATCGGCCCTGCGCGAACGAATTGGTGTGATCTTCCAGGATTTCGTTCGCTATCAGTTATGGGTCGGCGAGAACATCGGTGTGGGAGACGTTAACGCATTCGATGACGAGGCGCGCTGGCGAGACGCCGCGGAGAAAGGTATGGCCGCACCCATCATCTCGGGTCTGCCGCTCGGCTATCGCACGCAACTAGGCAAGTGGTTCAAGGGCGGGCGCGAATTGTCCGGCGGACAATGGCAAGCTATTGCATTGTCCCGAGCCTTCATGCGCAGCCATGCCGATATTCTCGTTCTTGACGAACCTACTTCCGCGATGGACGCCTCCGTTGAAGCCGATGTCTATGAGCATTTTCGGAAGCACACGGTCGGCAAAATTGCGATCCTTATCTCGCACCGATTTTCCACCGTGCGCATGGCTGATCAAATCGTTGTTATTCAAGCAGGCCGAATTGTAGAGCGCGGCAGTCATGACGAGTTGATACGCGCGGAAGGAAAGTACGCGCGCCTGTTCTCGCTACAGGCGGATGGATACCGCTGATCCAAGGACTTTAAGATCAAGACCGGTCTCGGGAGAGCCGGTTGAATCAGGTCGCGAACGACCGCTGGTCTTGGAGATAATCAAACTCGATCGTCATGAACCCCTGAACAAGCCCCACCCGATGGTAAGCGCTAACTCAGCGGCGTTCTTCCATGGTGCTGTCGCATCCGGACAATACCGCTCCCTCAAGTTCCGCACTTCGCGTCAATAGCTGACTGGTTCCACTGTGCTGTAGTGCGCGCGGTTGTGCGGATTTTGGCGAATGTGAAGGTGCAAAGTGGCAAAACCGTGTAGTCACACGTTCAGTTATTTACGGCTATTGCAATAAACGTGTTGGCGCATGTAACGTAGTCCCATGTTCACGCGCCTCTCCAGCTCCGGCGGCCGCACCTATCTGCAGCTTGTGGAGGCGTATCGCAATGAGGATGGCGCGCCACGCCAGCGCGTGGTGGCCAATCTGGGTCGGCTCGACCAGTTGTTGCCCAAAGATCTCGATCCGCTGATTGGGGGCTTGCAGCGCGCATTGGGCAGAAGCACTCAGACGCCTGCGGTGGTGTTCGATTCCTCCAAGAATTTCGGCGATCTGTTTGCGCTACATGCCCTTTGGTCGGAGTTGGGCTTGGCGTCAGCGCTGTCGAAGGCGCTTCGGTCTTCGCGCAGGCAATTCGATGCGGCTGCGCTGATTCGCACGATGGTGTTCAACCGGCTTTGCGATCCGGAGTCCAAGTTGCGTGTGCTGCGTTGGCTGGAGACGGTGGCGATGCCCGAGGCGCCAGAAGCGGTGTCGCACGATCATTTGTTGCGCGCGATGGATGCGTTGATGGATCGGATGGATGGGGTGGAGGAAGCGGTGGCGATGCAGTTGCGGCCGCTGCTGGATGGCGATCTGTCGATCGTGTTCTACGACCTGACGACGATTCGCATCAGTG
>JAWXCG010000249.1:0-16305 GCA_034440555.1 Pseudomonadota bacterium
GCGGAGCTGGTCAAAACCTGCGGTTTTTCGCCCCCTGACTCAGGGGGCTATCGCGGCTTCGGACTTGTTCAGAGGTTCCGTAACGCTGTCCCGCTGATCAGGCCTTGATCTGAATACGACGCGCCGTCTGCTCGGGTTTCTTCGGTATAGCGATCTCCAGCACGCCGTGCTTTCCCTGCGCGCTGATGCCCTCGGCATCCGCGCTATCGGGCAGTCCGAAGCGTCGATGAAACAATCCGTGCGCGCGCTCGATGCGAGTGTACTTCTTGCTTTTTGCGGCGTCGGCCTGCGGCACACTGTTTTCGGGCTCTCTCTCTGACTTGCGCTCACCGCGGATGGTCAGCACGCCCTTTTCCATGCTGATCTCGATGTCGTTGGGATCAACACCCGGAATGTCGCATTGGATCACGAAGCGCTGCGCCTCTTCGATCACATCAACTGGCGGCGTCCACTGGCTGGTCACTACGTTGCTCTGGTCGTCTTCGTTGAGGTTCCAGAATTTTTCCAGCATCTGTTTGAAGTCGCCCGAAAGTGCACGTTCACGGCTCACGGGGCTGTAACGAAGCATGGTCATGATTGAATCTCCGGCTGGTGCGCAACACTGCGGCTGCGCTTGATCACAAGTTGTGGACCGGCAAGCGGCATTTCAAGAGCCGGCTTCACCTCGATTCATGTTGAGACTTCGCTATCATGGGGATTCCGTCATTGCGGCGGCTGAAAAGGAGCATTGCATGAGCATTCAAGTGGGCGACCATCTGCCCGAAGCAACATTGAACACACTGAATAACGGCGTCCAATCGCTCTCTGTCCAGGAGATTTTCGCCGGAAAGAAAGTCGTGCTGTTCGCTGTCCCAGGTGCTTTTACCCCGACCTGTTCGGCCAAGCATCTACCCGGTTTTATCGAGCATCTGGCTGCGATCAAAGCCAAGGGTGTGGATGCCGTGGCGTGTCTTTCGGTCAACGACGCCTTCGTGATGCAGGCCTGGGCGAAGAGCCAGGATGTGCCTGAGGAAGTACTGATGTTGGCCGACGGCAACGGTGCATTCACACAACAACTGGGCCTGGAACTGGACGCCACCGCCTTCGGCATGGGCATGCGCAGCAAGCGCTTCGCTCTGGTCGCCGATGATGGAGTGGTAAAGCAACTGTTTGTCGAAGCACCGGGCGAGTTCAAGGTATCTTCGGCCGAGCACGTGCTGGGCAATCTTTAACCTGATTGCAGTATCTGAAACACCTCCGGCGGCGAGTTCCTGGATTCAAGCGAGTTCTTGGATTCAAAAAAGGCGCTTCGCGGCCGGAGCCTTCCCAGATGCAGGTGTTAGGCGAGTTGACCGCGGCGCGACTGCGACCCAAGTGCAGCGCAGCGTCGCAAATTCGCCGCCAACCGTCGGCAGACTCAGTCCTCGCCGAACTCCTTCCTCGCCAAACTCAGTCCTCGCCAAACAATCCCGATGACCGAAGCAGGGCTTCAAAGTCCTTGGGCTGGAGCGAACGCCCGCCCTCTTCGTCCATGCAGAATTCGTCCTCCACGCAGACCCGGTCCGGTAGCGGCAGCGTCAAACCATCGAGCTCGAATTGCGGCTCGGCATCCAGGCGCAGAGACGCAACGGCTCGCTGCTGCAACACCAGCCGCTCGTCCGACGAATACGCATGGTGAAAACGGGTCAACAACGCGTTCCAGCGATTTGTATCGATGCAAGCCGATACCTGCAGTGGCCAAACCTCGGCAAGTTCGTATCGCGCGGCCGAGCGCTCGCCATGCAACGCGGCAACAATATCCACGCGCCCCACTTTCGATCGATCGTACGTGTCACTACACACAGACCCATACGTACCTGAAGCCCACGGCCGCTCGATCTTGCGCGCGGTCGGCACCAGTTCGGCACCGGAGAGAGCAGCGCGCAGGTCGCCAATGGACTGGGTCAGCCTATTGCTTTGCCGGCGCGCCGACTGCGCTTCGAGCGTCTGCAGTGCAGCCGCCGACAGTCCGGAGCGCAACTGCAACAGCGCTAACATGCTCTGCGACTCTTCGCTCGGACTTGACTGCATCCTGCCGGCCGTCATCGCAATCTGCCATACCGCCAGCGCTTCGGCTGCAAATTCGCCGTGCGCCCACCGCGTCAATGCGTCGTCGAGCCCGTAGGCGCTGATCTGCCACGTCAGCAGCGCCAAATCAGGCTTCGCCAGTATTTCGCGCACGGCGCTCAATCCTTCGGCCGCTCCGAGCTTGGCAGCTGTTTCAATATCCTTTTGATAGACCTTCGCCAGACGCTCGATTTTTGCTTTGTCCGATTCGCTTGGCGGCGCATGGCACTGCCCAATCGGGGCAAATGCATCGCTGGAGGCGCGCAGCATTGCCACCAGCCGATGCGCGGTTTCGGTGGTCAGCGGCCTACTCTTTTGGGTGCAACTCGCATCCAGCGCAAAGTCACATTCCTTGCTGGGCAAGCGCAGCTTCACGCCCAAAAACGGCAGCGCCGCGGGCACGGAATCAATCAGCGACTACTCGGCACCGATCAGCGCGCTGTGCAGTTGCTCACGAGAATAGCTGGCATCCAGCAGCTTGCTCAGCCGGTCGTTGTCTGCATAGTCGTTGCAGCCGCGCAGTGCCTTGGGCCACCACTGCATCAGTTCGGCGCGCGCCGCCACAGCCGCTCCTTCGCTGGCCAACACCAAAGCGGATACTGAAACAGCGTGCATCTCGCCCATGGAATGCGGATCTGCGTTGAGACATGCAGCTGAGCGTTCATCGAACAGATCTGAAATCCCGGTACCTGCAACCAGATCAACTTCCGAGACCTTGCCGGTGGCGATCCAGTTCACGATTGCCGGCGCGCAAACTGCTCCGCAAAGGGTCTCCGTATGGCCCTGCGCGCGCTTGACGTACTCGCGCGCACGCTCCAATTGTCCCGCCCGCATGGCAATGCCGGCGCGCATTGCCTGCCAGCTAGCGTCTTCTCGCAGCAAAGGCATGCGAGCGTCGACGGTATCTGCAAGCGTGCTCAAATCAAGCGCATCGACATCCGCCGATTGCTGCGAAATGATCTGCGCAAGCATCGACATCGTATGATCGCCGAGGGCAATAGGATTCGCAATGGCCGCCAGATCCTCATCCGATGCCTTGTCGATCCACCTGCGCATTGCCGCCTCGGTTGTCGTTCCGGAGTCATCGACGCTAGCCTGATAAACCGCGGTGACAAATTTCTGGATTACGGCGCCCCTGCGCTCATGATCAGAGCGATCGATGGCTGATTCCGTCGCGCCGGCCGTGGCTACGCTGAAAATAAACATGAGAGCGGACAATACCTGCCATAACACGCGCATCAGTTTTCTCCCGGTTGCCGCGGATTGTAAACCTGAGTGTTCGCAGACTATAGCGGACACCAAGTCAGTGTCATGGCTTGCCGGCGTGGCCTGATCAGGCTGCTGATCCTGACCGGCCGCTTTCGGCCAGAAGCGGACATTGATTGCCCTCCCGAAAGCGGAAGTTAGCGGTCGTGCGCGAACAGTTGCACGACAGAGAAGTCGACTGGGACGTTCTGCTCTCCATGCTGGATATCATGTGTGGCGCTAGCGGCGCCAGCGCCTGCACTGCCGCGATCTTTCAGTAGCGGTGTCGTCCACCAGTGGATCCACGACATTGGACTGGATGGCGCTTGCTACGGAACTCACTCGATGCGGCGGAGGAAGGCAGCGCTGATCTATCGTCGCACTCGAAATCTGCGCGCAGTGCAATTGATCCTTGGGCACACCAATATCGAGAGCACAGTCCGCTACCTAGGGGTTGAACTGGACGATGCACTTGAACTGACCGATCAGACCGAGGTGTGACTCGACGCGGACCTTCAGGGCCGGAAAGCGCTGTGGCGAAGTTCGGCCAGAAGCAGACATCTTGTGCATGCGCGTGATATCAGAAACCAGCGCAGCCAGCGGCTAGCGATGGCTTCGTCGGAGGATGCCGATCTTCCTCAGCCACGCCAGCGCGTCCTCCGTCCAACGATCCGAATCCGCCCCTTGCCTTCTCACGCCGAACGCATGTCCACCATTCTCATATAGGTTAAGCGTCACATTCGCGCCGGCTTTCCTGAGTTCGCGTTCGTAGACGAGCGAATAGTGCATGGGGTCGACCGGGTCGTCCTTCGCGTGGATGAGCAGGGTCGGGGGGATGTCCGGAGACACCTCGATGTCGGAGTTCAATTCCTGCGCCGCGACGTTTCTCGGCAATTTGTTCTTGTGCTCCATCGTCATGTGGCCTGGATACACGGGAATTGCGAAGTCCGGGCGCAGGCTTACTTGGTCCATCTCGTCGATCGGTTCGTAGACGCGGCGCTTGAAGGCCGTGCTCGAAAGCACAGCGAGGTTGCCGCCAGCGGAGAAGCCGAGCACGCCGATCTTTTTCGGATCGATGCCCAATTCGTCGGCTCGATAGCGGATGATGGACATTGCCCGTTGCGCGTCCTGCAACGCCATTGGGATGTCGGGCGCGTCGTGCCGGCGGGTGATCGGATTCCAATTGCAGCCGGTATTGGGCGCTCGATATTTGACCAGCACGCACGTGACACCTGCGTCCGTCAGCCATCGGCAAACATCCACGCCGTCAAGGCCGATCGTGCTCAGCGGACCGACAGCCACGGCCTTGTAGCCGCCTCCAGGGAACACCAGCGCCGCGGCGCGCGAGGACGGTGCAGCAGGGGCATAGATCAGCAGCGAAGGATGCGTATTTGCATTCTTCTCTTCTGCGAGCAACTTGATGCCTTGCTGCAGAATGGCGGACCCCTCCGGCCAGACCGGCACTTCGCGAAAACCACCGGGCGCAGCCACCGAGATGGCCCTGTCGTTCGCAAACGAGGCTGCCGGTGCGAGCCCCAACAGGGCAGCGCCGAGGGTAAACAGTTGAAGATGTTTCATCAATGCGAGTCTCACAAGTCGCCGAAAGGCGTTGCCGCGATGATGCATTGCGAACATGGCGATTCAGGGGCAAGAGTAGTGGTGAAGTGTGGGGGTCGAATCGTCGCTCATAGGCTGGGGGGCGCGCGCCCGGGCCGTTCGCCATGGGTGACGGTGACTGCTTTGGGTCGATAGCGCGCAGTCAACACCAGCGACGCTGTCAGGCTTAGGCAGTTCCCTGATCAAAGTCGACCAGCACCCGCATCGCGCCTGAAGCTGCACCGACCAATGCACTCCGTCTAATTTTCCATGGTGCTATCTGCGCGCGATCGGGCGACTCGCGTCGCTGATCCAGCCACTCCATGACGGCGCGAACAGTCGGGCGCCGGGCAGGCCGGCGTGGTGCATGGCCAGGATGTTATGACACGCAGTGACTCCGGACCCACACATATGCGCGACGGCTTCCGGCGATCTTGAATGCAACAGTGCGTCGAACTCGACGCGCAATTGCTCGACCGCCTTGAAGCGGCCGTCGGCCAAGGTGTTTTCTGTCCATGGACGATTCAGCGCGCCGGGTACATGCCCTGCCACTGGATCAAGCGGTTCGACATCGCCACAAAATCTGGGGCTTGCTCGCGCATCCACCATCATCAACGCATTGGACGATTGCAATGCCGCCACTTCCTCGAAACCGACGAATCGTCGTGCATTGAACTGCACCTGCACCGGTTTGACGGGCCGACCATGTACCTCGATTTCGATCGCACCTCTGGCCGATCGCCATGCGGCAATGCCGCCATCCAGCACCGCAACCGCGCTGTGACCCGTCGCCTGCAACATCCACCACAGGCGCGCTGCCGTCGTACCGTTGCTGGCGTCGTAACAAACCACCTGAGTGTCCCGCTGCACGCCCCATCGTGACAATAAATTCGAGAAATCGCCATCGCCGGGAAACGGGTGTCGTCCCATGCCCGCGCGCGAATGGTCGGAAAGATCGCGATCAAGATGCGCATAGACCGCGCCCGGAATATGTCCGGAAAGGTACTCGCGCTCACCTGATCCGGTGTCGGCGAGATCGAATCGGCAATCCACCACCAGCCAATTGTGTCGCGAGCAATCGTGGCGCGAGATATGGGCAGCAAGGTCGCTGGCAGAAATCAGCGTATCGTAGATGTCGGCAGATTTGCTCATGCCAGTAGTGTGAGTCGAGTGCGTAGATTGATCAACATTGCGGCGGTCGCGCCCCAGACGCGACGCCCCTCGACTTCAAACTCATGAATCGTGCGCATGCGCCCGCGAAACTCGACTTCGCGAATGCGCGCATGGTTGGGTTCCAGAAAAAACGACAGCGGCGCTTCGAAGACATCGGCAACTTCATTGCCATCCGGGCGCAGCTGAAATCCGGGTCGCAACCTTGCCACCATCGGCACAATGCGAAAGTTGGTAATGGTCTCGAGTGGATCGAGAAAACCCAAGGGCTCGATCCAGCGCCCGTCGACGCCCACTTCCTCGAAGGTTTCACGAATTGCGGCTGCGCTCGGCCCGGTGTCGCTGGCTTCGATTCGCCCACCGGGAAAGCTGATTTGACCCGCATGCTGCGAAAGATGGTCAGTACGTTGCGTCAACAACACCGTCAACTTCGCTCCGCGCTCGATCAATCCCACAAGCACCGCAGCTTCCACACGCGGCTTCCCGGTTGAGAACAGGTCACCCACATCGGCTTGATTCCAACCCGGCCCCGTCGGTGCAGCGTCGAGGGCATGCAGAGCCGACATGATGCGCTGAATCAGGAGTTCAGCCACCATCGCTACCTGTGCGCACGCGCCGCTCAGGCAACAACTCGTACATCACGCGCTGCCGTTCTTCTTCGGCCATGCTGCCCCAAGCGGAGATTTCGTCGCCTGTGCGCAGGCAACCTTCGCACAGGCCATCCTCTCGCAGAGTACAAACGCTGATGCACGGCGTGATCATCGGACGATTGTAGCTGCTGATAAAAAAGCCCATGCGCGTGATTCTCCGCAACCCATACTTGCCGCAGTCGACGCGGTATCGCTTTCGATCCGGCTCGACGAACGCCATCACCATACGACTGCCGGAAAAGGAACCAGCGCGCCGCACATAAACGAAAGGCCGGCACCCTTCGGCACCGGCCCACAATTTCGATCAGAAATATCGAGTCGTCAACCTGCAAATGACGTCGATTGTTACCTGACGTCGATTGTTACTTGACGTCGATCAGCTTGATCTCGAACACCAACGCCTCGTTCGGTCCGATCGGACCCTGACCGCGCATGCCATAGGCGTGCTCCGGCGGCAGGAAGATCTGCCAGTGATCACCGACCTTCATCATCGGCAATACGTCCTGCCAGCCTTTGAGTACAGCGTCGACCTTGAATGCTGCCGGCACGCCGCGGGCAAACGAGGAATCAAATTCCAGACCACTCGACAGCGAGCCACGATAGTGCACGCTCACTTCGCTGTTCTTCAACGGGCGCTTGCCGGTGCCATCTTCGATGACGCGGTATTGAATGCCGCTGGGCAGAGTGACGATGCCCTTCTTGATCTTGTTCTCAGCCATGAACTTGTCGGACTTGGCCTTATTGGCCTTGGCCAGCGTTTCGTACTTGGCCATTGCCTCGGTCTTGAGCTTTTCGCTCATTTTTTCCAGGGCAGCGCGCATATCCGCCGCAGGAACCGCCGCCGGACGCTTGGCATAGCCGTCCTGAATCGCGCGCAACACCGTGGCTACATCGACGTCCATCTTCTTTTCGACGAAATCACTGCCGATCTCGTAGCCGATCGCGTAGCTGAGCTTACCTTTTTCGGAAGCAGTATCCTGCGCGGCAACATTGCCCGCAATCAAGGCCGCCAGAGCGACGGCACCAAAACGCAACATCATGGGATTCTCCAGGTGGGAAACAATTCGCGCAGGGCGAAAGGCCCGGCATTCTACAGAACACCGGCCCGAGTCGCCACGCCACGCGTCATGGACACTCAATAATGACAGAAGTTCCCGATAAAGAAGCAGTTTTGGCCCCGATTGTTGGGCGAAAGCAATGTGCTGTTGTCGGTGCAAATCCTGCTCTTGGCCGGCTGACCATTACAATCTGTGCCCCGCATTTCCTGGAGTCGCCATGAATTTTCAAAACCTTCTGATCGACACGCGGCAAGCGGTGCGCACCATCACGATCAATCGCCCTGACAAGCTCAATGCGCTCGATCGACTGACCATCAGCGAATTGCGCGTTGCCGTTGAGGAGGCCGGCGAAGATGCCGGCGTGCGCGTTGTGGTGATCACCGGCGCGGGTCCGAAGGCGTTTATCGCCGGCGCAGATATTTCCGAATTGGCGCAGCTGAACGGCGTTCAGGCACTGGAGTTTTCTCGCTACGGGCAGGTGCTGATGACTCGAATCGAGCGCCTGGGCAAGCCGGTGATCGCGCGCATCAATGGCTTCGCGCTCGGCGGTGGAATGGAGTTGGCCATGGCCTGCCATCTGCGCATTGCCAGCGATAACGCCAAGTTCGGCCAGCCCGAGATCAATCTCGGCGTGCTGCCAGGATTTGGCGGCACTCAGCGCCCGCTGCGGCTCGTAGGCCGCGGCGCAGCGCTGGAAATGTGTCTGCTCGGCGAGACGATCACTGCGGCGCGCGCGCTGGAACTTGGCGTACTGACCCGTGTTGTGCCCGTCGATCAACTCGACACCGAAGTCGCGCGTGTCGCCGCACAACTGGCGGCCTCGGCAACGCAGGCTCTGAACGGCGTGCTCAATGCCGTGGTGCTGGGTGGCGAAGCGTCGATCGATGTTGGACTCGACTACGAATCCCAGGCGTTCGGGATCTGTGCCGCCACTGCCGACATGCGCGAGGGCACTGCTGCGTTTCTGCAGCGTCGCAAACCCAAATTCGGCGCCGAATGATTGCGCTGTACGACTGGGACGCAGCCGCGGACGCAGAGCGCCAATGGCGACCGCTCACAGTCGCATAGCCGCGGCTTCGTCGATGGCATGGCACGGCAGAGTTCATCGAGCACGCAACGCCTCACTGCACCTGCGGACTAGTGACCCCGATACTTCTTCTCGCCGGCCCTAACCGCGAGATCAAGACGATTTTCCGGTGGCGGTAACGGGCACGTCGAATACTCGCTGAATGCGCACGGCGGGTTGTACGCCTTGTTGAAATCGAGCACGATCTTGCCGCCGTCGACTGCAGGCGCGGCGTAAAAGAAGCGGCCGGGACCATAGGTCTCGCGGCCACTGGTGCGGTCGGCGAAAATGAAGAACCACTCGTCCGTCCCTTCTTCGAGTACCGGATAAAGTCGGTATTCCTTGCCATCGCGATTGAAACTGGCGTAACCGGGATTAGGCATCTCCTCGATGGTCCCGATCACAGTCTGAATCTCGAACTTGTGCGGCGTCGAGTGCGCGGTCCAAACAGCCTCGACGCGCCATGACGGATCGATGTCGTAGTAGTCGATGCCCGAAAAACCCTTGCGTGTTGGCGCATTGGCATCCCTGACCCGCAGCGCCAGTTTGCCGCCGCGCTCAATCAGTGCAACGCTGGCGTCGGTGCCGATCAGGATACGCCCAGGTGCGCTGCCGCTCTCCGGCTCCATCAGGTAACCCGAATCAACTTCCGCACTCGCATCAGCCCACGCCTCCGCTTGCAGGGACTGCACGCGCACATCACGCGCAGCGGCATCCGGTACGAATGTCGCTTTCCCCTGTGCTACTTCGATCGCACCCAGACGCTGCGGCCCGGTGGCCAGCACGATACTGTTGTCGGCAGCAGATCCGACGCTTTGCTCGCCCTCGCTCAACCAATGCAGGCCGACCAGCGACAACCAACCGTCGGGTTTGCGCAGGTTGCCAACGCGGGTCTCGCGCCACGCCATGATTGCCGATTCGTGCTCAGAAGCTTCGGCCGCAACCGGTGCCGGCGATGTCATGGGTTCATCGCGTTTCGGTGCAGTCGATGAGCTGCAGGCCGCCGCTATCAAGCTGGCGGACAGTGCAAAAAGAATTCTGCGGGGCATGAGTAAATTCCTTCTGAATAATTCATTGGCCACGTTTGAACATTCGATCCAGCTCGTTCATGCTCATACAGACCCAGGTTGGACGTCCATGATTACATTGCGCGGAACGGTCAGTTGCTTCCATCTGGCGCAGCAAAGCATTCATTTCGGTGATGCTGAGCCGGCGATTGGCGCGCACCGAGCCGTGGCAGGCGATAGTAGACAGAATCTCATTCTGAACTTCTTCCAGTCGTCGGGAACTTTCATGCAGCGCAAACTCGGCGAGCACATCACGCATCAGGCGTTCGACGTCGGCGCCCTCCAGCACCAGCGGGATGCGCCGGATGCTGACGCGCTGCGGCCCGCTTCGCGTCAGCTCGAATCCGAGCGCCGCCAGTTGCACCATTTGCATCTCAGCCGCATCGGCTTCGCGCTGACTTACACCCAGACTGATGGGCACCAACAATAACTGCGAGGGAATGGCACCACAGGCCTGATCGGCTTTCAAGCGCTCATAAGTGATGCGCTCATGCGCTGCGTGCATATCGACCATGATCAGCCCTTGGGCATTTTGCGCCAGCACATAAATCCCATGCAACTGCGCGATGGCAAATCCCAGCGGAGGCATCTCGGCGGCGGCGGCATCTGGCGCGTCCAATCGGCTCGGATCATCCAACCCCTGCAGCGTCGACCCGCTCCCGGGAGCAGTCGCATACAGCGCAGCGTAGGCCGCCATTGGCTCAGCCGCGCCGAGTCGCAGCCCACTCTGCATCGGTGCCGATGCAAACGCCCGCGCAAACATCGATCCAGCTATTCGCGAGCTTGACGCTTCGCCCATTGGCGTTTGTGCATTCCCAGCCATGCCGGCGCGGGTGTGGGCCAGTGCCTCATGCAAGGTACGGTATAGAAAGTCATGCACCAACCTAGATTCGCGGAAGCGTACCTCGGCTTTCGCCGGGTGCACATTCACGTCCACCTGCAGCGGATCAATGTCGAGGAACAACACAAACGCAGCATGGCGGCCATGAAACAGCACATCGGCGTATGCCTGCCGCACCGCATGCGCGACCACTTTGTCGCGCACCAGGCGGCGATTGACGAAGAAGTACTGACGGTCAGCCTGCGAACGCGACGCAGTGGGCAGCCCTACCCAGCCGTGCAACAACATGCCAGCACCGGCATGCTCGATACGCAGGCTGTTGGCCAGGAAGTCCTCTCCCAGCATGGCATCGACACGCGCTTCTGGTGAACCTTCGCTGACGCCATCGCGCAGCATTTCCCGACCATTGTGTTTGAGCGAAAACGCTACTTCTGGTCGCGCCAGCGCCATCGCGCGCAGGCTATCCTCGATATGGCTGAGTTCGGTTCGCTCCGCACGGAGAAATTTGCGTCGCGCCGGTACATTGAAGAAAAGCTCACGCATCTCCACCGTACTGCCTTCGGGATGCTGTGCCGGCCTTACTTCGGAGAGGTGACCATTGTCAGCTTCGATCGCATGCGCGAGGGCCGTGCCGCGAGGACGCGACACGATGCGAAACCTCGATACCGAAGCAATGCTCGGCAATGCCTCGCCGCGAAATCCCATGCTGCGTACCGACTCCAGATCGTCAAGCGAGGCGATTTTGCTGGTCGCATGCCGTGTGAGCGCCAACGAGAGGTCGTCGGCATCGATGCCACCGCCATTGTCACGCACCCGGATCAACTTGACACCACCTGCTTCGAGGTCCACATCGATTTGCGTGGCACCGGCATCGAGACTGTTCTCGACCAATTCCTTGACCACTGAAGCGGGCCGCTCAATCACCTCTCCCGCGGCGATCTGGTTGATCAGGATTTCTGGAAGTTGCCGGATGCGCACGTCAATAGACCGTGGTGTTGGGAACTCAGGATTCTACGCGATGACAGGCGCTTACCGAATAACGCAAGCGTATCGAACTCGAATTGCACCGCGCAAAGCATCCGACCCCAAGGGCGCACTACGAAGTCTGGTGATTGCTGCACGCGCGGGTGGTGGCATAGCGACGAGTTGATTGCGGTTGATCCGAAAATGCGCCAGCGCGACATAGGTTGGTTGCACAATGCCGTGTGAGCGAGGATGCTGAAAGAGGGCGTTCAGGCTTTGTTGGTTTGGTTCACTGATGCGCCTTCGTCGGACGGTAGTCGCGGCGCGCACTAGGCGACAATCCCGAAACCAGGCAACCACCAGCGAGGCAGCCAGTATGAGCGGCGCACCGATTCGCAAGCACGAACTGATAGCGCTGGAGGGACTGGGACGCGGTCAGTCTGGTGGCACAATAGAAGAAGACACGCTGCAACGACTGCGCAGTCTAGGGCTGATTGAGCAGAGCATCAGTGGTTGGCGCCTGACCAAGCGCGGCACGATCGACTTGCAGCGGCGCAAGTCCTTGGGGCGCGCACCGCACTGACTATCATGCTGCGGGAAGCAGCATCCGCAGCATGATAGTCAGGCGGGCGTATGCTCCCTCACCCCGCCGCCCGCAAGCGACCGTCCTTACCCACAAACATCGGGGAGGGAGCAAACTTTTGGCTTGGCGTTGTGTTTTACGCTAGCGACGCGATGCAAGTGGCACTGAATTCGTGCGACTTCTGAAGTATTCAGGCGCGGCGCAGCAAGGCCTGCACCTGTTCGCGCAACTTCGCGCGTTCGGCACGTGCCCGCGCCGCGTTTGGCGCATCCCGGGCCAAAAGCGCAACGCGCTCGTGCAGTAGCCAGTACCGGTCAGACTGCTCAGTCGTCAGCAACGCGAGCTCACGCTGGGCTGCGCCCACGTCGCCGCGCCCGATGGCGAGGAGGACAAGCGCGTAACGCGCGCGCCATTCGTCTTTTGCCCGCGCGGCGATCGCTAGCGGATCACGTGTCACCAACACACGCAGCAATCCAATGCGCGAACTCAGCCCGGCATCGCTGGATGCGCCGATCGCGGCGCTGAAGGCCGCAATTGTTCGTTCCAACGTCGCCTGGTCGCGCTGTTCAAACGCCACCAGCGCAAGCTTCTCCAGGGTTTCGAGCAGTTTTACCTGATTGCCCTGCTTGGCGAATTGCGCCGCCGATGCCTCGAGAGACGCGACGCAGCCTTGCCGTTCAAGTACACAGCCGCTGGTCGCCCCGCCCAGCCGAGCCCGCGCCTCAAGATCTGGCCGCTGCATCTTTTGCGCACGAGCCATAGCCTCGGCAGCCATGCGCACGCCGGCCTCGGCATGCCCGACAGAATAAAGCTTTGCGATCACATTGATACGCGAAGACAAAGCGCTCGGAGCATCGCCGAGCTGTTCGCGCAGCGCTTGGGCGCGCAACGAGTAGTCGATCGAAGCCACCGGATCGCCAACGCTGTCGGCAGTCGAGGCAAGGTTGTGCACCGTGCTCGCTTCAACCCCAGGATTGACACCGTCGTCAACCAGTCCAAGCAAAATCGTCCAGACATCTTGCGCATCGTCAACGTCACCACGCCGATACAAAGCCATGCCGCGGTTCTGCAGAATCAGGCCTTGATGCTTGAAGTTTGGAAAGCGGGTCAGTTCGCTTTCGGCCTTCTCATATTCTGCCAGAGCCTCATCGAAGCGACCCAGATCGATCAATGCGAGACCCTTGTTGATGCGCAGCGCCACCGGCGACACCGATTCCGAGGCACGCTTTGCGCGCTCCAGCGCGCGGTCGTACGCAAGCAGTGCATCCTTGGGCCTGCCATCGCGCCAGCGCAGCACACCGAGCCCGACCCATGCGCTCGCCGCAAGCGCATCGGGTAGCTGCGGCGCGTCGCGCAACAATGCTTCCAACCTTTTGGCCGCCTCGGCGCTCTGCCCAGCATCGCTTTCTGCGCGGGCAAGCAATAGCTGACGCTCTGGCGTATTTTCATGTACCAGTGCATCGGTGAGGTGACGCAAGGCATCGTTGGGCCTGCCACGCAAGGCGTCAAGACGACCCTCCAGTTCGGCGTAATCGCCCGGTTCAAGCTTGGAACGATCGATCCGTTCAAGCAGTGCCGCTGCGTGTTCACCATCACCAAGCCGCAGCTGGATGTCTGCGAGCAATTGCATCAGTTCCCAGCGCGCGTCCGCCGGCAAGGATCGATCGACTTCCACTCGCAAAACACCTGCCTGAATCAGCGCGCGTGCCGACAGATCGGGGTCGCTGCCCCGCGTAGGATCGCCATCGCGAAAAAGGCCGACGAGAAAATCCTTGATCGCTTCGGCGCGCGCAGCCTCGATGCGACTGGTGTCACGTTCTCGCGCCAGCCGCCAGGTGAATGCACTTACCAACACCACAATCAACAGCACTGCAGCGGTAGTGGCGACAAACACACCGGGCCGACGACGCATGGCACACGCGAGGGGATAAGCGAAGCGTCGCCCCATCGCGCTGACCGGGCGTTTCTCAAGCATTCGCTCCAACTCGCGGCCGAGTTCCGCAACCGATTGGTAGCGCGCCTCGGTGGCCGTTGCGCAGGCGCGCGCAAGCACTGCGCGCAGCTCCTGCTGGCGATACTGCGGCATCTCGATCCAGCTTGCCGGATCGTGACGCATGCCGGCAGCACGCGGGGCCGTTGAACTCTCGTCACGTCTGAGCATGGCATCGAACAGCAGCCCGAGCTGATACTGATCGGAGGCGGTACCGACACTGCCGCCTGCCTGCTGTTCAGGACTCGCCCAGCCCGGTGAATAGGCACGCGCGGCAGCGTCATCATCAGCAAGCGCGGCGATGCCGAAATCGAGCAATTTGGCGCGCCCATCCGCGTCGACCAGGACGTTGCCGGGTTTGATGTCGCGGTGTATCACCAGTCGCGCGTGGGCGACGCTGACGGCATCAATCACCGCCATGAACAACCGCAACCGTGCATCAAGCGAAAGCCCACCCTCGCGCGCATGCCGATCGATCGCAACGCCTTCGACCAGCTCCATCGCGAACCACAATAAGCCATCATCGCCGCGACCTCCGTCGAGCAAACGCGCAATATTGGGGTGGCCCAGTTCCGCAAGTATTTGTCGCTCGCGCCGGAACAGCTCGACGCCGCGCTCGCTGCCGCGATCGACAATGCACTTGATCGCGACCTGCTGACTGTATTCGCCGTCATCGCGCTCGGCGAGCCAGACCACACCCATACCGCCACGTCCGATCTCGCGTATCAGCCGGAACACGCCCAGGCGCTTGCCCGGCTCGAGCGCGATCTCGCGCGAACCAAGCAGGTCGCGGAACAGAGCCCCTTGCAGCAGGGCCCCGGGTTCGAGCAGTCGTTGCGCTGGCGAGATCACATGCTGTGCTCGCTCAGCCGGCAACGCCGGGCGAAGCGATCGACAAACGCGGCCGATGCGCCGTCCGCCGTGCGGCCGCCTGCGCCCGAAGCTGGACACTTCGACGAGAATGTTCAAGCAGCTGCATCGCATCACCCATGAGGACTCAACCGTCTTGCATGACGCAGTATAGAACCAGCGGCGCAGGCAACTGCCACCAGCTTGTGGTCTGCACCCGGTAAGCCGCAGACACAAGATCGGCAGGACAGGCGATTCGCCGGTTCGCTCGAATGCGTCAAAGCGATGCGGCGACAAGCGCAGCACTGCCTCGACAACGGACCTTTCAGGCTGTGGCCATTGCAATCTTGCTCCGGCCGCTGATTTGCACATTTCAGAAAACTATCCTGAAAAAGAGCGCTCAGCACGACGACATATTCGCTGAGAGTTAGTCTCCGCCACGGCCACTGCTGCCACCATCAACGCCATCGCCAGCACCGCTGCCACAACCGCTGGTGCCGCAACCGCTGCCGTCGGCGGAACTACAACCGATGTGCGATGCACAGCCGCAACGCTGGTTGCAGCGACCTGTATGCACCCAGCGCCGGCGCCGCGCGCGTGGCTGGCTTGACCTGAATTCCGGGTTAGAAAAGTAACACCGGGACAGGGGCTCACGAATGCGCTACTCATCTTTTGCATTGCTTGGACTTCTGCTGACTGACGCGGTCGGCGCCCAGGTCATCGAGCGACTGGCGGACATTGAAACCGGAGCGGGGCCGCAGATGTCGAGCTTTCCTGCCGGCTTCTTCAATGCCGACTCGGCCGCGCTCGGCGACGGGCGCGTGTTGTTTCCGGCAAGTCATCCGGAAGCGGTCGCGAACTCTGGCTGTCTACCGGGGCCAGCGCGGTGTTGGTTGCGGATATCGAACCCAGCCTGCCTTCCAGCGCACCCGATCGCCTGGTCGCCTACGATGGTCGCGCGTGGTTTCGTGCCAGCACTGCCGATCGTGGTGGCGAGTTATGGGTCAGCGACGGCTCGCCGGCGGGCACGCGTTTGGCAGTCGAATTTGTTGCCGGCATCGACAGCGGTTTCGCCGAACCCCTGGTCGCCCTGAATGCCAACCAGCTGTTGGTCGCCGCCCGCGATACGATCGGCGACGCCA
>JAWXCG010000250.1:0-7972 GCA_034440555.1 Pseudomonadota bacterium
ACAGTCCGATTTCACAACAGTCCGATTTCACAACAGTCCGAATTCACAACTGTTAAACCGGGGTCGCGGCGGCAATCGCGCGCGTCGGCTTGATCAGTCTTCGAAGCCGCCCGCAAACAGCGCGCGCGGCACGATGGTGATATCGCCGCGCATCACGGCCTGAATGTGGTTGGTACAAATAAAGTGGAACGCCGGCATCTGCCGGACTCCCATCAACCGAATGCACGGCGTGCCCTCGCACAAGAATCCGCCGGGAACCGGCGTGGTGCTCGGAAACGGATTGATCACCTGCCGCAGCGGATGAAAACTGCTGGCTGCGAACTCGACTGTGTCGCCTTCGATCACCGTCAAGACATTGGGCACATAGGCCAAACCGGAAATTTCGACGCAGTGGTAGTTCGGTCCCGGCACGCACTGTGCTTGCAGCACGCCCGAGCCGACCAGCAATATCATGGCGATGGCGACGCGCTGAGACATGCCTACGATTCTCGCTCTACTCGCGTCCAGGCGCAGTGATCGATTCAACAGTTCGCGGTGCCCTGCGCTGGGTGCGCCGTCAACGGATGCGCTCAAGGATGCCGTCCAGCTCGTCCAGACTGTGATACGCGATGACCAATTTGCCGCGGCCATTGCGCCCGTGCTGGACCGCAACGCGAGTCGCCAACCGCTCCGAGAGGTCGCGTTCCAGCGCCTCGATATCCGGATCCGACTTGCGCTTGATCGCGCCGTCCTTGACCGGCGATTTGGTGTCGCTGCGGCCGGCTTGCAATTGCCGCACGCGATCCTCGAGTTCGCGCACGCTCCAGCCACTGTCGGCGGCCTGCAAGGCCAGTTGTGTGGCCTGAGCCGGCGGCAATGTAATCAGCGTGCGCGCATGGCCCATCTCGAGCCGATGTTTTTCAAGCAGAATGCGCACCGCTTCGGGCAGGTCCAGCAGGCGCAGCAGATTGCTCACCGAGGCGCGCGAGCGACCAACTGCTCCAGCGGCGTCCTGATGCGTCAAGGAAAATTCTTCGATCAGTCGCTTCAGCGCGGCGGCTTCTTCCAAAGGACTGAGATCCTCGCGCTGGATATTCTCGATCAGCGCCATCGCGATTGCCGCCTGATCGGCGACTTCGCGTACCACCGCCGGAATCTCCGACAGGCCGGCCAATTGCGCAGCGCGCCAACGGCGCTCGCCGGCAATGATCTCGAAGCGGCCGCGCGTTATCTCGCGGACGACAATGGGCTGAATAACACCTTGCGCCTTGATCGACTCGGCGAGTTCCGCCAGACGCTCCTGATCCATGCCAGTGCGCGGCTGATAGCGGCCTGGCTGCAGCTGGGCCACAGGCAACGCGCGCAACTCGCCACCGGCGCCTTCAGCGCTCTCGGCGGAAGTATCGATGCCGAGCAGTGCATCCAGCCCGCGTCCCAATCCACGTTTCTTTGCTGCCATGGCGTTTCCTTGAATTCGTTTTGGTTCGACCGGGGCAGGAGCAGCGAACTGGCTCGCGCAGACGCTACCCAAATCTAGCTGGCCAGCGCATCCGTTTTGGCGCCGCGTTCGCGCCGCAACATCTCGCCAGCAAGGCCAAGATAGGCGATCGCGCCGCGTGACTCCCGGTCATACTGCGAGATCGGCAAACCGTGTGAGGGCGCCTCGGCCAGACGTACATTGCGCGGCACCACGGTGCGAAATACCTTGTCACCGAAATGCTTCACCAGCTGGTTGGAGACATCGTTGCCAAGATTGTTGCGTACGTCGTACATGGTGCGCAGGATGCCTTCAAGCTCCAGCTCCGGATTGAGCCGCGTCTTCACCGCTTTGATGGTGTTGAGCAGAGCGGTCAAACCCTCAAGCGCAAAGTACTCGCATTGCATCGGCACCAGCACACTGTTGGCCGCGGTCAGCGCGTTGAGCGTCAGCAGGCTCAGCGACGGCGGGCAGTCGATCAGAATGAAGTGGTAACGCGCAGCGATTGGCGCCAACACACTGCGCAGCCGCGTCTCGCGCGCGATCTCATCCATCATCTTGATCTCGGCAGCGGTCAAATCACTGCTTCCGGGAATCAGATCGTAACCGCCAGTGGTGCTGACGATGGCGCGCTCCGCCGTTACTTCCTCAAGCAGCACCTCGCAGGCATTGGGCTTGGCCCTTGCCTTGTCGACGCCAGAGGCCATAGTGGCATTGCCCTGCGGATCCATATCGACCAACAGCACCTTGCGGCGCGCTTCGGACAATGCCGCGGCAAGGTTCACCGCCGACGTGGTCTTGCCTACGCCGCCCTTCTGATTGGCCACTGCGATGATGCGGGTCATGAATAGTGCTTCGTTCGAGCCGCACACTCAGGCGCGGGGCCGGGGAGTTTAGCCCAGATGCGCAGAGCAGGGCGGCTCCGCCCTGGTCGATGTCGGGCACGCCGCGCCCGCCCGTGACCGGCGACCGGGCTAAAACGCTTAACTCCGGGCGTTGGCTGGGATCTGTCAGGACGCAGACGACTTGCGCAACACTACCAGCACGCGCTCGCCATCCAAACCCGGCACGCTCAGTTGCGCGACTGAATCAAGCTCGAAGCCAGTCGGCAGGGCGCCCAGTTCGTCGCGATAACCTGGCCCCTTCATCGCCAGCAGACGACCGCCCTCGACCAACCAGTCGTGGCACCATCCGCCCAACGCCGCGATCGGCGCCACGGCGCGCGCGGTCGCAGCAACCAGCGGTCGTAGCGGCACATAGGCCTCGGCGCGTTGTTCCACCACTTCGACTGCATCGAGCTTCAACACGCGCTTTGCCTCACGCAGAAAGCGCGCCTTCTTGCCGTTCGACTCAATCAGTACCACGTGCCGCTCCGGGTAAAGGATCGCCAACGGCACCCCGGGCAGACCGGCACCCGCACCCATGTCGGCGATTTCGCTCTCGGTCCAATGCGCGGCCATGGCCAGGGAGTCAAGCAGATGCCGCGTCAACATCTCGGCCGGGTCACGCACTGCCGTCAGATTGTAGGTACGGTTCCAGCGTTCGAGCAGGGCCAGGTACTCCAACCACAGCGTGACGCGTTGCTCGTCGACCGCCAGCTGCATCTGATGCAACGCAGTCAGCAGCGGTGGTCGCAGGTATTCAAGGTCGGTCACGAGGAATCCGCTGGGTGTGGGCGAAGAGAGTTCACGATTGTAGACCGCAAGTTCTTAGACAGGAGCTACCCGGCCCGGCACAATCCACCCATGTCCTGCCCGCACTTCTGTCCATGAGCACGCCCGCCCCGACGCGGCTGCTACGACTGTTGACCTTCAATATCCAGGCCGGTGCCAAGACCAATGAGATGCGTGAGTACGTCACGCGCGGCTGGCAGAGCGTGCTGCCCAACCGTGAGAAACAGGGCAATCTGGGCGCGGTCGCGAAGCTCGCTGGTGATTACGATATCGTCGCTTTGCAGGAGGCGGACTCGCACAGTCTGCGCTCCGGATTCCGCCATCAGGTCGAGTTGCTGGCCGAATCCGCTGGTTTTCCATTTTGGACGCACCAGCGCAATCGCGCTCTGACCCTGGCTTCGCCCGGCAACGGTGTACTGGCGCGCATCGAACCCAGCGAAGTATTGGCGCACAAGTTGCCCGGCAGAATCCCCGGGCGCGGCGTGCTCGAACTTCGATTCGGTACGCACCACGATGCGCTGCGTGTGTTCGTTGCACATCTGTCGCTGACGCCCAACGGGCGCAAGCGCCAGGCTGAGTATCTGGCCGAAGTGATCGGTGATGCGCGCCACGCCGTAATCATGGGCGATTTCAACTGCGAACCCGACGCCGCAGCGCTGCGACCGCTGTTCGATCACACCCGTCTGCGCCCGGCGCCGCACCTGCCCACGTTTCCGGCCTGGGACCCGATCCGATCGATCGATCAGATCCTGTTCACGGCGGCATTGCGGGTGCGCCGTTATGAGGTCATCGGGTTGCATGTCTCCGATCACCTGCCCATCGGTGCCGAGATCGAGTTGCCGCTGAGCGCGATCGCCTAGCGCACACCAGCCGGAAATCACAACCGGTGTTTTGCGCTGGCGATCCGTGGCCCGAATCCTTCGCGCTGGCGACACAGTGTCTTCGCTGCGCCGCATCCGGTCAGCGGAACGGCCGCAGCGCACGGTTACAATCAACGCCATGACAATCTTTCGCTCGTTTCTGGCTGCTCTTTTTACCCTCACTCATTTGTGCGCGCCTGCATCTGCGCGCGCGGATCTGGCCGCGCAGCGCAAACAGTTCGAGCTCGCCTATAGCCTTGCCGGACAGGGCCACAACTGGACCGATCAGGCCAGGATGCTGAAGGGCTACCCGCTATTGCCGTGGGTGGAGCATGTCCAGTTGATGCGCGATCAGCATCCGCAGACCGCGCAGATCGAGACTTTCGTGACGCGTCACGATGGCACCTATCTGGCGGCGGATTTGCGCACACTGCTGGCGAAGCGCTATGCCGAATCGCAGCGCTGGGCCGACCTGCTCGCACTGGATCTGCATGCGCCCGATCGCGAAACGCAGTGCCGCCTGTTGCATGCGCGCATCGCCACTGGGGACACCGCCAATCTCGCCGAAAAAGCGCAGTCGCTATGGCTGAACCCGCAATCGCAGCCGCCTGCCTGCGACCCGGTGTTCTCCTGGTTGCGCGCCCAGCGCAAGCTCGACAGCGAGCTGATCTGGCAGCGCATCGGGCTCACCGCGCAAAATGGACAGGCCGCCTTTCTGCGCCAGTTGGGCAGTTCACTGAGCGCAGCTGACCGTGTTGCAGTGAACCATCTTGCCGACCTGCTGCTCGATCCGCTGCGTCAGCGCAAAAATGCACGAAAGTGGCCAGATGATGCGCCTCACCGTTACGCATTGTCCTTCGGCGTTGCGCGTATCGCGCGTCGCGACGATGATTTGGCAGCGTCGCTATGGCGCGAGTTCAGCACCCGCTTCACCTTTGATGACGCGGCCAAGGCGCGCATGCTGGACGCGATCGCGCTGTATCGCGCCAATTCCTATCGAAGCGATGCCGCCGACTGGCTGGGACTGATACCCGCAGGCAAAGACACGGCGTTGACCCGCGAATGGCGCGTGCGCGAAGCCTTATCGCGTGCGGATTATGCCGCCGCGCTTGCCGGACTTGCGCGCATGGACGCGGAGCAACAAGCCGATCCGCGTTGGCGTTACTGGCAAGCGCGCGCGCTGGACGAGACCGGCCAAACGCAACTCGCGTCCCTGGCTTGGCGGGCACTGGCAAGTGCGCCTAACTTTCACGGCTTTCTTGCCGCCGACCGCCTCGGTCTTCCCTATCGGGTGTGCCCGATCGAAGTGCCGAAAGTGTCCAGCAGCGAGGTGATTACACGACATCGCGGGCTGGAACGCGCGCTTGAATTTCGCACGATCGGCTGGAAACGTCAGGCCAACCGCGAATGGGATCACTTGCTGACGCGACTCGACGCGCAGGCGCGACAGGAAGTCGTCACCGTGGCCGATCAACACGCGTGGTTTGATCGCGCACCTTTTGCGTTGAATACGCCTCCCGACCAGCGACTCTACGAGTTGCGTTTCGCGCTCGCCTATCGTGCGCTGATCGAGGGCGCCGCAAAGGCGCAGCGTCTCGATCCGGCGCTGGTGTTCGGGCTGATTCGATCGGAGAGTGCCTGGGTCGAGGACGCTCGCTCGCATGCCGATGCCTATGGCTTGATGCAACTGTTGCCGAGCACTGCGCAACGCATGGCCAAGCTCGAGGGCGTCGCCTTTGTCGGTACTGCGCCGTTGTTGCAGCCATCGTTGAACGTGCGCCTGGGCACGCGCTATCTGGCCGAAGTCGGCAAGCGTTTCCGATCATCGCCGTGGCTGGTTGCGGCTTCCTACAACGCCGGACCGCATCGCGTGGAGCAGTGGCTTCAGGCACGCGGACAGCTACCGGCCGATGTCTTCATCGAGACCATTCCGTTCAAAGAAACCCGCGAATACGTGGCGCGAGTGCTCGCCTTCACGCAGCTCTACGACTGGCGACTCACCGGCACCATGCGCCCACTGTCCGAACGTCTGCCGGAGCAGGGCGAAAGCTACATTGCGGACGCTGCCCCGGCCTCGCGACGCGCCGTGGAGTGCGCACTCTGAGTTTGTTGCCGAACGCGTTGCCGCCCACTACACGCTCGATATCGTCGGGAAAGCCGGGCAGATTGACGATGAACAAAGAGCAAAAGCATCGTGGCACACGCCGCTCGCACAACATGCTCAAAACAGAACGCCCGGCGAACAGGGCCGGGCGTTGCATACTTCGATACAACTACGAGACGATCAGATCGAGTAGTACATCTGATATTCGAGCGGATGCGTCGCTGCGCGAAACTTGGTGACTTCCTGCATCTTCAGGTCGATGTAGGCGTCGATCATGTCGTCGCTGAAAACGCCGCCGGCCTTGAGAAACTCGCGGTCTTTGTCCAGCGCTTCCAAGGCCTGGTCGAGCGAATGGCAGACCTGCGGAATGTTCTTGGCTTCTTCCGGCGGCAGATCATAAAGATCCTTGTCCATGGCTTCGCCCGGATCGATCTTGTTCTTGATGCCATCGAGGCCGGCCATCAGAAGGGCGGTGAAGGCGAGATAGCCAGAATTGACCGGATCCGGGAAACGGATCTCGATGCGACGCGCTTTCGGACTCGACACCCAAGGAATGCGGCACGAGGCCGAGCGATTGCGCGCAGAGTAGGCGAGCATCACCGGCGCTTCAAATCCCGGCACCAGGCGCTTGTAGCTGTTGGTGGTCGAGTTGGTAAAGGCATTGATGGCGCGCGCATGCTTGAAAATGCCGCCGATGTACCACAGTGCCAACTGCGACAAGCCACCGTATCCATCACCAGAAAACAGGTTCTGTCCGCCCTTGGTCAAAGACTGGTGCACATGCATGCCAGACCCGTTGTCGCCAACTATGGGCTTGGGCATGAAGGTTGCCGTCTTGCCATTGCGGTGGGCGACATTCTTGACCACGTATTTCATCGTGATCAATTCATCGGCCTTGGACACCAGCGTGTTGAACTTGATGCCGATCTCGCACTGGCCGGCGGTCGCCACTTCGTGATGATGCACTTCAATGATCTGGCCGACGGACTCGAGGATTTTGCACATCTCACCGCGGATGTCGCCCAGCGAATCCACCGGCGCCACGGGAAAATAGCCACCCTTTACGCCTGGGCGATGGCCGCTGTTGCCGGTTTCAAACTTCCTGTTCGAGCTCCAGGCCGCTTCTTCGGATTCAATTTCGAAGCTGGCACCATTCATGTCATTGCGCCAGCGCACGTTGTCGAAGATGAAAAACTCTGGCTCCGGACCGAAGAATGCGGTGTCGGCAACGCCGCTGGACTTGATGAAGGCTTCGGCACGTTTGGCAATGGAGCGCGGGCAGCGGCTGTAGGCCTGCATGGTGCTGGGCTCCAACACGTCGCAAATCAACACCAGGGTCGGGTGCTCTGGAAACGGATCGATGAAAGCCGTGGCCGCATCCGGCATCAACACCATGTCGGATTCGTTGATGCCCTTCCAGCCGCTGATCGACGAGCCATCGAACATCTTGCCGTCTTCGAACAGGCCGGCGTCGATGCACTTGGCCGGGAAGGTGACGTGATGCTGCAGGCCGCGCATATCGGCAAAACGCAGATCAACGAACTCGATTTCGTGGTCCTTGATCATCTTCAGGACATTTTCGACGGCGACGGCTTGGGCGGACATATGCACTCCGATGGTGAGAAAAAGAGGTGGTTGTGCAGCAGCGTGGCAAACTTCATGCCATGGCAATAATGTGTTTCATATCAGCTATGTATTTAGACTGCCGGAGTCCGCAGCGATTCACAGGGTAAATAGGTGCACCAACCTGAAGCAAGTACGCGCTGTAATGGTGCTGTGTAGTGACAAGCAGACTGCTTGCTGCGTGCAGGCCGGTAAAACCGACAAGGATAACCGACACGGATAACCGACACGGATAACCGACACGGATAACCGACAC
>JAWXCG010000251.1:0-3316 GCA_034440555.1 Pseudomonadota bacterium
CGAACCGCGAGGCTTCTCACCCTCTCTCCTCGAAATCGCGGATCACTTTCGCAATCTGCAACATCAAGATTTCAATTTGTGGCGGAGAGAGAGGGATTCGAACCCTCGGTACGGTTTAACGCGTACACACACTTTCCAGGCGTGCTCCTTAAGCCACTCGGACACCTCTCCTAAATTTCTCACTTCGGCATCAACCTTCCCTGGTGCAGGGCGCCGGCCTCGGCTTCCTGCCTCGGCGTTCAACTTCGCACACGATGCCTGGGGGCATCGGGTAAGCGCGAAGTCTCACCCACTCGGACACCTTTCCAAAATACCGGCTACTTGCGCCAACCACGCCGCAAGGGCCGCGCACTCTACCTTCTGCAGCGCTCCGACTCAAGGAAAGCCCATAATTCTTGACGATACTGTTCACGGCGACGCCCGTTTTGTCCCAAACGAGTGGCACAATGCCCATCCCAGGCATGAGCGTCCCGATGTCTTACCAAGTACTGGCGCGCAAGTGGCGTCCCAAGGTGTTTGCCGAGTTGATGGGCCAAGAGCACGTGGTTCGGGCGCTTTCGCATGCGCTGGATTCCGGACGGATCCATCACGCGTTCCTGTTTACTGGCACACGTGGTGTCGGCAAAACCACGATCGCTCGTATTTTTGCCAAGTCGCTCAACTGCGAAATCGGAATCACCAGCACCCCGTGCGGTGTTTGCAGTGCCTGCGTCGACATCGCTGCGGGGCGCTTCTTCGATCTGCTGGAGATTGACGCCGCCAGCAATACCGGCGTCGATGACGTGCGCAGCCTGATTGAGAGCGCGCAGTACGCGCCAGCGCGCGGGCGTATGAAGGTTTATCTGATCGACGAAGTACACATGCTGTCGAAGAACGCCTTTAACGCGTTGCTCAAGACACTGGAAGAACCACCTGATCATGTCAAGTTCTTGCTCGCGACCACCGATCCACAGCGCTTGCCGGTTACCGTGTTGTCGCGTTGCCTGCAATTCAATCTGAAGCGCCTGTCGATCGAGCAGATCGAGACACAGGTTGGCAAGATCCTGCAGGCCGAGGGGATAGCGCACGATGCGGGTTCGATCCGCGAGATCGCCCGCGGTGGCAATGGCAGTCTGCGTGACGCGCTGTCGCTGCTGGATCAGGCCATCGCTTATTGCGGCGGCAGTTTGCAGATGGCTGAAGTGCAAAGCATGCTCGGCACGCTGGATCGAAACGGGGTCACCGGCTTGCTCGACGCGGTGGTCGGTGGCGACGGCGATGTGCTCGCGCAGCGCCTGGCCGCTACGGCCGAATTTCAGCCGGATTATGCGCAGGTGCTGGATGCGCTGGCCGAGTGTCTGCACGGCATCCAGGTGGCGCAGTTGATGCCCGGCGCGCGCGTTGAGGATGTCTGGCCGGTGTCTGAATTTATCGACCGCATAGCGCCAGAGACGGTGCAGTTGCTCTATCAATTGGCGATATCCGGTCGTCGCGACCTGCATCTCGCGCCCAGCGGCCGGATCGGATTTGAGATGTGCCTGTTACGCATGTTGGCGTTCCAGCCGCGATCGCCGCAGGGCGCGCGCACGCCAGTGCCCGAGCGCTCAAGCGAGGTGCGGACGCAAAGCGGCGCGACGCGCATGACTTCCGGGTCAGCCAGTGGATCGGCTTCGGCTTCGGCGCGCCGCGCGCCGGACATGCATCTGCTCACCGAGGCCCGCGCTGAGCCGATGGCCATTGCGGTCGCGGCAGTTGCGTCCGCCCCAATCGCGTCCGCCCCAATCGCAGCCGTGGCCACGGAACTGAAATCCACGCAATTTGACTCACCCCCAGCGCTTCGTCTCGACGCCGAGCGCTGGGGGGAGTTTCCACAACTGTCGGGCCTGCGCGGACCAGCCCGCGAGTTCGCCGCCAATCTGGCGTTCATCGGCGACGACGGTCAGCAGATTCGGCTCGGTCTCGCGGAAAATCTCAAGCACCTGCAAAACGATTTGGGGCAGCGCTCACTGCGCGATGCATTGAACCGTGAGCTCGCGCGCGAGATCACGTTGACGATTGATCTTATCGACGCATCGATGGACACACCGGCATTGCGCGAATTCCGGCAGCGCTCCGAGCGCCAGGCCGAGGCCGAGCGCTTCCTTCAAGAAGACCCTTTTATCCAGCGCGCTGTAGCGGAGCTGGGTGCAAGGATCCTGCCCAACAGCAGCAGGCCCATTGAATCGAAGCGTTCAATCGAATTGAACAACCCCACTGAATTGAAAAAGGACTGAGATCATGCGTGGACCCCTTGGCAACATCATGCAGCAAGCACAACGCATGCAGGATGACCTGAAGCGCGCGCAGGAGGAACTGATGACACTGGAAGTCACCGGCCAGGCCGGCGGCGGCATGGTCAAAGTCACCATGAGCGGCAAGCACGAGGTGCGCGCTGTGCACATCGATAAAACCGCAATTGGTGACGACGTGGAGATGCTCGAGGATCTGGTCACTGCAGCATGCAACGATGCTGTGAACAAAGTAGCCGAGATCACCCAGGAGCGTATGGCTGCGGTAACTGGGGGAATGACTCTGCCTGCAGGATTCAAGCTGCCGTTCTGAGGATCGGGAAGCACGGCCAGGGCGGGGTAATTGGACGTTAAACGGTGAGGCGTGTGCTTGGGCGCCTGGTTGCCATGGCGGAATTTGAATCAGAGATTTTTGTATCGAATTACCCGCTAGCCAGCGCGCATGCGATGTGAATCGCATGGTGATGCCGCAGCAGTCTGGAGCATCGGTCCGCTGCCGCGGAGTGTAAAAACGTCACAGTTGCCAAGTCACTCTTTTGCAGGCAATGGCTTTCCGTCCCCGTTGCTGAAATCTGCTGCTGGCATAATGGCGTGGCAGGCCGCAGTTGTCGGAAACCTTGAACCCATCGGCCGCTTTACCATTCCTCCACTCGCACGGTTTGATCTGCACTTGTCCAGCTCCCCGCTCCTGGCCCAACTCATTGAAGCGCTTCGCGTGTTGCCCGGCGTTGGCAACAAGACTGCGCAGCGCATGGCGTTTCATCTGCTTGAGCGCGATCGCAATGGTGCGCGTCGGCTGGCCGAACGACTGCAGGAGGCAAGCGAACGGATCGGCAATTGCGCGCGTTGCCGCAACTTCAGTGAAGAACCGGTGTGCCCGCTGTGCACCAGCGCCGCGCGGGACGACAGCCTGCTGTGTGTGGTGGAGTCGCCCGTCGATCAACTTGCAATCGAGCAAGCGACGGGCTTTCGCGGCCGCTATTTCGTGCTTCTCGGCCGGCTGTCACCCTTGGATGGGCTGGGCCCAGAGGAGCTCGGCCTCGACCTGC
>JAWXCG010000252.1:0-3271 GCA_034440555.1 Pseudomonadota bacterium
CAGTTGATCCGTGCGCTCGTGGTGCGATCTCTGTCGGGAGCTGCCGCTGCTGGCGTGAACGCCTCGCGCGAAGGTCAACTGTGATCCGTATTAGAGCGCTCGGCTCGCGCAACGCTAATACACGGCTCGGAGTAGATATGTCAGCGAATTTTGGAATACTCGTCGCCTTGGCACTGCTCGCACCGGTCAATGAAGTGCCGGGCGACGAGTTTATTAGACGGGCAATCACATCTTCCCGTGCTGCAGCGTTCGCTGCTCAAAACTCCCAGAGTGATATAACGATTACCCAGTTGCGGACGGTTCCACCAGCAGACTTAGAATCGGTGAAGGCCGATGATGCGGTGCAGTGCGTAGTGCATTCCATACGGCGTCAAGGCGGATTCATGCGGTGGGAATATGGAGCTTGCTTGGAGCAAGCTCGTGTGATCATGGCGTGGAATCGTGTACGATGGGGAATTCAAAACCCAGAGGATGGGCGATTCACCATCGAGCGCGATCTACCCCTCGGTCAGCCGCTTGATTGCCTAGGTTTTTTTGATTGCTCGTCGGAGCGAACAATAACTGGGCCGGATGGCATGGCTGGACTCCTAGAGCGGACTGAGCTTTTAGATTTTCACTCTGACGGAGTGACAGCGACACTGAAACTGTCGCACGGTGCGGGCCAATCCTTGGTGTCTCTGCAGCTCGGAGCGGTCCGCCATGAACTTCAAAAGCTTGTAATGACAATCTATGATGCCTTTCCCTCGGATTCTGATCGCAAAGTCGTCGGAAAGATCGAATTCGAGGTGCTTGAATGGCAGACGATCGGGGACGGCATCCCCCTGCCCACGAAAGCGTTCATCCGCTACTTTACATTATATGTGGCTCCACCTCGTATTGTACCGCCACAGGTGGTTACGTATCTGGTGGTTCGCGATGGATGGGAGTTGCTATCGGCAGCTCCTACTCGAATGGATTTATTAGCCTTTGAGTTGGCCCCTTCCGAAGGCGCCGACGTAAATGACCGTTGTTTAGTTGCTGAGTATAGGGTTGGAGGCAATGTCATAAAAATTGACGGGGTGTCGCGGCCTTGGGTGGGCCCCCTGAGTCCTGCCACTCTGCGTGCGAAGTTGATCGCGGACCAGTTTGGCGATGACTTGAATGTTGAAAGTGGACCTCGACCAGTCGTGCGCGTCGCGTCTGCGGTCGGGGGCGCAGCCAGCGCCGTTTCGTTGGCTTGGGTTGCCAGACTCAGCCGACGCGGCTTGCGAGTTGGACGATGAATTTGGTGTTCGCCAGCGTGCTAGGCGCCATTGCTGGGCTTGTTCTTGCGATTTCGTTTGAACGTCCGGGCCGGCCCGATCCAGTGGTGCTAGCTCCCCGCCCTACCGAAGCGAAATCGGAACTATCCGGACCGTTCGAGGGCGTCCTAGAGTACGACTTCGGGGACGTCGCAGTATTGGGAACGAAGCTGGACCTTCGACACACCTTCCGGCTGAAAAATATCACTGAAAACCGTGTTCGCATTTCATCAACGACCGCGAGTTGCTCGTGCACAAGCGCGACAACATCAACGCAAGACGTTTTGCCGGGCGGTTTTGTTGACATCTCAGCTGTTGTAAGCGTGCAGGCCGTCGGGAGTAAAGTGGAGCGGGTGTGGCTTAAGATAGCGGATCAAGCTCCGTGCACTCTGACGATGCATGCTCGCGTTCGATCTGCTGTGCGGCTATTCTCGGATCGCGGCTCGTTAGATTTGGTCACGCAAGAATCTGACCGCTGTTGGCTGATCATGCGCCAAGAGGTAAAATCACTCGATCTTCCAAGGATGGAGATAGTCAACAGAGCGGGCTGGGATATCACAATCGGCGACTGGCAGCTCATGTGGACGCCAACTGAGGAGTTTGCGGGAGCAAGTCGGTGGATCGCCCCGTTAGACGTGCGGCGCCCGAAGACCGGTGCCACCGGAACGTATCTGGAATTTCGAATGGTCGGCACAGCCCCGCTGTATATTCGGATCCAAGGCTCGCCGTTCAGGTGAAGAGCAGGATGCGCCTAGGTTTACCGAGCCGAATGCTGTGCTTTTACGGACTATGAGCAAGGCCACCGCCATCTTTATCGCTTGTTGCTGCTTCGCCGTTGCGCTTCTATTGCATTTTCAGTTATGCAGATGGAGGTTTCGCGTTCCGGTTCAAAATAGGGACATCGTCATTTTGGGTTGGCTCACACCTGACGAAACCAGCGCGGGACCCACCGGCGCGGTAATATTCTTTTTGACGGGGCTGACGACGAGGAACGGAGTTTCGCTCGCGGACTCGGTTGTCTACGGAGTGGCGCTGCCGCTGCTCCTTATGGCGACTTCCTGGTGTGTCTGGCTAGTCTGGCGTTGGCGTCGAAACGTCGCGTGCGGTGGATGTCACATCTGTGGTTTCGACATCACCGGCGGGTCATCGAGGCGCTGTCCAGAATGCGGCGCGGTCGTTATTGGCGACCAACTGAAGTGACCTCGCTAACCGCACGTAAGCCATTGGCGCTTGACCCACTTCCTGTCGCAAAGGCCTGAAACGCGATCGCGGGATGGGATGTCGATTGACAATGGGGATTCAGCGATGATCGGGCCGTTGAGCGACGCACTACTGGGTGTCGAATACAGGAACGCCGATCGATTCGAACAGAACGTCATTAAGGACACTCACCTTCAAAAAGGGCTCAAGCCTCGCGGCGTTCCTTCATGATGTCGACGCGGAGGGCCGAGAGCCGGTGTTCGGAAAGAGCGGCTGCATTCCCGAGTCGACACCGCGCGTGCTGGCACAGCTCGACGCAGAGCTCGCGGTGTTTGCTGTGGAACAGGCGGCGTCGTCGCCGCTGATGCGGGCAGTACGCTCGATCACCGCGAAGCTCGACCGGGCGATGAGCCGGGCGCGGAACGGCGCGTGGGGCAACTTCAGCGGCAGCGCGAGGTCGCTCGCGGAGCGTGCGCGGGCGACGGGAAGGAAATTCGCGGTCGGGATCTTCGGCGATGCCGAGGACGGCAGCGGACGCCGTGTGAGGGCGGCGGCGGCGGATCGCGATGGCCATGCGGCGGCGACTGCGCAGGCTCCGCGTCTGCTCGTCACGTAGCGCGCACTGCATCGAGAATCGAAGCGAGCACGGGCGAATCCGGACATCCGGCGGCGATCGCATGCGCGAAGCAGGTGTTCCGCTCGCGGCAACGGCCTCAGCGAAGACCAAATCCCCGCGTTTGAGCGATCATGCCCTTCGCGCCCGCGTGTTTGGATGTCACATTGGGAGCCGG
>JAWXCG010000253.1:0-11329 GCA_034440555.1 Pseudomonadota bacterium
ACGCCGATTCAAACCCCACGCCGGATCAAACCCGACGCTACACCCGAGTTCGCCTGAGCTTGTTCAGCGCCACTGCGACCGATGTTTGCAGCAAACCCAGCTCGACACCCCTCCCAAGGCGGCAAGTCAGCTGCCACACTACCAACCTCCCAGGTTGCAGGAACGACAACGATGGCCACACCCAATTATTCCTACGCAAAGAAGCAGCGTGAACAGGCAAAGAAGCAAAAGAAGGCCGAGAAGCAGCAGCGCAAGGCGCCGGCAAACGAGCCGACGGGTGATCCGGGTGCCGCACCAGCGCCGTCCGATCGCAAGATTGAGGACTGAGGGCTGCTTGACCGGCGAGCACTTGGCCAGCGGGTGTGACCGCGCAAGTCCTTGGCCTGGACGCGGCGCTCGCATCGCGCCAACAATCCCTCAAATGTTCGAACTGCTTGCCGCGGTGCGCTGCTCATACTGATCGCGGTCAGCCCGCAGCATCGCGTCGATGCCATCAACTCGCTGCATCAGCTTGCTCACGCCGGGCTTTGGACGAAAGGCGGCGACGTTGTGCAGCTCAGTGCCGCGCAGCCACGGGCGCTTTCAGGGCTCGTGCACGATGTATAGCCGCTGCCGCCTTGGAACCGGCAGTGCATCACGGCAGTCGCACTCAATCGGGAGAGTGTGCCGGGTGAGACGCTTGCACCGCACTACAGTCCATTAAAAGTACACCGCGGTCAGCGCGATGGTTGCTGCAAAGCTCAAAACGACCTCCGCGTTGGAGCGATCGAGGAAACCCGACAGTTCACGTACCGCGAGGAGCTATCCAGATGCCTAGCGAAACCCAAAGATTCATCGCCGCCACGCACAAACATCCGACTTGGCCACGCGTCTACTGTCTCGGTGATTCCTGGTTCCAGTATCCGCTCAAGTCGATCGACCTGCAGAAACAGATCGAGCGCATCTTTCGCAAGGAAGCCTTGTTTTTCAACAACAGCGTGCCCGGCCGCGAGAGCGCCAAGATCAAGGCCCTGCTTCCGAAAATGCGTGATCAGCTCGGTGCCTGGGAGTTCGATCTGTTGCTGGTATCGATGGGCGGCAACGACATCGTCGGCGACGAGCTGGCCGAGTTCGTCAAGCCTGCCAACGAACCACAGTCTCCGGGTAGCAACTGGCCAACGCCGGTGCCGGCAGTGGTCGATCGTCACATCCGGCTCAAGGCCTTTGGCAAGGCACTGGGTTTTGTCATCGACGACATGGCGCGTGTTATCGAGTTGCGCAACTCGGTAGCCGGCAACTGCCACATACTCATCAACACCTATGACTACCCCTTCGCCAGCGGCCGCGGCTACAAAATCGGGCCGATCAAGCGCGGCCCCTGGCTCAAGAAATACTTCGCCGAAGTCGGATTGACGGAATTCAATGAACAAAATCGCGTAGCCACCTGGTTGATCGACCAGTTTGTCGACGCAACGCAGAAGCTCGAACGCAGCCATGTGCGCATCGGCATCGTCGATAGCCGTGGCACCCTGCCCGCGCTCAGCGATTGGGGCAACGAAATCCACCCCACAGAACTCGGCTTTAAACGGCTCGCCGAGCAACGCTGGGCGCCGCTGATCCAGAGTGTCCTGGGATTGGGCTAGGGCTGCCGAGGAACACGAACTACCTCGGTAACATCGAACTAGATATGACCCGAAACACCAGACTGCGTAGGTCGCACAAACTCAGCCATGCAAAACCTGCAGAGTGGACGACCACTCTACGCTACACCGGCATCACGCGATTTGCGAGCCGATGGACGCACAGATCAAAGGTTAGGCATTGCAGGCGCTAGTTGCCAAGCGGATGAAAATGCTAGTGCGCCGGAAGGTCAGGCTTTGCGCAGTGGCCCTGGCGCAACGCCAACGACTGCAGGGGCACATGCCGCGCGTCTTCGACCCAGGCGACGGCATGCACAGGCCTGTCCGCAGCGCTGGCGCCAAGCGTGATGCGTTGCGTGATTGGGTCGGCGACGGCAGCTAAAGGGAATGGACCATACAACTGGCGCACCACCACGTCGTGGCGCAATTCACGCCGTGCATTTTCGCCAGCACGCACTTGCGTGGTGAGTCCCGATTCGAGCGCGGCCAGCCACAGGGTCGCATCGCCTGTTTTTGAGCCCGCGGCGCGCGCCGCGAGCACATCAACCGAGCGCTTGCTGGCGTCATAGCGCATCTCGATCCATACCGGAGCCGTTTGTGTGCGCTGCGCGTTCATGGTCTTGCGAAATTGGCTGGCGCTATGCCAATCAACGCGCGTCTCGGGACCAGACATCACCTGCGGCGTATACACGGTATGCCCGCCCGCAGCCGAGACGCGACTACGCTGCCGCGCCGAGAAGCGCGCGTCAGCATAACGATCCGGCCAACCCAGTGAATCCCAATAGTCGACATGAAACGCGAGCCAGTTGATGTTCGTTTCTCGACGCGCCTGGGACAACCACGCATCCGCTGGCGGGCAACTGCTGCAGCCTTCCGACGTATACAGCTCGACCAGCGGCTGCACATTTTGGCCGCTGCGCTGAAGGCACTGATCTGCTTCGGAATCCCATGCTGTCATCAACAGGAACAATGACAGGGGCAATACATGTCTGCTGGGGGTCATCGCAAGTCTCCGTTGTGCAGTTGAGACCGCGAAGGTGCCGCGAGCCTTTCAAGCAATGTGCACAGTGCCGGGGCAACTTGCAATTACCACAAACGACGCGGTCGACCTGACCAGAACACGCGAGGCGTGCCCTCAGTAAACCAGGAACTCGGCGCGACAACCGCGATCGACCCAGATGCCCCGGTTGTCGAAGCCCCAGCTCTGGTTGAAGCGACACTCGGCAGAGCTGAGCTGGTGGGTCAGCTCGACATTGTTGTGCACACGCACTGCGCAGTGCGCCGAACGTCGATCACGTGATTCGCAGACAACGCGCTCGCCACGCTGGGAGCCACCGCGATGATCTTCATCTTGCCAGGGACGGCCGCAACCACCCTGCGACTGCCCGCCGTGGCCCCGATTACCAGCGGCAAACACCTCAAAGTCAGCACGGCAGCCCGATCGCACCCAGATACCGCCACGATCCACACCCCAGTTCTCGTCTTCAATGCACTGGGTGGAGCTGATCTGCGCATACAGCGCCACCCCATCGCCGGTGTCTACCGGGCAGTAGTGGTCGCGTCGACTGATCGACTCGCAGCGGACGATGAAGGGCTCCTCTGCATACGATTGTGCGATCGCTGCTGGCGCCACAAGCAGGGCAGTCAATGCGAAAAGGGCCGAACCGATGGCAAACACGCGCATGTACGCACTCCGTTGAAAGCGCTCCCGCGCGGGTAAACAATCCAGTGGATTGAAACAGTCTAGTGTTGCCGGCGTCCCCCAGGATGAACTCAGCGCAAACCAACGCGCAATTTTGCCGCCATGGTTCACAACCGTTCAGAGCACCGATCGAACATCGCCACCGCGCCACGCGACCGTGCGCATTCCGACACAGCACGCAATGCGAAGTTGACCGCGAGCGCCGCGCTTCGTAAACTGCGCGCCCCTCGAAAGAGATGGGCGGTTAGCTCAGCGGTAGAGCACTGCTTTCACACGGCAGGGGTCACAGGTTCAAGCCCTGTACCGCCCACCATATGCGAATGGATGAACGCAAGCCCGGGAGAGCCGGGCTTGTTGTTTCGAGGCGTTATAGTTTTATGTAGCGGGCGATTTCGGCGACAAGTTTTCGCCCGCGCCGCGGCGGATAGCCATTTCGGAGACACACACCATTGCCCCCTCGCACACGCAGGTTTGTGTCGCTGCGAGTGGAGACTACTGACGCTGCGCGTACTTGCTGAGCTGTTGCTCGGTAATCGGCGTCCAGCCCATTAAAACCTTGTCGCGCTTCCCGTAGCCGAATACTTGGCCTGTGGTCGTTGAACGCCATTCGCCAATCTCATGGCACTCAGCCTGATGCGTCTCGGCGCGACCGGTAACAAAATCGAGAAGATGCAGCATTACGACGTCGCCTCGATCCGGCATGACGTCAGGCGAGAAACGTAGCGTCGAAGCGGTCAACGACATGGCGAGTCCTGATCGGCGGGAGGGCGGGCTTCATCTTGCCTTCACTCTGCGTTGACCGTGAGGCCGCCCATCGGCCAGATGACACCGATTGCAAGAAACTGTAACGCGACTGAACGCATCCTGTCTTCGATAAATTTTACTTTTAAATACATCGACCTATAACAATACGAACGACGGTTTCAAACATTTGTTTGCCAAACCGATGGCATCTGTGTAGAGTCCGCCCCGCAGCGCACGCCTCCTGGGAGGGCCGGCAAACGTTGCACATTCGATGCGAGTACGACCTCGCCACCACGGACGGATCAGGCCGGAGTAACCCGCATCCCACGAAAGTTTCTGGGAGGGAATCACGTGCGTAATTTATTTATTGGTCTGTTGATGGCTTGTTCGTCTTGGGGCGTCTTTGCGAACACCGGCGTGGCTTTTGTCCACGGTACCGGTAGGCAAACCAATGCATTGGACGACTACTGGACCAGTGCCATGGTCAATTCGATTCGTCAAGGCCTGCCCAATCAGGCGAACTACTTGGTCATCAACTGCGATTTTGAGCAGTACATGTGGACGTCGGGCGCCGCCGGCTGCCTCGCCGGTCAGCTCACCAGCTTTATAAGCAGCAAGGGCATCACCGATCTGGTCATCAACACGCATTCCAATGGCGGCAACGTGATGCGCTGGATCATGTCCAACCCCACCTACGACAGTCGCTATCCAAACATCATCGGCAAGATCCGTTGGGTGAATGCGCTGGCGCCCTCGTCCGCTGGTACACCGCTGGCTGATGCAACGATCAGCGGCAACGTATTTGAGTCAACACTGGGTTGGCTGATGGGTTACAAAAGCGACGCTGTGCGCATGCAACAGGTCAGCTGGATGGCAACCTACAACGCCAACAATCTTTACGGTACCGCCGGTCGCCCAGCCCTGCCGAAGACTTTTTATGCCGTGGTCGGCACCGATGTCGACTCCGCAATCTGGGACGGCGACAGCTACTGTGGTGGCTATGCGCAAAACCTTGGCCTGGAAACCACACAGCTCTGGCTTAACGCGTGTTCCGATGGCTTTCTCAATTGCACCAGCCAGTCCGCTGCGGGCACCGTCTGGTTCCGCGATACGCAACGCATGGCCGGCGCCGAACCGCTGAGCCACAACCAGAGCCGACGCAACTGCTTCGGCCTTGACGTCATCCTGCGCGACGACATCTGAGGACTCTGACCATGAATAACTTCAACAAACTGGTGCTCGCCATCGCCATCTCACTCGCTGCATCGGTGCAGGCCGCGGAGACACCATCAGCCGTGCGCTTCCGGTCGACCGATAGCGATCTGATTCCGACCACACTGGTTCGCACCAAGTCCGCAGCGCTGCCCGGCACACGCCGGGAAACTGCACCGGTTCGCATGTCGTGGGTGTTAGCTGCAGGTACGGCAATCACTGCGCAGCAACCCCACATCGGCGAGAGTCGCGAATACTGGACCACGATCGACGCGCAGACGCTGTCCAAAGGCACCACGCTGCACACCACCAGCACCGGTGCGGTTGTGCGGCTGAGCCCTGTAGGCCAAGCCAATGTTGCAATGCTCGATCCGTTCGCGGTCGAGATTCGCGCTCACGGCCAACGTTATGAACACGGAAAAGCGTTTGCCAATGCCGCCAACGTTGCCGAGCTCAATGCCAGTGGCGCTTCGTTTTCCGCAGGTACGGTCGCGTTCAAGCTGAAGCCGGAAGTCGGCAGCGGTGCGATCACGTTGGCCTTGCCGAATGCCCAGCAATCCTACCTGGTGCATGTATTCGAGCCCGACAGCAACGAACTGCTGACGCTGACGACCGATCGCCTGGTCGCCATGCATGGCAGCAGGCTGCGTGTCATTGCACGCATGAACGCCGGTGCGGCGGTAGACGCCATCGCCGGTACGATGCTGTCGCCAAGCGGAGTTGAAGTCGAACTCGCTTTCAAACGCCAGCGTGATGGCAGCTATGTCGCAGACGTGGATCACAATGGGGTCAGCGGCGCCGGTGCGGGACTTTGGGAAATCCACGCCTTCGCCTCGAGCAAAAATGGCACGGTGCAGCGCGACGCGAGAACCGCAATCGCATCGGCCGCGCCACGCGCGCGTCTGGCTGGCGCCGGAAGCAGCAAGCTCGATAGCGATGGCGCACTGCGTGTCAGCCTCAACACCGAAGTCGCTGCCAGTGGCCGCTACGAACTGCGTGGCACGCTTTACGGCATCGATGTTGCGACCGGCAAGCTGCGTCCTGCGGCGATGGCCCATGCGGCGTCGATACTCGGGGCCGGTGCGCAGTCGCTCGAATTGGTCTACGACGCCACCACTATGCAGAAAGCAGGCGTGCGCGCTCCGTTCCAGGTGCGTGAGCTGACGCTAATCGATCAAGCCGAGCAGAGCATCATCGAAATGCGCACTGCGGGGTTGCAGCTGTAGTTGCGTGACTAGCCCCATACGCACGCGAAGTAAAAAAGGCCGGGCTTGCCCGGCCTTTCTCTTGCGGCAATAAACTGCTCAGCCTGGTATCGCACTGCGAGTTGCACAATCCCAGACGCACTGAGCAGGAGGGCGTGCGCCAGCAGGCGCCGAGCAAACTTGATGGGGACTGCTGAATACGATGCGCTGTATCAGCTAGGGAAGGTCTGAATAAGTCACCACTTCGTCTTCGCCGCACTGCTTATTGCTTGCCAAACCCCGCTCTCAACAGCGGAGCTGGTCAAGCTGCGGTTTTTCGCCCCCTGACTCAGGGGCTATCGCGGCTCCGGACTTGTTCAAAGGTTGCCTAGGTGTGGATCGCAGTGCCGACGGTATCGCCGAAAGTGCCGTGCTCACCAGCGGTGAAGCGCGGCGCCAGGTTCAATCTTCTTCCCAGCGCGCGCTGCCAAATGCCTTCGAACTTGCAGCGGTTTTATTTTTCCGAAACGGTGCCAACGCCACCAACACCGCCAGGGCATCACGCGTAGCAGCGACATCATGCACACGCAAAATGGCTGCGCCGCTTTGCGCTGCGATCAATGCTGCTGCTGCCGAACCGATCACTCGCTCATTGGCCGCCTCTCGTCCGATCATCGTGCCGATCATGCGCTTGCGTGATACGCCAACCAGCAAGGGTTGATCGAGATCGCACAAATCACGCAGTCGTGCCAACAAAGCGAGATTGTGTTCGTAGCTCTTGCCGAAGCCGAAGCCGGGATCCAGTAGCAGGCGCTTCTTGTCGATACCCGCCAGCTGCGCGGCGAACACACGATCGGCGAGAAAGCGTTTGACCTCGGCGATCACATCCTCGTAGTGCGGAGCAATCTGCATCTGCTGCGGTTCGCCCTGCATGTGCATCAGACAAATCGGCACGCCCAGCGCAACGGCGGCTTGCATCGCGCCATCGACACGCAGCGCGCGGACATCGTTGATCATGCCGGCACCCGCCGCCACCGCGGCACGCATCACATCGGGTTTACTGGTGTCGATCGAGATGGGCACAGCCAGACGCGTCGCCAATGCTTCGATCACCGGTATAACGCGGTCCAATTCTTCTTCCACAGATACTGGTGTCGCATCCGGACGTGTCGATTCGCCGCCAACGTCGATCAGATCGGCGCCCTGCTCGACCATGGTGAGCGCGTGGGCAATTGCCTTGTCGGCGCTGTCAAAACCACCGCCATCCGAAAATGAATCCGGGGTCAGGTTGAGTATGCCCATGATGCGCGGGCGATCCAGCGAAAGGCGTTTGCCAGCGCAATCGAGTGAGGGTGCCGACGCGCCGCCAAACAACTCATCGAGATTCATCGGAGCTCCCAAAACAATTCAGCCACCCGAAGGTGGCTGAAAATTATCACCTGTGCACGCGTGGTTGTTGAAGCAACTCAGGCACGAGCGCGGAGCGCCTTTGTCAAAACCAATCAGGTGTCGCAACCCATCAGGCTTGAGTAGCGGGCCCGCCAATGGGTCCGGCGCCTGCGCTGGGGGTCTCTGTCTTCTCTGGTTTATCGGTCCAGCCTTTGGGTGCACCGGGCTTGCGACCATCCATGATCGCGTCAATCTGTTCGGCGTCAATGGTTTCCCACTGCAACAATGCCTCGGCCATGACGTGCATCTTGTCGAGGTTGGCCTTGATCAGCTCTGTGGCACGGTTATACGCAACGTCGATCAGCTTGCGCACTTCTGCTTCGATGCGCAGCGCGGTCGCCTCCGAGACATGCTTGGTCTGCGTCATAGAACGTCCGAGGAACACCTCTTCCTCTTCTTCGGCATAGGCCATCGGCCCCAGCTCCGTCGACAACCCATACTTGGTGACCATGTTGCGTGCCAGCTGTGTTGCACGATGGATATCGTTGGATGCGCCGGTGGTCACCATATCGGCTCCGAAAATCAGCTCTTCGGCAACGCGCCCGCCATACAGGCTGCACAGGTTGCTTTGCAGAAACTGTTTGCTGTGGCTGTAGCGGTCATTCTCCGGAAGATACATGGTCACGCCCAGCGCACGGCCGCGTGGGATGATCGAAACCTTGTAGACCGGGTCATGATCCGGAACCAGACGCCCAACGATGGCATGGCCGGCCTCATGGTAGGCAGTGAGTTTTTTCTCGTTCTCACTCATCACCATGGACTTGCGTTCCGCGCCCATCAGGATCTTGTCCTTAGCGCGCTCGAAATGCTCCATGCGCACCGCCTTGGCGTTTTCACGCGCAGCGCAGAGTGCGGCCTCGTTGATCAAATTGGCCAGATCAGCACCTGAGAAACCCGGCGTACCGCGCGCGATCTTGGACGGATCAACCTCGTCACCGAGCGGCACCTTACGCATGTGCACCTTGAGAATCTGCTCGCGACCGCGCAGGTCGGGCAACGGCACCACGACTTGGCGATCGAAACGGCCTGGGCGCAGCAACGCCGGATCGAGCACATCCGGGCGATTGGTGGCAGCGATAATGATGATGCCCTCATTGCCTTCGAAACCGTCCATCTCGACCAGCAACTGGTTCAACGTCTGCTCGCGCTCGTCGTGACCGCCGCCAAGGCCCGCACCACGATGCCGACCAACCGCATCGATCTCGTCGATGAAGATGATGCAAGGCGCATGTTTCTTGGCCTGTTCAAACATGTCTCGAACGCGGCTGGCGCCGACACCGACGAACATCTCGACGAAGTCCGAGCCGGAAATGGTAAAGAACGGCACCTTGGCCTCACCGGCAATGGCTTTGGCCAGCAGCGTTTTGCCGGTACCTGGTGAACCAACCATCAACACACCGCGTGGGATGCGGCCGCCCAGGCGCTGGAACTTGCCGGGGTCGCGCAGGAACTCGACAAGCTCCTGGACCTCGTCCTTGGCTTCGTCGACACCGGCAACATCGGCAAAGGTGATCTTGACCTGATCCTCACCCTGCAGCCGTGCGCGCGACCGACCGAAGCTCATCGCTCCCTTGCCACCACCACCGGATTGCATCTGGCGCATGAAATAAATGAACACGCCCAAAAACAGCAAGACAGGCAAGGCATTGACCAGAATGGTCACAAGGATGTTTTCGCGCTCCTTGGGTTTTTGCACGACTTCGACGCGATGCGCGACCAGGTCATCGATCAGTTTGAGATCGAGTGGAGCGTTGGTGACGAAATCGCTACCGCCCTTGCGCTTGCCGACGATGGTGTTGCCATCGGCGGAGATTTCGACACTCTGCACGTTGTCGCTACGCACTTCACGCAAAAAGTCCGAGTACGGCAGATCGACACCGCCGCGCGAACCGCCGCTGAGCGAATGAAACACACTGAGCAAGATCACCAGGATCACGCCCCATACGAGAATTTGCTTGGTCCAGTCGTTCAACACTTGATCCTTCCTTAATCTGCGGCGGACGGAATCTGGCTATTGGCCTTGAATCCGGTTGCCAGTGCATAAACCTCCGGGCTTCGCGGCCGGGAGGCTTTGGGTTTGCGCATCGTGACCTTGGTATAGCGCGTGCGCAAGTCTCGCAGGTAATCGTCGAATCCCGAACCTTGAAAAAGCTTTACAAGAAACGTGCCACCAGGCTTTAGATGAATTTCAGCAAAGTCCCTGGCAAGCTCAGCCAGTTCCATCGATCGCGGCTGATCTACCGACTCTACGCCACTCATATTGGGGGCCATGTCCGACAACACAAGGTTGACTGCCTGAACGCCCACCATGGCTTCAAAGGCCGTGAGTACGCTGCCTTCGCGAAAGTCGCCACACAGGAATTCAACTCCGGGAATGCTCGGCATCTCCAGGATATCAAGGGCAAACACTCGCCCCTTCGCGCCCAATTCACGCTTGAGCATTTGTGACCAGCCACCCGGAGCGGCGCCCAGGTCCACCGCGATCATGCCGGGCTTCAGAAATCGATCACGTTCAATCAGTTCTTCGAGCTTGTAAGCCGCGCGCGAACGCAGGCCCTCGCTGTGCGCCCTTTTGACAAAGGGATCGTTGAAGTGCTCTTTGAGCCAGCGTTGACTGGACTTGCTGCGTGTTGCCACCGGAGTTCAAGCCTGGGACCTTGGACAGGCATGATACCCTGCGCGCCACTCATTACTTGGAAATCGTCATGGCCATCGACAAGGATCAGGTCCGCTATCTGCGCGGCCTTGCGCACACCCTCAATCCAATTGTCATGGTTGGCAAACAGGGCGTCAGCCAGACCCTGGTCGATGAACTGCAGCAAAACCTGGCACGCCATGAATTGGTGAAAATTCGAGTGCAGGCCGAGGACCGTGCCGATCGCGAGAACCTGATCAGCGAGCTGGTCAAGTCTTCCGGCGCCGAAATGGTGCAGCGCGTTGGACATACCGCCACGCTTTACAAGCGCAATGTGCAGAAGCCGAAGATTCATCTCCCCGGTGACCGAACCGTTAGTGAGCGTCCGCGCACTGCGCGTGGCGATGCGCCGCCCAGGCGTTCTGATCTCTCGCGCACCGACCAGCCCAGCTTCGCCCGGCGCGCGTCAGCGGACCGTGATGGCGGTGGCGAGCGCGCATCCAGACCGCGGTCCGCACCAGCACGCGGTTCGCGTGACAGCGGCACTGCCGCGCGCAAGACGTATGTGCGGCGCGAAGGCGGTGCCTCTGCTGGCGGCGCTGAGCGCGGCGAGCGAAAGCCTTATGTGCGTCGTGAAAGCGGTACCTTCGCCCCAGCCGCCGAGCGCGGTACGGGCAATCCCTATGCCCGCCGCGATGCCCGCGACGCAGGTGCAGACGCAGGCGCCCCGAGCGCGGAGCGCAAGCCGTACGCGCGCCGCGAGAGCAGCAGCTCAGGTGGCGCT
>JAWXCG010000254.1:0-11214 GCA_034440555.1 Pseudomonadota bacterium
GTGGCAATCCAAACCGATGGCGCAGCTATTGTTGAGCATGGAAGATGCCAACGGCGGTGCGTTTGCGGCAAATCCGCGCGAAGTGCTCAAGCGCGTGCTCGATCGATTTGCCGAACGAGGTCTGACGCCAGTGGTCGCGGTGGAGCTGGAGTTCTATCTGCTCGATGCGCAGCTGACCGTGGATGGCCGTGCGCAGACGTCGATCAATCCGATGACGCGCGAGCGCAATCGCACCACGCAGGTCTATTACATGGAAGACCTGAATGACTATCAGGGCTTCACTGATGTGGTTGCCGATGCTTGTCGCGCGCAAAACATTCCGGCTGATACCGCAGTAGCGGAATACGCACCTGGCCAGTTTGAGATCAATCTGAAGCATCGCAAGGACGCACTGCTCGCCTGTGACGATGCGATCTATCTCAAACGCGCGATCAAGGCGATCGCCGGCAAACAGAACATGATTGCCAGCTTCATGGCCAAGCCCTTCGTCGATCAGGCGGGCAATGGGCTGCATATCCACGTCAGCGTGCTCGACAAGAACGGACGCAATGTTTTTTCTGGCACGCCCGCGGCACCAGCCGATGCCATGCGTCATGGCATTGCCGGCCTGCAATCCGCATCCCGTGACTGCATGCTGATGTTTGCGCCGCACGCCAATAGTTATCGACGTTTTGTGTTGAATGCGTTTGTGCCATTGAATGATTGCTGGGGCTTCAACAACCGCACCGTGGCCATGCGCATTCCGCATAGCGACCCGGCCAATATGCGCATCGAGCATCGCATCGCCGGCGCTGATGCCAATCCGTATCTGGTGACTGCGGCAGTGCTCGCCGGCGTCCTGCATGGACTGGAAACCAAGGGCGATCCTGGCCCGCCGATTGTCGGCAACGCTTACGAACAGACCGAGCCACGCACGCTGTTCTGGCGCGACACCATCGCCGATTTCATGGCCAGCGATTTTGTCGCGACGAACTTCGGCACCGGGTTTCGGCACATCTACGGTCAGCAAAAGCTGAAGGAGATGCGCAGCTTCTACCGCGAAGTGACAACGCTTGAATACGCCTGGTATCTGCGAACGGTGTGATGGGTGTGACAGCCGATAGCGCCAAGAGCACAGCTACGCAAGCTCAAGCGGTTGAGCACGCAGCCTCGTGGTACGCGGCTGGCGCCAGCCCGTTTGCGTCGCTGCCACGACTGCAAGGCGATGAGCGCGCCGATGTGGTGATCCTCGGCGCCGGGTTGACCGGACTGTCCGCAGCGATCGAACTGGCCGAACGCGGCTACAGCGTCATCGTGCTGGAAGCACATCGAGCGGGCTGGGGTGCCTCGGGCCGCAGCGGCGGTCAGATGATCTTCGGCTATGGCTGCGATATCTCGAAGATCGCCAGTCTGCTCGGGCGTGATGATGCGCGACGGCTGTTCGACTGGTCGGTCGAGGGCGTGGATCTGATCCAGCAGCGGATCGCGGCCTATGGCATCGACTGCGACCTGCGCATGGGCCATGCACATGCAGCTGTCAGGCCGCGCCAGGTCGACGAGCTGAATGCGTGGCAGCACGATCTGGAAAACACTTACGGCTACACCGGTACCGAGATCTGGGATCGCGCACGGTTGCAAAAGCAGCTGGCGACCGAACGCTATCGTGCGCTGCTGTTTGATCCACGCAGCGGTCATCTGCATCCCCTCGAATACACAATGGGATTGGCGCGCGCGGCGCTGAAGCTGGGCGTACGCATCTTCGAAAACAGCCGCGTGGTTGCCATCGAGCACGATGATCCGGTGGTGTTCAAGACCTTGGCTGGACAGGTGACCGCACGCTTCGGACTGCTCGGCGGCAACGCCTGGCTGGCCGATCTGGTGCCACAGCTGGAGGCGAAAATCATGCCAGTCGGCACCTACATATGTGCAACCGAGCGGTTGGGCGCAGCGCGTGCGCGCGAGCTGATTCGCAATGACATGGCGGTCGCTGATATCAACTTCGTGCTCGATTATTTTCGACTCAGCAGCGACCAACGCATGCTGTTCGGAGGTCGCGTCAGCTACTCGCGGGTACCGCCGCCCGGATTGGGCGCGCGCATGCGTCAGCGCATGGTGCAGGTATTTCCGCAACTGGGTGATGTGAAACTCGACTATGTCTGGGGTGGCTATGTCGATATCACGATGAATCGCGCGCCGCATTGGGGACGACTGCGACCGAACTTGTACTTTGCCCAGGGATTTTCCGGCCATGGCATTGCCACCACCGGACTGGCGGCACGCGTGATTGCCGAGGCCATTCATGGGCAATATACGCGGCTGGATGTTTTTGAGCGCATCCCACACCACAATTTCCCTGGCGGCAAGATCATGCGCACTCCAGCATTGGTGTTGGCAATGCTGTGGTATCGAATGAAAGATTATTTGCCGTAGTCACCGACGTGGGAGCGGTGTGAGCCGCGATGCTCCTGCTCGTGACCTGAGATAAAGAGCTTCGCGACTGACGTCGCCCCTACATGGGCGATTAGGCGGTGCGGTAGTTGTCTACTTCGCGATAGCGCCTGGCGTAGAGGCCGAAGGCCAGTGCTGCCAGCAAGGCAAAGCCCGCAAAGAAGAACATCAGGAATGCCGCCTCGCTGAAGCCGGTCCTGGCGATCGAACCGATCACGGCGTCATTGCGCACCGCCGCGTTGGACAGCAGCACCCACAGATTACCGACGGTGGTGCTCAGGTACCAGAAGCTCATGATCACGCCCTTCATCGCCGCGGGCGCCTGGCTATAGGCAAATTCCAATCCCGTAGCCGATACCAGCACTTCACCAAAGGTGAGCAAGGCATACGGCAGTGTCTGCCACATCAGTGAGATGGGATTGCCGCCGTCAATCACGATTTGCAGGGATCCGACCACGATCCAGGCCAGAGCCTGAAGACAATACCCACGGTCATGCGCCGCAACGCCGTGGGCTCGATGCCCGCGCGCCGCAGCGCGGGATACAGCACCATGTTGTTGAACGGAATCAGGATCATCACCATCAACGGATTCAGAAGCTGCATCTGCGACGGCTGATTGAGCCAGCTCGGCAGCCAGTCCGGAATGCTCATCAGATTGCCCTGTAGGATCCAGGTCGAGGCTTTCTGATCGAACAGCGACCAGAACGGTGTGACCAGCGCGAACACGATCAGAATACGCAGCACGGCGCGTACGCCGTCGACCGCAGTATCGGGATGTTTTCCGCGTGCGCGTTCCAGTTGGATCCAGGCGCCGCCGCCGACGCCGACGAGGAACAGCACCAGCGCCGAGCACACGGATATGACTACCCCGGAAACGGGAATCAAGGCCAGCGCTGCAATTGCCAACAGCGAGCCGAGTATCGCGACCACCCGACCAATTGGCGCCTGACCGTCAACGCGCGTTGTCAATGCCGTGCGAACCACTTTGGCAAACGCATGCGGATCCGAGGTCGTCGGCGGCACCATAATGTAGCGCTTGCGGCCGATCCAAAGCACCAGGGTGGCGATCAACATCAGCACTCCGGGAATGCCGAAGGCAACGCTTGGGCCGTACTGCTTCAAGAAGAATGGCATCAGCGCCGACGCGAACAGCGAACCGAAATTGATGATCCAGTAGAACGCGTCGAAGACGATCTTGGCGAGATGCTTGTTGGCCTGGGTGAACTGGTCGCCGACGAACGAAGCCACCAGCGGTTTGATGCCGCCCGAACCGAGCGCGATCAGGGCCAGGCCAGTGAAGAAGCCCATGCGGTTGTCGGCAAAGAACGCCAAAAAGCCCTGGCCGAGGCTGTAGATCAGACTGAACCAGATAATGGTGTTGAACTTGCCAAAGTAGCGGTCGGCGAGATAGCCGCCGAGCAGCGGAAAAAAATATACGCCAATCATGAAGGTGTGGAAAATATGTTTGGCTTCGCCTGCGCGCTCTGCTTCGGGCAGGTGCATCAGCAACGAGCTGACCAGAAACATGGTCAGGATATTGCGCATCCCGTAGAAGCTGAAACGCTCGCAACCTTCGTTGCCGATGATGTACGGAATCTGCCTGGGCAGGCGGGCGCTATCGTTGGGTGCGCTGGCTGTCGTCACGGGGGTCACTCGTCGGGGCTAAGCCGGGATTGTCCCACCGGAGCCGCTTTGGTCATAGAGCGGGGTTCGCGATCCCGCGTCTGCCTTAGTCAGCTGTCGTAGCGGGGCTTGCTCCGCTGCTGTGTGTTTGCCTGGAAAAGCGCAAGGGCAGCGCAGCAAGCCCCGCCCTACACAGGCACCAAGACCGCATCAAGAACCGGATCGACAATCGCGGCCATCTTGTCAACGCTCAGCCCGTGCGGCACGTCGGCGAGCAGCGGCGCTTCAAGTTCCTCGCAGATACTGGCGATCACTTCGTTGATACAGGCCACTGCCGGATCGATGCGATTGGCAATCCAGCCGATCAGCTTGCAGCCATCTGCCGCGATCGCCTGCGCACTGATCAGCGCGTGATTGATGCAGCCAAGGCGAATGCCCACGACCAGGATTACTGGAAGATTGAGCGCGCGCACCAGATGTGCCTGCATCGCATTTTTTGAAAATGGCACCGCCCAGCCGCCAACGCCTTCAACCAGCACCAGGTTGGCCGCATACGACAGCACCTGATGCGCTGCCTGCAAACGTTCCAATTCGATTTCGATGCCGTCGTGTCGCGCGGCGAGCTGCGGTGCTATCGGCTGTTGCAATGCATACGGATTGATCAAGGCCAGATCCGGAGCCGGTGTCGACGAATAGGCTCGCAAAAGGTCGGCGTCTTCGTTGTGCCACTCGCCATCTTTCAACGTGCTGCCGCTGGCCACCGGCTTCATGCCAAAGACTTTGAGCGGCCGACGTCGTGCCGCCAGTAACAGCGCGCAGGTGATGCGGGTCTTGCCAACGCCGGTATCCGTGCCGGTGATAAACGCCGATTGCGCGCGCGTGGCAGTCACTTTGCTGGCTCCGTTCCTGCCATGCGCACGGCAAGCGGCGCATTGGCGATGCTCAGAAAATACACCGCACCGGGCAGCGCAGCCCAAGCCGGTAGCCAGTGATCGCGCAGGCACAACGTCGCCAGCAGCGACAACATTACCCATAGCTCGGCACTGGACGCCGGAAACTTTTCCAGTTTGATATTCAACTGGGTGACGGCGAAGGCAAAGGCCGCATCAACGAAGGTTTCAGTGCGGGTGACCTGGATACCACGCTCACGGAACCCATCTGTACTGGACATCGTGCTGCGCTCCCTGGACCGGATGGGGCGGGAAGATTAGCGTATGGCCAGCGCTGGTACACTGGCCAATCACCTACGCGGCCCGAGCCGCAATGCCGACGGAATAGCGACCATGTTCGAAACCCGTGCCCTGTCGGGCAGCAAGTCCGAAGCCTATGCAGACCTGGTCGAGCAGGCACGCGGTCTGCTCGCAGGCGAGCCTGACCGCACTGCACTCGCTGCCAATTTCTCCGCACTGATTTACCACGCCCTGCCTGATCTGAATTGGGCTGGTTTCTATTTCTTCGATGGCGCAGAGCTGGTTGTCGGACCCTTTCAAGGCAAGCCAGCCTGTGTGCGCATCGCGCTGGGCCAGGGAGTGTGTGGCACAGCGGCGGTGACGCGGCGCACGCAAGTGGTTGCCGACGTGCATGCGTTTCCCGGCCATATCGCTTGCGATGTCGCGTCACGGTCCGAAATTGTGGTGCCGCTGCATGCCGGCGATCGACTGATCGGTGTATGGGATGTGGATTCGCCGTCGATCGAGCGCTTCGATCATGAGGATCAAGCGGGGATGGAAGCGCTATGCCGCGTATTCATGCAGGCGCTGTATCCGCAATTGCTGGAGATGGCGGCATGAGCACGACACCGAAGATTCGAAATGTGGGACCAAAGTCAGCTGCGTGGGCGATCCGGGAATTGTCGAACCGACCTCAGGAGGTTCGACCCGGTGAGCGCCCGGCAGGGATGCCGGGCCGGGTCACTGCACCAGGGAGGGTTTGTGCATGAGCACGACACCGAAGATTCGAAATGTGGGACCAAAGTCAGCTGCGTGGTTAAGACAGGTAGGCATACGAACCGAAGCTGAAATTCGGGAACTGGGCGCGCTGGAAGTGTTTCTGAAGGTCAAAAAGGCCGGGTTCAAGCCAAGTCTCAATTTATTGTATGCGCTCGAAGGCGCGGTCCAGGACTGCCACTGGACCGCACTCAGCACCGAACGCAAGGGTGAGTTGGTGCTCGCGGTGAATGCGCTGGAAGAAGGCAAGGCGCCGAAGAGCTGGGGCTGGTGGCGACCCGGCAAAGGCACATCCGAAGTGCGCACCGAAGGCCGCGAACCTCCGGCCGGAGACAGTGACGGCGGCGCGTCGCACAAAGACGCGGACGAAGACGATCACGGTGTCCGCGAGCTGGGCGAGCCCAGCTTTGGCGGCGGTGACGGTTCGCGCGACGATTGACGTTGGCCGCGCGGCGGCTGCCAAAGTCCGGACGGAATAGTCAATCCATGGCGGCCACGGGCTCGGCAAGGAATTCGTCAACTAGGGAAGGTCTGAATAAGTCACCACTTCGTCTTCGCCGCACAGCTTATCGCTTGCCAAACCCCCGCTCTCAACAGCGCAGCTGGTCGCTCTCAACAGCGGAGCTGGTCAATCTGCGGTTTTTCGCCCCCTGACTCAGGGGGCTATCGCGGCTCCGGACTTGTTCAGAGGTTCCCTATTGGTGCGGTATAGCGACGACCGATGCTGTTGCCCCAAATTACTGTTTGCGCCTTTTTGAATAGGTGAAGTCAGCCGACCCGCCTCTTTGACTTCACGCTCAAAGGCGCGCTTTGCACAGATACTTGCGGACGTCGCCTGAATCTGGCGCAGGAGCGGTGAATTGTCCTATTGGCGCAGCATCATTCCAACAACGCTGGCACTGCTCGCGTTTGCCGGCAACTCGATTCTGTGTCGCCTCGCACTCAAGCAGACGGCCATCGATCCGGCGAGCTTCACGACCATTCGATTGATCTCGGGTGCCGCGATGCTTTGGTTGTTGATACGCGCGCGTTCACGGCTGCGGTTCGAAGACGGCAACTGGTTGTCGGCGACCGCATTGTTTGCTTACGCGGCGGCGTTTTCATTTGCTTATGTCAGCCTGACTGCGGCAACCGGCGCACTCATTCTGTTCGGCGCAGTCCAGATCACGATGATCTGGCATGGCATTCAAACGGGTGAGCGCCCGCGATTGGGACAGGCATCGGGTATAGCGCTGGCATTCGCGGGCCTCGTCGGCTTGTTATTGCCGGGGCTGTCGGCCCCGCCGCTGCACGGCGCGTTGTTGATGATCGGCGCTGGGCTGGCATGGGGGATCTATTCCTTGCGCGGCAGAGGCGTCAGCGATCCGATCGGAGTGAACACCGGCAATTTCCTGCGCACTGTTCCGATGGCGTTGGTACTGAGTGCTTGCACACTCCCCGGCCACCGTTTGGACCATGCAGGGGTTGGGTATGCGATTGCCTCCGGCGCGCTGTGCTCCGGCATTGGATATGCAATCTGGTACACGGCACTGCCGATGCTCAAGGCAAGTACGGCGGCGACGGTGCAACTGAGCGTGCCGGTGATTGCGGCGTTCGCCGGCATCGTTTTTTTGAATGAGCCGATCAGCTGGCGTCTGGCGCTGGCTTCGGCCGCGGTGCTGGGCGGCATCGCTTTGGTGTTGTTGCAGAGACGATCGATAACTGTCACCGCCGAAAATACGGACAATCGGGGCCAGTAATCGTTTCAAGAGGGTCCACAGCGGGCCGAGCACAAAGCGGGCCGAGCACAAAGCGGGTAGTGGCGGCCCGGTCCGTACCGGCGCGCAACGCACTATCCGTGTGACGAGATGGGATCGGGCTCGACTGACATCCGCACGCGCAGCACTTCAGCCAGCGCTCGGGCTTCGTCAATCGGCAGATAGGGCACCGACAACGCGAAACTGTTGAGCGCGGCACCGGCGGTGTCGACCGACACCGTGTGCATGCCGCGACGACGATCAAAGGGTGAATGTGAAATCGAGACGGTCTGTCCCTTGTCGATTCTGGCAATCACCCATTGTCGATGCCACCAACCGGCACGGTAGGCGATGAATTCGCCATCGCAGGCATAGCCAGCAAATCTCGACCAACCCCGTGCATGCAGCCAGGCCCAGAGCATGATGGCGGCGCCGGGAAGCAGCACCCAGACAGACACCAGAATCGAAGCCGGCAGCAGCAGCAACGACCACCAGAACACACTGGTCTTGAACATGCGCAGCCAGGCACGCGGATGCAGCGGCTTCCATTGCAGGTTTGCGAAGTCCACACCCGGCATGACCCGTGCAACGATGCTTTCGATTTGCGCGCCGGTGCCCACCGGCGCCAACCAGCGCAGTCGTAAAGCCTTGTGCTCGGCATCGGCTTCAACCTGCGCGCCCGCCGCCACTTCGCAACTCAACCAACGCCGCCCAAGGCGTCGCGCCAGCCAACTTTCTCCGATGATCAAACGTTGGATCTTGTCGCGACGCGCACTTGCCACATGTCGCGTCAGCAAACCCGTTTCCGTGGATAGTCGTGTCTCATCCCCGGACAGACGAAAGCGATAGAAGCTGAGCACCGCCATCGCCATCGATAGCAGCTTGATCAACACAACAATGAGCAAACCCAACGCCAACAGCGAAAACCCCTTGGTTACCCAACCTGACAACGCATTCGACCAGGTGCCGAACTGCTGCTCGACAAGGCTGTACAGCTCGCGCATCGGATTCCAGTCGTTCGCGCCGGACTTCGAATTCCAGTTGTACCCGCCGGGCTGTTGCCAGAGGATCGCGACCAATGCGCCAACCGCAACCCAGCCGCGGTCGTTGATCAAGCCCAGACGCAGCAGATCGCCCACTTCGAGCGCATGCCAGGGCGTGACCTCATTGATCTCTTGCTCCGCTCCGACCCGCGCCTCGCCACCGCGCCGCTTCAGCACTCGCTCCAGTTCCGCTGCCGCGGTAAGCGTGATCACGTTCATCACCGCCTCTGGCTTGCTCCCACCGGCGGATTCCAGGCGAAGTTCGGTCACGTGAAACAGGCGGTGCAGGAGATTGCGTTTCTGCACAATGTTCTGGATGCGCGCGTAGGGCACGTGGCGTTCGGTACGCGAAAAAATACCGGACCTGACAAGCAGCTCGCGCTCGCCAATCCGGTAGCGAAAGCTCAGGCTGTAGATCAATGCATACAGTGCAAACGCAAAGGCGCCGATCAGTCCGTATAACAACCACGAATCGCCGCGCCCGAACCACACAAACGCCACCAGCGGAAACATCATGGAGCGCAGCTGCGTCAACAGCACGAACAGCCATGACAGCGGATGCAAGCGGCGATCGGTGGGCGCTTCGGTGTCGGCTGCGGGAACCGCGAGCGGGCCCTGCTCAGACACCGTCTTGTCCCTGTCGACCCAGTAGCTCATCGCGCAGCCAGACCGCGTCCGTGTGGATCAGGCCATCGATCTCGATCTCGCCATGGCTGGCGCCAGCAGTAAACACCTTGAGACTGGCCATGCCATAGCGACGCGCGATCGGGCCCTGTTGTACTTCGGTGTGTTGCACGCGCGCGCGCGGCACAAACGTCTCGCTGCGCCACCAAACCCCGCGATCCACCCACAGACCGTCCGCCAGCAGTCGGCAGCGAAAGCGATCCAGATAGGCGCGGCCGTAGACGGTGACAAAAGCCACGATGCTGGAACCGGTGACGGACGCAATCACGGCAACAAACCACATGCCCGCAAAAACCGAGACCAGAAAACTGATCAGCACGATCGGCACCACGAAACTCAGCGTGCCCCAGATCCACATGCGCAATAGCTGACCATGCGGAGTGAATTCGCGAACTTGCACTGGAGCGGTCACGACTTCCGCGGTAACCATCGCGGCAGTCGCGACCTCACTGGCAACCACTTCAACCGAATCGGCAGTGTTCATAGCGGGTGATACTAGCGAGGCCACGGGCGATGCGCCCGTGACATATGTAAGCCGGTCCGGCTATCGCCTGCGCAACGTGCGCAAGCAGTGCCAGCCCGACAGGACAGTGGTCTTCACCGCGATCGGTGAGAAGATCGCAGGGCGCGGGCGAGCCCCACGGCCAATCACTCCAGCGTAAACCACTGCACCTCAACGCGGCGATTGATATCCGAGTCGCTGCCGGCGGGCTCTTCCCAACCACGACCGACCATTTCAATGCGGTCGCTGGCAATCGCCGGAAACTTCTTCAGCAGCGCATCGCGCACTGCCTGCGCGCGCTGGCGCGAAAGCTCCATCGCATTGAGCGCCATGCTGCGCACCAGGGCCTGGCCACCCTGCTTCTCAAACTCGGACACGCGCGCATTGTCTACGTGCCCGCGCAGCACCACCACCGAGCCCGGACTCACCTGCAGAAAGCCCTTGATGGTTTCCAGGAAATCCTGATTTTCCTTGGCCTCGCGATCGAGCACCGCGGAATTGGGCTCGAAGAAAAACCGGATGTCTTTGCTGAGCAGTGCATCGCCTTCAAGCGAGACACCACCGCGCGTCTTGATTGGCGCGATCGCGATCGTCTGACTGGCAAACTCGGGCTTGCCGGCGAGCGCGGCCAAGAATTGGCTATCGACAAAACGGGCGGAGTCAGCCGGGTTCTTGATGATGCGGCCATAGGCCAAGACCGAGGATTGGAAAATGCCCTGGAACGAACCGGCGGCATCAATGGTGCCTTCAAAAAACGCGCGATTCTCGGGCAGATTGGACAGGTGTACGTTGCTCAGTTCATCGCGGGTTTCTTCCTCGCTCCACTTGAACGCTGTGGCAACGACGCCGATGTGTTTGGCTTGCTCGTCACGCAGGCGACGGTTGCCTTCAAGCAGGCCATGCACCAGTCCCTTTGTCCACTCTGGCTTGGCCTGGGCGAAACCCTTGTTGACCAACAACAGGTCGGCGATGATCAGCAGGTTGCGGTTCGAGACCAGGGCCTTGGCCTTGCCCGCAGAAGCTTCGACCACTTCGTCGGTGCGCGGAGTCCAGCCGACGCATCCGTTCAAGCGCGCATTGCCACTTTTGAGTTCGTGCTCGTAGGCATCGCAGGCGATAAATGCATCTTCGTAAAACACCAGGCCCAGTTCACCCGCGCCCGGGCGCGCATCCAGATCGCGCAGCACCTTGACCGGCACGCCCGCTTCGGAGGCTAGGTAACGGATGAAAAATTCGCTCTCATTGAACTGCGA
>JAWXCG010000255.1:0-6075 GCA_034440555.1 Pseudomonadota bacterium
GCCCCCTGAGTCAGGGGGCGAAAAACCGCAGGTTTTTGACCAGCTCCGCTGTTGAGAGCGGGGTTTGGCAAGCAATAAGCAGTGTGGCGAAGACGAAGTCGCGAATTATTCAGACCTTCGCTAAGTCTCTTGCCGATTTTCGCAAGACTGCACAAGCGCACTTTGACTTGCCTGTCGTAATGCGGACAGGCTAGCGCGCCGTCTCGCCTCCGATGGAAACTCTACCTGCACATTGAAGTTGCGACCTTCGCCGTCGCGCAGATTGCTCAGCCCTTCGTAGCGCAACAAGGTGCGCGTCTGTTGATCATAGGCGGCGTCGATATGCGGTGCGATAAATCCCCACCAGGCCCCCAGTGACAGCCGGATCACCGATGCGTCGCGCGTGCCGACACGTTGTTCGCGGTGCTTGCGGATCTTGAATCCAATGGTTGCCAACTGTGCCGGTACCAGGAACTCAAGGCGAATCGCTTCGTCACTCTGCAGTGCATCCCAGTGCTGCTTGAGGAATTCGTCGAAGCCGGCATCGGCCACGAAGGCTTGGTTTGCGGAAATTAGCTGACGATTCTCACTACTGTCGCGATTGAGCTGCACGAAGGTCGATCCGCTGCGATCCGCATTGCGACGCAGGCCCTCGCGATAGCCCGAACGTGCGTCGATCAGCTCAAAATCAGGCTGTTCTGCGCGCCGACCGTAGCTAACCACTTTGCGCGCAAACGCTGCGTCCGTATCAGGGCAGCGATACAACACCACGCGCTGCTCGATGCGCTCAGCGGACTGTTGCAGATAATGCGTTTCCCGGTACAGCAATGCGCCGCTGTCAGCATCGCGGGCGCTGCCGTCATAACGCAATACCTCCGCTGCCGAGGCAGCCGCGCTGGCGACGACGAGAAAAACAATGACAGGGCAGCGCAGCATGTGCGCAATTGCAGCCGACTGAGAATGAAGAGCGCGCGAAGAGCAGGCGAAAACGCCGACGCGCCGCTTCTGGTCAGCCCAGCGCCAACTCAGACCAAGGTTGCTTGCAGTGTGATCTCGCAGCCGGCCAAGGCCTTGGAGACTGGACAGTTCACCTTGGCCGAAGTTGCTAGTTCCTGGAATTTTGTGGCGTCGATGCCCGGCACACTGGCGCTCATGATCAGATCAATGCGTGGAATCACGAAGCCGCCGCCGCCTGGTTGCAGATGCACGCGTGCCTCGGTATTGATCTGACTGGGTGTGAAGCCGCTCTTGCCGAGCGTGGCCGAAAACGCCATGGTGAAGCAGCCCGCATGCGCCGCCGCGATTAGTTCTTCGGGATTGGTCATGCCGGTGCCGTCGGTCGAGCGCGCACGGAAATCGTAAGGCCCCTTGAATACGCCGCTCTCCAACGCCAGCTCGCCTTTTCCTTCGGTGACACTGCCCTGCCAGGCGGCAGTCGCTTTGCGTATGGCCATGAGTGCTTCCTGAGCGTAGATGGGGAACCTGTGAACAAGTCCGGAGCCGCGATAGCCCCCCTGAGTCAGGGGGCGAAAAACCGCAGGTTGACCAGCTCCGCTGTTGAGAGCGACCAGCTGCGCTGTTAAGAGCGGCGGTTTGGCAAGCAATAAGCAGTGTGGCGAGGACAAAGTGGTGACTTATTCAGACCTTCCCTAGTTGTCCAATGATGCACCTGTGCAACGAATTTCTCCACACCACATGCCGCACGCAACGCTGCACCGGGGCAGCAGGAATACGCGCACTTCGGCATCACGCAGAGCGACGAGTCCCTCACCAGGGCAGTCGTCGCCCATCTGACGCAAAAAAACCGCCGTAGTGTTCAGGCGCGAGCCGCTCGATGAACTCGATCAGTGCGCGCACCGAATCTTCGACCGCGAGCGGCGCATTGGCACCACCCATGTCGGTTTTTACCCAGCCCGGGTGCACTGCGGCGCAGCCGATGCCGCGTTGCTCCAGCTCAAAGGCCATCAGCCGCGTGGCCATGTTCAACGCCGCTTTGCTGATGCAGTAGCTCGGAGTCGAGAACGCCTTGCGCTGTGCAATCGATGCCAACTCACTGGACAGGTTCAGCACCTTGGGTTGCAGGCCACGCGCCAGCGCCGAGGTGAGTGCCTGGGTCAACAACAGCGGTGCCGCGGCGTTGACCCGGAAGGTTTGCTCCAGATCAAGCGGTTCGACACTGCCGAAGCGTTCGCCGCTGGGCAATAGCCCGGCGTTGTTGATCAGCAGATCGAGGGCATCGGTGTGGTCGGATAGTGAATCTGCAAAGGCGACGAAGCTGTCGAGCTGCGACACATCCAGCGTCAGCACGGTGAGGCGGCCAGAGTAAATACCAGCCAATTCGGCCCAGCGTGCGTCACCGGCGGGCTTGCGCACTGCGGCGAAAACGCGATCGCCGCGCGCCAGAAAACACCTGACAAACTCAAAGCCGATGCCGCGTGCTGCCCCGGTGACCAATATCCGCTGCATTGAATTCTCCCGAGTAAAGAAGGTCTGAATAAGTCACGACGTCGTCTTCGCCACACTGCCTATTCCTTGCCAAACCCCCGCTCTCAACAGCGGAGCTGGTCGCTCTCAACAGCGGAGCTGGTCAACCTGCGGTTTTTCGCCCCCTCACTCAGGGGGCTATCGCGGCTCCGGACTTGTTCAGAGGTTCCCTAACCATGACCTTGGTCAGTGTAATCGCTGGCGCCGAACGATTACCATGCTCGCCCGCCCTTGATTCCCGCTGCGCCCGGTTGGGTTACGAGCGCGCCTTCATCCGTTTTCACGATCCCCGATCCAAGGAACCGCACATGTTGCTTCGTCGTTTCGCCTTCGGCATTGTCGCCACGCTTGCCATTTCCAACCTTTCGGCCGCCAAGGTCGACATTCCCTTTGAAGAGTTCAAGCTCGACAATGGCCTGCGCGTCATCGTGCACGAAGATCACAAGGCACCCATCGTCGCGGTCAACCTCTGGTACCACGTCGGCTCCAAGAACGAGAAGCCGGGGCGGACCGGCTTTGCCCATCTGTTCGAACATCTGATGTTTCAAGGTTCGGAAAATTTTCCGGATGAGTTCTTCAAACCGTTTGAGGACGCTGGCGCCACCGATCAGAACGGCACCACCGATTTCGATCGCACCAACTATTTCCAGAACGTACCCACTACGGCGCTTGATATGGCACTGTGGATGGAGTCGGATCGCATGGGCCATCTGCTCGGCGCGATTGACCAGAAGGTATTGGACGAGCAGCGCGGTGTAGTGCAGAACGAAAAGCGGCAGGGCGACAATGCGCCTTACGGCAAAACGTTCTACCACCTGCTCGAAGGTCTGTTTCCCGAAGGCCATCCCTACCGATGGGAGCCGATCGGCTCGATGGATGACCTCAACGCTGCATCGCTGGACGACGTGAAGGACTGGTTCAAGACCTGGTACGGCCCTTCCAATACGGTGCTGGTGCTGGCCGGAGACATTGACGTCAAAACCGCGCGTGAGAAAGTCGAAAAATACTTCGGCGAGATCGAACCAGGCGCACCGCTGGCGCGACGCAAGTCCTTCATCCCCAAGCTTGATGCACCAGCCCGCGACATCATGCACGACCGCGTTGCCCAGGCGCGCGTGCATCGTGGCTGGACCGCGGCAGCGGCCGGAACTGCTGAAGCTGACCAGCTGTCCCTGGCATCGCGCATTCTCGGTGGCAGCAAGACCTCACGTCTTTACCAGCGTCTGGTATTGCAAGATCAGATCGCCAGTTCCGCCAGTGCCTGGTACTACCCGCTGGAAATCGCCGGCATTTTCGTCATTCAGGCCGACGCCAATCCCGGTGTCGATCCAGCGAAACTCGAAGTTGCGATTGAGGAAGAAGTTGCGCGCTTTGTGAAAGACGGACCCACCGCTGATGAAGTAAAGCGCGCCCGCGTTGCCGCCGAAGCCAGTTTTGTGCGCGGCGCCGAACGCATTGGCGGCTTCGGTGGCAAGGCCGACATCCTCGCCGAGTGCGCGACTTACACCGGCAAGCCGGACTGCTTCAAGCAATCGCTTGCCACGATCAGCACCGCCACGCCAGCGAGCGTGCTGGCGGCGGCGAGCAAAGTGCTGCAACCGCAACACTACACACTCACGGTCTTGCCCAGTCCCGACTATAAAGCCAGCAGCGCCAAACTGGATCGTTCTGCCGGCGCGCCCAAGACTGAGTCCTACCCTGATCTGAAGTTTCCCGAACTGCAACGAGGAAAGCTCAGCAATGGCATCGAAGTCGTGTTGGCGGAACGGCACGAAGTGCCGCTGGTGCAGCTGCGCCTGTTGTTTGATGCCGGCCATGCTGCGGACCAAGGTGGCAAGCTCGGCACCGCGAGTTTTGTGATGAGCATGCTCGACGAGGGCACCAGGACTCGCGATGCCGTGGCCATCGCCACACGCATGGAGGAACTCGGTGCGCAGATCGGCAGTGCGTCAACGCTGGACACTTCAGTGCTTTCACTGTCCGCTCTCAAGGATCAGCTCGCGCCATCGCTGGAGCTATTCGCCGATGTCGTACGCAATCCGCGATTCGACGCGAGCGAGATCAAACGAGTGCAAGGTCAATGGCTGGCGTCCATCGCCCAGGAAAAAACCAATCCGTCGTCGCTCGCCAGCCGTATCCTGCCGCCATTGCTGTATGGCGCAGGCCATGCCTACGCGGTGCCGGGTACGGGTTCAGGCAACGAGACGTCAATCACCTCGCTTACCGCGGCTGATCTGAAAGCGTTTCATCGCGATTGGATTCGCCCGGACGGCGCGCGCATCATCGTGGTGGGCGACACCACAATGACCGAGATCGTCCCGGCGCTGAACCGGGTATTCGCTGATTGGAAGGCCCCGGCTTCGCCGCGGCCGAGCAAGAACATCGGCGAGGTTGCGATGTCGACCACCACCAACGTCTATCTGATGGACAAGCCCAACGCCGAACAGACCACCATCTTCGCCGGACACTTGCTGCCTTCGACCAAGGCTAACGATCGTTTTGTGACCAATACCGCGGTCAACCTGCTCGGCGGGCAGTTCACCGCGCGATTGAACATGAACCTGCGTGAGACCAAGCACTGGGCGTATGGCGCATACACCGGCACGGGCGAGGCGTTGGGACAGCGCAGTCTTTATGCCTGGGCACCGGTGCAAACCGACAAGACCGTAGAGTCGATCCAGGAAGTGGCACGCGAGTTCAACGAGTATCTCGGCACGCGGCCAGCGACCCAGGAAGAGCTCGATCGCCTGATCGCCAACGACGTACGCAGTCTCCCCGGTCAGTACGAAACCGCAGCTGCAGCTGCCGGAAGCCTGAACTCCATCGTGGTTTACGGGCATCCCGATAACTACGTGCAAACGATGAAGGCACGTATCGAAGGGCAGACGCTCGAACAGGTGAATGCCGCTGCCAAGGCGCACATTCACCCGTCGGCGCTGACCTGGGTCATCGTCGGCGATCTGAGCAAATTCGAAGCTGGCGTGCGCGCGCTGAATCTTGGGTCGGTGAAAATTCTCGACGCCGAAGGCAAAGTGATTCGCTGAAGTGAAGATGCGGAGCTTGGCGCAGGCGCTGCAGTCGGATGACAGCGGGTGGTCAGCGACAGTACATTCCAATCGAGGCATGAGTCTGAACCAAGGTCGCGATCCTTTTGTGGGGAAGCGGCAGAAAAGAGCAGCGCTACACCGCCAAGGTTCAGGCAAGTAGCGCTAGGCTTTGTCGCCAACGACACGGAGATCGACATGCGTACACTGATGATTGCTGCCGCGATGCTCGCCTTCGCTGGCTGCACCTGGGTCGAGCCTGATGCCCAGGGCAAACGAATCGATGTGGCCTACGGCAAGAATCTCAGCGCTTGCGCGCAGAAAGGCACGGTCACGGTTTCGGTGCGGCACAAGATCGGTTTTTATGAGCGCAACGATCTGAAGGTGCGCGACGAACTGGAATCGTTGGCACGCAACGAAGCGACCGAACTGGGCGGCGATACCGTGCAGGCGCTGGGCGAGCCGGTGGATGGCGAACAGAAATTCGGGGCGTACGACTGCCGCTAGTGCGCGCTGCCGTTGCCGCGACAGTCCGATTTCACAACAGTCCGATTTCACAACAGTCCGA
>JAWXCG010000256.1:0-16039 GCA_034440555.1 Pseudomonadota bacterium
CAGACGATGCCTGGGGGCACTGTGAATGCGCATGGATTGCGGCATACCAACCATCCCTGGTGCACAACATCCGGCCCGCGCATCAGCGCGTGCGTTGCGTTAGGCAGACGATGCCTGGGGGCATCGTCAGGGCGCCTAACGCAACCCAGTTTCGTTGCGGGCAATGACCAGACGCTGGATTTCGCTGGTGCCTTCATAGATCTCGGTGATCTTGGCATCGCGGAAATAGCGCTCCAGCGGCATTTCCTTGGAATAGCCCATACCGCCGTGAATCTGCAGCGCCTGGTGCGTGATGTACATCGCCGCCTCCGAAGCGGTGAGCTTGGCAATCGACGCTTCGGTGCTGAAACGACCACCGTTCTTGTCGGTCTGCGCCTTGGTCCAGGCCGCGCGCAATGTCAGCAGATAGGCCGCATCCAATCGGCATTTCATATCCGCAATTTTCGCTTGAATCATCTGGAATGAACCAATGGGCTGGCCAAAACTCTTGCGCTCACGCACATAGACCACAGCAGCCTCGTAAGCAGCGCGCGCCAAGCCAACAGCCTGCGAGGCGATACCAATGCGACCGGCATCGAGCACACCCATCGCTATCTTGAAGCCCTCGCCTTCGCGACCGAGCAGTTCATCTGCGTGCACCACATAGTCTTGAAACTCGATCTCGCAGGTGGCCGACGCGCGAATGCCAAGTTTGGGTTCGGTCTTGCCGCGAATGCAGCCCGGACGATCGGCATCGATAACGAAGGCACTGATACCTTTTGCCCCTTTGGAAAGGTCGGTCATTGCGAAAAGATTGATGTACTTGGCAACCGGCCCCGAGGTGATCCAGCTCTTTTTTCCATTGACGATCCAGGTGCCATTTGACTGTTTTACTGCGCGGCAGCGCATGGCCGACGCATCCGATCCGGACTGCGGCTCAGTCAACGCGTAGGCGCCAATCGCCTGGCCCTCGGCAATGGCACGCACATACTTCTGCTTCTGCGCTTCGGTTCCATTTTTCAAGATGCCATTGCAGAACAGGGAATTGTTCACCGACATGATGGTCGAATGGGCGCAGTCCGCGTGTGCAATCTCGATGATCGCCAGTACGTACGCGATCGGATCCATGCCCGCGCCGCCGTACTCCTGGGGCACCTCGATACCCATCAACCCGTTCTCGCCGAGCGTACGGATGTTTTCCAGCGGGAACTCGCCGGTTCGATCGAAGTGCTCTGCCGTGGGTGCGATTTTCTCTTGGGCAATGCGACGCGCTACATCCTGGATCATCAATTGTTCTTCGGTAAATGCAAAGTCCATCGTCATCCTCGACGTATCGGCAGGGGGGAAGTAGCGTGCAACGTTTGCGGCGGGCGGCAGCTGTCAGCAAGTCGATGTTCACATCGCACTGCGACGCACCAGTCACCCGACGGAATTGAGTCGGAGTTTACTGGAGTGGTGCCTCCAGGTCGCGTGAAGGCTAATTGCCCCGATCAACGCCGATTGACGCCGAGCGCGCCAAGCGCGCCAAGCGCGTGCAGAATCGGCACCACTCGCAGTCCTTCGACGCCTTTGCCGCCGTGCGCCGGATCCATCGTCACCAGACCTGCCAGCTCACCATGCTGATTGAACACGCCTGCGCCAGGATTGCTGTATTTCTCCGTCGTACCCAGTTGCCAGCGAAGTTTGCTCTGCGCCGATTCCTCAGCTTGCACGCCAGTGCGCGTCACCGTGTTCGCTGCACCCACGGTCAACGGTGCGCTGACCACGTGCACCGTGTCTCCCGGCATTACCGGATGTGGAGCGATCAGCACCGATGTGAACTGATTGCGCACAAAGCGCAGCAAGGCCACGTCGCTGGCTTCATCGCGCTTGACCACGGCCGCCGGCAACGAAAGCTTGCCAACCAGGACCATCACGTTCGGCTGCGCGCCGACAAGACGCGCGCTGGTGATCGCCCATCCACTGAGATCGATGATTACGCCGCTACCAGTGGCGTTACCCGCCTGCACCACAAGCGTTGCGCTCTGGATTTCGGCTGCACGCTGCTGAAATCCACCGGTGGCGTCGCCCCAGCGCACCGTAGCCTCAGTAGTTGCACCGCTGGCCGATACTGCCGATCCCGAGAACCGTTGTTCGCGCACCGCGTCGACCAGCCCCTGGTCTGCGAGCAGGTTGCCCGCCGCCATCGACAACGCCCTGTCAATGGCGACGGAGTATTCAATTCCACTGCTCCAGCCGTCGTGCGCGCCCTCGGTAGTGCCGCGAAACAGGCTCTCACCCCTGGGCCCCGTCAGCATCCAACGCATGCGCAGGTAAGCGCGTGCGCCGCCGCCCACCATCCCGTCCGGCGCTGCGCAACGATCAACGCGCACACTGCTGATTTCGCCCTTGAGCTCCATGCCCGAACTCGCCGAGTCCGGCCCTTGGATTTCCCATCCCGCAGCCGAAAAGCCTTCCAGCGCAACGCTTAGAAAACGCTGCTGAGAAAAATCAATCTCTCCGGTCGTCACAATCAGCGGTGTGGCTTCCTTGCACCCATTCCCGCTGAAGTGCTGACCCGGGGTGATTTCGGTCTGGCCCGGCGCGAGCACTGCTTGCGACAGCGCGACCAATCGCAACGGCACACGCGAGCTACCGCCACCATCGGGTATTGCGGTAAGTCGTCTCAGGTTGAAGTTCGGCCCAGCCGCGCCCAATCGAACTTGGGATAAATTTTTCTGCGCCGATTTGTCACTGCTCGGCGGCGGTTTGTCAGAGAACTGCACTCGGCCCTGAGCATCGGTCCACTTGTAAACCTCTCCGGCCATTGTGCTGCCGAAGGCGGCCACCAAAAAAATTGCGCATACCAGTGTCCAGTGTCGCGTCATCCCTGCACGCCGTAATTCCGTCCGGTTCGACCCTGCTACTGACTGCACGCACGCTCTCCCTGGTTGCTGCACATTGTCCCGCCTGCCTGTAGCGCCCGCAACATGAGCCAGTGGCGTTGCACTGCCAGCGTAGCCAAAACCGCCGACAAAAACTGTGCATTGACCTGGCGTTGACGCACTCCGCCGCATGCGCAACGGTCCGCTTCAATCGGCGTTGGTTTGACCCATCGCAGCGAGCCGGCTACTGTTCGTTTATCTTTTTATCGCGATAAAACGATAAGCATGGACCTCAGCGGCGCCTCACACCTGTTTAGAACACTCTCCGACGGCACCCGCATTCGCCTTCTGGCACTGCTGGAGAGCGAAGAATTGACCGTGGCCGAGCTTGCCGCGGTCACCCAACTTGCCCAGCCACGCGTCTCCACGCATCTCGCCCGTCTGAAGGAACTGGATCTGGTTCGCGATCGCCGTGCCGGCGTTTCGGCTTACTACCGGTTCAATCTGGACGCAGACGCAGCCTTGCTGGCGTTGTGGCAATCGCTGCGCCAGGCGACCGAGGACCCGCAACTCAACGACGACCGCATGCGATTGCCCAGCGTGTTAGCGCGACGCGCCAACGAGGAGAATTGGGCCGACACCGTGGCCGGCGACATGGAACGTCACTACTCGCCCGGGCGAACCTGGGAGACTCTGGGGCGATCGCTCACGCGACTATTGAATCTGGGCGATGTACTCGACGTCGCGTCGGGCGACGGCATGCTGGCCGAGCTGCTGTCACCTCAGGCGCGGTCCATCACCTGCATAGATACCAGTGCGCGTGTCGTCGATGCTGCACAAAAGCGACTCACCGAGAATGGCAATGTCCGCGTCGAACTCGGCGACATGCATGCGCTGAAGTTCTCCGAGGCTTCATTTGATCTGGTGCTACTGATGCATGCGCTCACTTACACCGAGCAGCCACCAGTGGTGATCCGCGAGGCTGCGCGCGTGTTGCGGCCTGGTGGCCTGCTACTCGCCAGTACGCTTGGCAAACACGAACACAGCAAAGCGGTAGAGCCGTTCGATCACCGCAATCTCGGCTTCACCATCGCCGAACTCGCCGAACTTGCCAAGTCCAGCGGGCTGGAGGTGCTCCGTTCCGAACTCAGTTGCCGCGAGCGTCGTGCGCCACATTTCGAAGTGATCACTCTGCTCGCGCGCAAGCCTGGCTGATCCAACGTCGCTGTCACATCCAAGCGCCACCGATTCGCAAGAACCTGAGCGCCCCAGTCAACTACCGGTCAACTGCACAAATTCATGTCCACCCTGCCCTACCTGCACCCCGAACGTGTCGCACAGCTCGAAGCTGGATTGCGCCAACGCATCCTGATTATCGACGGCGCCATGGGCACCATGTTGCAAGATTACCAATTGGACGAAGCCGGATTCCGCGGCCAGCGTTTCGTTCGTGCGCACGATCACGCCGCGGATGCGCCACACACGCCGGGCTGCGCCAGCGGCTGTGACTACAAGGGCAACAACGACCTGCTCACGCTTACCCAGCCGGAGATCATCCGCACGGTGCACCGGCAGTATCTCGCGGCCGGGGCCGACCTGATCGAGACCAACACGTTCAACTCCACGCGCACTAGCCAGGCCGACTACGGATTGGACGATCTCGCCTACGAACTCAATCGTGAAGGAGCACGCCTGGCGCGTCTGGAGTGCGACGTGGCGACCTTGGCCACACCAGAACAACCGCGCTTCGTCATTGGCGTACTGGGTCCGACCACGCGCAGTGCGTCGATTTCTCCGGACGTCAACAATCCGGGTTTTCGCAATATCCACTTCGACGACTTGGTTGCTGCCTATGGTGAGGCGACGCGAGGCCTGATCGACGGCGGTAGTGACGTGATCATGGTCGAAACCATTTTCGACACGCTTAATGCCAAGGCTGCGCTCTACGCCGTCGACAACGTCTTCGAAGAGCGTGGCTTCCGACTGCCAGTAATGATCTCGGGCACGATTACCGACAAGTCCGGCCGCACGCTTTCCGGTCAAACCGCCGAGGCATTCTGGTATTCGCTGCGCCATGCGCGCCCACTCTCGATCGGGCTGAACTGTGCGCTAGGTGCCAGTGACCTGCGCGAACACGTCGATGCGCTGTCCCAGATCGCCGAATGTTTTGTCAGCGCACACCCCAACGCCGGCCTGCCCAATGCATTTGGTGGCTACGACGAATCGCCAGAGGACATGGCCGCCGTAATCGGCGAGTTCGCTGCTTCCGGACTGGTCAACATCGTTGGCGGTTGCTGTGGCACTACGCCGGCGCATATCGCGGCGATCCGCGAGGCGGTGTTGAAGCACGCGCCGCGCACTTTGCCAACACCGGAACCACAAACGCGATTGAGCGGCCTCGAACCATTCGTCATCATGCCCGAGCTCAATTTCGTCAATGTCGGTGAGCGCACCAATGTCACCGGCTCCGCGCAGTTTCGCAAGCTGATCAAGGAAGGACGCTTTGACGCAGCGCTTGAGGTTGCGCGCCAACAAGTGGAGAACGGCGCCCAGATCATCGACGTCAACATGGATGAGGGGCTGCTCGATTCCGAGGCGGCGATGAAACAGTTTCTGCATCTCATTGCCGCCGAGCCGGATATTGCGCGCGTGCCGGTGATGGTCGACTCGAGCAAGTGGAGCGTCATCGAGGCGGGCCTCAAGTGCCTGCAGAGCAAAGGCATCGTCAACTCGATTTCGCTGAAGGAAGGCGAAACCCCGTTTCTGGAGCAGGCGCACAAGGTGCGTCGCTATGGTGCTGCAGTCGTGGTGATGGCCTTTGACGAAAGCGGTCAGGCCGACACGCTGGAACGCAAGGTTGAAATCTTGTCGCGCTGCTATCGCATTCTGACCGAGCAGGTTGGCTTTGCCCCCGAGGACATCATCTTCGATCCAAACGTGTTCGCGATCGCGACCGGTATCGAGGAACACAACGATTACGGGATCGCCTTCATCGAAGCAACCCGTGAGCTTAAACGACGCTTTCCGCTGTCGCATGTCTCGGGTGGCGTATCCAACGTGAGCTTCTCGTTCCGTGGCAACAATCCGATTCGAGAAGCCATCCACAGCGTATTTCTGTATCACGCCATCCGCGCCGGCATGGACATGGGCATCGTCAATGCCGGTGCCATGCCGATCTACGATGACCTGCCCGAAGACCTGCGCGAGCGCGTTGAAGACGTGGTGTTGAACCGACGCGCCGACGCGACCGAACGGTTGCTGGAGATTGCCGATCGTTTCAAGGGCAAAGGCAGCGCAGAAGCGCCGGTGATCGAAGCCCAATGGCGCAGCTTGCCGGTACGCGAGCGGCTGATGCACGCGCTTGTGCACGGCAACGACAGTTTCGTTGAACTCGATACCGAAGAGGCGCGTCTGTCAGCAACGCGGCCATTGGACGTGATCGAAGGACCGTTGATGGAAGGCATGAACGTGGTCGGCGATCTGTTCGGTGCCGGCAAGATGTTTCTGCCGCAAGTAGTGAAGTCGGCGCGCGTAATGAAAAAAGCCGTCGCGCATTTGCTGCCCTACATCGAAGAGGAAAAGGCACGCAGCGGGGATGTCAGTCGCAGCAATGGAAAAATCATCATGGCCACGGTCAAGGGCGACGTTCACGACATTGGCAAGAACATCGTCGGCGTCGTGCTTCGCTGCAACAACTTCGAGGTGATCGACCTCGGCGTCATGGTGCCAGCACAACAGATTCTGGATCGAGCGCGCGCTGAGAATGCCGACATCATCGGCCTGTCTGGACTGATCACTCCCTCACTCGAGGAAATGCACCATCTTGCCCGCGAACTTCAACGACAAGGGTTCCAGCAGCCATTGATGATCGGAGGCGCGACCACGTCTCGGGCACATACGGCGCTGAAGATCGAGCCTTACTACAAGGCCCCAACGGTCTGGGTAAAGGATGCCTCGCGTGCCGTCGGCGTGGCACAGAATCTGGTCAGTCCGGACCGCCGTGCTGCGTTTGTCGAAGGCGTGCGCGCAGACTACGCAGAAGTGCGGGTCCGCCACCAAAACCGCGACCGCGGGAAACGCCTGGTATCCCTGGCCAAGGCACGGGCGCACTCGTTCAAAGCCGATTGGCACGACTACCAGCCGCCGCAGCCAACGCAGCCAGGCATCACCGTGTTCGAAAACTGGCCGATCCGCGATCTGATTCCCTATATCGACTGGACACCGTTTTTCCAGACCTGGGAACTCGCCGGCCGCTACCCCGAAATCCTCAGCGATGAGATCGTTGGCACGCACGCCAGCGAGCTGCATCGCGACGCCCTGGCAATGCTTGAACGCATCGCAGACGAGCGCTGGTTGCAAGCCAAGGCAATAGTTGGTTTGTGGCCGGCGCAAAGCGATGGCGAGGATGTGATCGTTCGCGATCCCGTTAGCGGACGCACCATCAAGCGCCTGCACTTTCTGCGTCAACAGGCAGACAAGCCAATCGAGCGTCCAAATCTGTGCCTTGCCGATTTCGTTGCGCCGAGTTCATCGCATGCCAAGGACTGGATCGGCGCGTTTGCAGTGAACGCGGGCATTGGCATCGAAGCGCATGTCGAACGGTTCGAGGCGGGTCACGACGACTACAACGCGATCCTGGTGAAAGCTCTAGCTGATCGCCTGGCCGAAGCGCTGGCCGAGGCTTTGCATGCCAAGGTACGCCGTGAAATCTGGGGCTATGCCGCTGACGAGAAGCTTGAGAGTGCCGAGCTGATTGCCGAGCTTTACCAGGGCATACGGCCTGCACCTGGCTACCCGGCATGCCCTGAGCACAGCGAGAAAGAGGCAATTTTTGATCTGCTTCAAGCGCAATCCAATATCGGCCTGCATCTCACCGAGAGTTTTGCGATGTATCCCACCGCTGCGGTCTCCGGCTACTATTTTTCGCATCCGCAGAGTCAATACTTCGTCGTCGGACGCGTCGATCGCGAACAAGTTGTGGACTACGCCAGGCGCAAGCAGTGGACGCTGCAGGTCGCCGAGCGCTGGCTATCGCCGATCCTCGATTACGACCCCGATTGAGCAATTCGGGACCCTTTCCTGCGATCAAGTGCAGCAAGTCGAGACCCGCTCGACAATCAGTGCCACTGAGTCTCGCCAAGGAGCAGAGTATGGGGCAGCTAGATCGCATCACCCAGCAACCAAATGTAATGGGTGGCAAGGCGTGTATCCGCGGCATGCGCGTCACCGTCGGAATGATCGTTGGACAACTCCGCACCGGGCTTAGCATCGAGGAAGTGATTGCCGACTACCCCCACATCGAGCGCGAAGACGTGATGCAGGCTCTACGCTATGCCGCGTGGCGAGCTGAAGAACGTGAGGTTGAGTTGGCCAGAGCATGAAGCTGCTGGTCGACATGAACCTGTCACCGCGGTGGGTAGCGCTGCTGGCCGATCAGGGCATCGACGCGGTACATTGGTCCTTGCTCGGGGCGCACAATGCGCCCGATGCTGAACTTATGAATTTCGCCGCCGCCAACGACGATGTAGTGCTTACCCACGACTTGGACTTTGGCTCAATCCTCGCAACCACCCATGGCCAAAAACCAAGCGTAGTGCAAATTCGCGTAGATAACGTCAGCCCTGACCAGATCGGCAGTCAGGTTTGCATCGCCTTGCGCCAAATGGCAACCGAGTTGGAAGCGGGCGCGCTGATTACGGTTGATCCGAATCGAACACGATTGCGCGTGTTGCCATTGCGGTTGCGGTGACGTCCTCGATCAGACAGCCTGTTGTCTGGATTGCACCTTTTCAATCAATCTGATCGCGTTTCATGACCGGCCAAGCGGCCCGCAAATACAACACCGCAGACCAAATGGTGAGCACCGCAGCGACACCGAGCATCACTTGTCCGACTTCATACAGCGAGGGAAGCGATTTCCACCAATGGTTTTTTGGAACATCTACCAGTGGTGCGTTCTGTTTCCAAAGCAAGATGACGATGGCCACCATTTGCAAGATGGTCTTGAATTTGCCGAGCGTCGCCACATTGACCTTGCTGCGTTCGCCAATTACCGCCATCCACTCGCGCAGCGCAGAGATGGTGATTTCGCGCCCAACGATGATCGCGCATACCACCGCCATGAACATGCTCGGATCGGCTTGTACCAGCAGAAACAGCGTGACGGTGACTGTGAGCTTGTCCGCTACTGGATCGAGAAATGCGCCGAACGCCGACATCTGACCGAAACGGCGCGCGATCCATCCGTCCAGCCAGTCGGTGATGGCGCCGACCGCAAACATGCCCGCAGCAACCAGATTCGCGCCCTTGAACGGCAAATAAAACGCGATCACCAGAATCGGCACCAGAACGATGCGAAACAAGGTCAGCATATTGGGTACTGTAAGCTTCATGGGCGTACCAAAGTCATTCGTGAAGACTGGCATAAATCCGTTCGGCGAGCGACCGGTTGATGCCGCCGACGTTACACAGCTCCTCGACTCCAGCACCGCGAACACCGGCCAATCCGCCAAAGTGCTTGAGTAATGCTGCGCGTCGACGCGCGCCCACGCCGGCGATCTCCTCCAACGTACTGACCTGGCGTGTCTTCTCGCGCTTGGCGCGATGCCCGGAGATGGCGAATCGATGGGCTTCGTCGCGAATCGCCTGAATCGCCAACAACCCAGCGCTATCAGACCCGGGTCGCAACACGCGACCGGTTTCGGCGAATACCAGTTCTTCCCAGCCTGCGCGTCGGTCGCGGCCCTTGGATACACCGATGACTTGCATCCCCGTCACGCCCAGTTCGCCCAGGGCATCCATCGCTTTGCTGACTTGGCCCATGCCGCCGTCGATCAACAGCACATCGGGAAGTTCAGCCTGTTCGTTTTGCAATCTGCGAAAACGCCGTTCAATCACCTGGCGCATGGCCGCATAGTCATCGCCCGCGGTGATGCCCTTGATATTGAAGCGCCGGTACAGCGACTTCATCGGCCCATCGGGCCCCGCTACCACGCACGACGCCACGGTGTCTTCGCCCATGGTATGGCTGACATCAAAGCACTCGATGCGTTGTGGCGGCTCATCGAGTTCAAGTAGTTCGGTCAAGGCCTGCCAACGATGGCGCTGCACGGCCTCGCCGCGCAATTGCGATGCCAGGGTGATTTGTGCGTTGCGCAGCGCCTGTTCCACCAGTCGCACTCGATCTCCGCGCTGCGGCTTGAAAATCTCGACCCGATGTTCGGCGCGCTGGCTTAACGCTTCGGCAAACAATTCCGCATCGTCCAATTCATGACTGAGCAACACCACCGATGGCACCGGTAGTTCGGCATAGTGCTGAGTCACAAATGCTTCCAATACGGCCGCCTCCGAGCTGCCGGACGCTTTGAGAAACCAGTGTCGACTGCCAAGATTCATATTGTCGCGATAAAACAGAGCCTGTACGCAAGCCAACCCGTCTTGCACCACACAGGCCAGGATATCGGCATCGCGCTCGCCACCGGAAACAAACTGACGCGCCTGAAGTTGGCGGATCCGACCAATCTCGTCGCGCCAGGCGGCGGCGCGTTCAAATTCGAGCGCCGCGCTCGCCACCTCCATCTGCCGCGTCAACTCAGCCACTACTTCCTCAGTACGGCCCTGCAGAAACATCACCGCATGACGCACATCCGCGGCATAAACCTCGCTTTCGATCAAGCCAACGCACGGCGCGCTGCAACGCTTGATCTGATATTGCAGACAGGGACGCGAGCGGTTGTTGAATACGCTGTCCTCACACTGCCTGAGCTGAAACAGTTTGTGGATGCGCGCAAGATTTTCGCGCACCGCGATGACACTCGGAAACGGACCAAAATAGCGACCTTTGCCATCGCGTGCGCCGCGATGGAAGCGGATGCGGGGAAATGCGTGCGCCTCGTCCAGATGCAGATAGGGATAACCTTTGCTATCGCGCAGCAATACGTTGAAATAGGGTTTAAGCGACTTGATCAGCTCGTTCTCGAGAATCAGCGCTTCACTCTCGGTGCGCGTAACGATGACTTCCATCGCTTGTACTTGCGTCAACATGAGCGCAATACGCGGCTCCAACTGTGGCCGATTGAAGTAGGTACCGACACGCTTCCGAAGGCTCTTGGCCTTGCCCACGTAAAGCACTTGGCCATCCGCTCCGAGCATGCGGTATACACCCGGCGCGGCAGTCAGCTCGCGCGCGAATGACTTGCCATCAAAGCTTGGCGGGGGAGCGTCTGCCAAGGATTACTCCCCTATCGGCAAGCGTTTTGCCTGACCCGTGCCGGTATCGATCCGGACGATTTCGTGTGCGCCGGAATTGGCAATCCAGATTCGTCCGGGCGACGCAACTACATCGGTCGGATGTTGAAACTTGAAGGATAGATTGATCGTCTTTACTCCGCCGCCGCGCAGCGAGACCGCCTTGAGTCGGTTGTTGTAGGTGTCTGCTACCCACAAGATCTGGCCACCTGGGTCAACAGCCACACCCATGGCGCCCTGAAGACGCGCCACTGCCGGAAGGCCGTCGACATCGCCGGAGTCAAAAACGCCTGCACCGACCAACGTCTGCGTGTGCCCATCCGAGCGTACGGCACGGATTGAAGACGAATTGCTGTCCACCACGTACAACATCTGATCAGCGAAGCTCAGCCCGGTGGGGCGTGCAAACGTTGCTCTCTCCGCTTCACCGTCGTCGCGCCCATGCAAGCCGCTACCTGCGGTGCACGTCAGTCGATTGCGTATCAGGTCGTAGGTCCAGATCTGGTTTTGGCCGGCCATGGCGATGAACAGACGCTCGCCTGCCAGCGCCAGATCCCAGGGCGAGTTGAGCGCGACCTGATTGGCAAAGTCATACTCCTGGGCTACTGGAAAACCATGGGTGCCGTTGCCCGCAATCGTCTCCACTTCGCCGGAAATAAGGCGAACGCGTCGCACGCTGTGATTACCGCGATCAGCGATGTACAGCATCTCCTTGCTGACCACCATGCCCTGCGGTTCGTCGAATCCAGCCTCGTCAAATCTGCCATCGATGAACGCGGCATTGCCGGTACCAATCTGGCGTCGGACATCGCCGTCGTGGGTGCATTCGAGAATGCGATTGTGGCCAGTGTCGGCAACGAACAAAGCGTTGTGAGTGACCAGAATCTTTCCGGGAAAACGCAGCGGCATACGCGGTTCCGGATGAGAAACCGGTCGCATTGGCTCAAAACTGCGGTTGTTTTGAAAGGCCGCATCGTCCAACATCTGGGCGATCAGCACGTCGATCTCTTCGCGTCGGCCTTCCCCGCTCAATAGTCCGGCAAAGCCGCCTTCGGTATCGATGATGCCAATCGTCGGCCAGGCCGACACGCCGTACTGTCGCCACACATCATAGTTGTAGTCATTTGCCACTGGATGCCGCAGGTAGTGGCGATTGACTGCCTGCAGCACCACACTGGATTGGCGTTCGGCATCAAACTGCGGTGTGTGGATGCCGAGGATGGACAATCCGTCGTTATATTTGTTCTCGAGGTAGCGAAGATCAACCGCAATGTGCTGCGAGTGGATATTCGACGCGTTCCAGAAGTGCAGCAGTACTACGCGGCCGCGCAAGTCAGCCAGGCTCGGCGCGCTCGGGACGTTCACCCAGGGTAGGGACGCCGGAAACTGTGGCGCGGCCTCGCGTGCGGTCATGCCTCACTCCATGATAAGTACGCCAGCATTATGCAGGCGCAGCAAATGTTTGGTCAGCCCTTCGGTTCCATCACGCAGCATATCGAAGACCCGGTCGAAATCTTGCTCAGTACCATGGTAAGGGTCGGGCACCTCCGTGCCAGGCTTTCCAGCAAAGTCCATCAACAGGCGAATACGTCCGACCGTGTGTGGCGGTGCTTTGGCCCGGACATCCTGGAGATTGCGTCGGTCCATGACCAACAAGAGATCACCTGGGCCGAAATCTCCGGGCAAAACCAGTCGCGCAGCGTGTGCCGACAGGTCCAGACCCTGACGCGCTGCGACTGCCACTGCGCGCGGATCTGCAGGGTGATCCAGATGATAGGCATGGGTGCCGCGAGAAACGACTTCAAGCTGCTCGGCCAACCCATTGCGGCGCAGAGAGGCACGTGCAAGTCCCTCGGCGATCGGCGAGCGGCAGATATTTCCCATACAAACAAAAATGAGCCGATTCATGAGGCTATACTACATTGTTGATGTGCTTTGCATCGCCGAAACTATGCGTCGGGCGCGTTGCGCTCTGCTGCCGCCACTGACAATGCGCGCTCGACCTGGACCACGTGTGTGGATTGGCGGACAAAGTGAATGAACCAGACGCACGTCAATCACCGCCGCCACAACCACCACAACCACCGGAGCTATCGCCGGAACTACTGTCGGAGGAACCACCGCTGTCGCTGCTGGACGACGACGACGGTGGTGTGCGCAGCACGTGGTAGTCGGCCCAGGCGGTTCCGCTCATCGCCACCGTGCCGAGCAAGGCGACGGCCAGGGGCAGTTCGACATCGCGTGGCGCACGCGCCGCGCGTGCGTGTTGACGGCTCAGATCTGCCACCGCTCGATCACCGGCTAGCGATCGCGTAGCCATACGCAGCGCAAACGCCATGGTGATGAGCAACATCACAACGCAAAGCACGACCAGGAAACCGATCGGACGGTCGCGCTGGAAGCCGACTGATAGTTTGGCCAGACCGAGCAGCAGCACGGCTCCCGGAATGCTCGCTGGTATCAATGCAGCGCGCCGCGCCTGAGCGTCGTCGAGCAACAATCCCAGACGCTGCAGTTTTTGCCGGACCTCGCTAAACAAACTGACACCGAGGCGGAGCACGTGATCGGCACGGCCATCGTTTCGCATCAATCGACGCAGTGCCGCAATGGGCCCCGAACCGCTGTCCGGCTCCGTTCCGACCACGAACCGACGCTGACTTGAGTCAAAGCGCACCGCCGCTTGCCGCAACAGATCGGCTGTCGCGGTGTCCAAAGCGCGTGTCGCACCATTGACCAGATAAGCCACCTCAAGAGGCGTAAGCCCTGCCGGGTTGGGATGCATGCCGTTTTCACGAAGGGCTCGGCGCCATAGCATCGCCAGAGCAGTCGCGATCAACCCCGCGACTGCAAAAAACTTGAGAAACGCCGGCCCCGACCAGTCCAACGGTGTCTCAGCAATGGCAAATGCGGTTGCGGCTGAAGTAATTCCAGCGATGAACACACTCAACGCGTTGGCCCATCGAGCGGGGGATCGCAGTCGCGGCAAAAGCCATACCTGTTCGAGGTCAACGCGCCGGAAACGCTGCGGTCGTCGAAAGCGTTCGCGCGTCCCTGGCCACCATCTCTGCGCTGGGGTCCCGAACCATTGCTCGTAATGCGCCAGAGTATCGGCGTATTGGTGGCGGTGGAGCGTCAGCGCAATGCTCCCGCCGTGGCTGGCTTCATGGTGCAGCGGCAGTTTCAACACGCCTGCACACCAGACCTCCCAGTAGTCGCGCGTGTGAGTCAAATGCTGATGCCATACCTCGTCCACCTGATCGCTCGGCGTAACGGCAGCGCCGGCAACGCACGCGAGAAAACAAAAGCGCCGATACTCCTCGATCGCCTCCAGTGCTTGCTCATGCGTCCAGCCCTGAACACTCATCAGTTTGGCAACGAAATCAATCGGTCGCGTCGAGTCGGCGAACGGGTGCGCCCGGATGCGCTCCCAGAGCAGAAGCGATGTAGGTGTCCAAACTGTATTCGACGCAATCATCGGCTTCCTCCGCTTACCCAGTCAATTGTCACCCAATACATTGTCACCCAATACCGAAATCGCGTGTGCGCGATACATGGACACGCTGAATTCGTTGTGCCGCTCGTCGCAATCGATGCGCGCAAAAATACCGCAACGCAACATCGATGTTTCTTGTCAAGCCCCTGCGCTGCCATTACTTTCGCGCTACCGCACCGCGTGATCACGGGTCGTAACCCGGCGGCGACGGTCCATCCGCGTGCCCACTTTTTAGGGCGTCCATTTTTTAGGGGAAGCTTCGATGACTCGTTCCACCCCGGCCGGTTTCGGCCTCTGCGTTCTTGCGCTGTCGATCGGTTCCGCCATTGCTGCCCCGCATGCGGGCGGCGCGGTGAGTGTGGTGTTAACGCCTTCGTACGAAAAGTCCATGCAGGAAATTGGCTCAGCCGTTCGCCTCACCATGCGCAATGACAGTAACAAGCCGGTAAGAATGCTCAAGTGGCAGACGCCTTTTTACGGACTGAACCACGACCTGTTCGACATCTCCGTGGGTGGCCAGGAAATTGAATACGTAGGCGCCTGGTACAAGCGCGGTGCGCCGGGCAAGGACGACTGGATGGTGCTCAAGGCCGGTGAGTCGCGTTCGATCGATGTCGATCTGTCTGAGGTCTATCCGTTCCAGGCCAGCGGCCAGTATGAAATCAAGTTTTCCACGCTGGTGAATGACTACGACGAAAAACTGCTGTCGAAGGCAGGATCTGCCAACGAAATGCAATCATTTCCGCTGGTTCGTTGGGTAGATGGCAGCGACCAGTTCATGCAGAGTGACGCTGGCCTGGACGCTAGTCTTGGCGTCAAGGCGCTTAATCCAACGCCGACTTTCGAGAGCTGCTCGACAACCCGCCAGAGCCAGCTCAACACGGCGCTGAACTCGGCACGCAGTTACGGCGTCAATGCCGACAATTACTTCACTTCCAAGACGTGGTCGACGGTGACGACCCGCTATCGCACCTGGTTCGGTACGGCCACGTCATCACGCTTCAATACTGGCAAGTCCAATTTCGACAAGATCGAAAACGCCCTGGCCAATACCCGTATTACGTTCAATTGCAGCTGCACGCAAAACTACTACGCCTACGTCTATCCGACCCAGCCGTACCGCGTCTATCTGTGTAACGCATTCTGGTCAGCGCCCAACACCGGCACTGATTCGCGTGCAGGCACCATCATCCATGAGCTGAGCCACTTCGACGTGCTGGCGAACACCGACGATGTTGCCTATGGCCAGACCGCCGCGAAGAGCCTGGCAAACAGCAATCCGACCAAGGCGCTGAAGAACGCGGACAGCCACGAGTATTTTTCGGAGAACACCCCCGCGCAGAACTGAGAAGCCCCACGCAGGGACTTAAGAGTTGATGTTGAAGTCAAGACAACGCCGGGCTCGCCCGGCGTTTCTCTTTTCTGGCTTCAAAATGAATCTGACCCGAGCGCGCAG
>JAWXCG010000257.1:0-5820 GCA_034440555.1 Pseudomonadota bacterium
AACGGCAATGACAATTCCGCAAATCTTGCCGCCATTCAACAGCTCAATGCGGCGCTGGTCGGTCCCACCGGCATGATCACGCAGTTGCCGGCCGGCAACGCGATGGCAGTCTGGAAAAACTACGAGATGGTCGGCGGATTGTGGACCAAAGATGGCGCAGCTTCCGGTGCACCGCCGCCGGTGCCAAGCGCGCAAGGACCGGCCAATGCCAACAGTCCGCAGCGTGGTTCGCTCGAACTTGCCAATATGACCATGGAGACCTACGAGCAGGGCCCCACGTCCGCCATACCCAACTGCTTTGGATGCCACCATTTTGATCCAACCAACCCGCTGGGTGTGAGCCACATCGCGACCCAGCTGCTGTTGCCGGCAACGGATTCGGCGACGACGAAAGCAGCGCCGGCGAGCCCGGGATCGGGTACACCCTGACGCGTTTGTGTAGTCGCTGAAGGTACTCAGCATCCGGGTGGGCGCTGGCTCACCCGGATATTCCAGGCCGTTTCGGTCAAGACTTCACTGCAATGGGGCCCATCCGTTCTACGTGGACCGAACCAACGTTCGAGTCGGACAGGGTGTACTTGCGTTTTTTATCGCAGTCGGCCAAGGTGCCCGCTGGATTTCTGCCAGTTGATAACGTGCGCCTACGCAATCCACCGGAACCCGGTGCTCTTACTGTTGCAACCGACACTTCTACTGCCCGCTACGACTTGTTCGCGCCGCCGCCGCATCCGACGCGCGCTGGCGCTGGCGCGGTCAAGGCCAACACTCGCGCAGTGATCAGTGAACTCCGCTTCGGTCAATTGGGCATCGCCCAACTCACACTTCGGTCCGTCGATCCGGCGGCGGTGTGGGCTGAGCTCGACGGCAAGGTCAAAGCGGCACCGCAGTTGTTTACTTCGGCACCGTTGGTGCTGGATCTCGCTCAGTTGCCCGCACTGCCCCCTGTCGACACGCTGCGTGCGGTGATCGTCGCAATACGAGAAGCCGGCATGCTGCCGGTCGGATTGGTGCACGCGACTGCTCAGAGCGACGCGCTGGCGCGTTCGCTCGATCTGGCACTGTTTGCCAGATTGCGCACGCCAGTGGAAGTACCGACTACGAGGGTTGAGGTCACACCGTCCGCGGCGACTGCGATCGCCGCGACCCAAACCATGCCGCATCCTGCCGGCCAGCACCACACCGAGCCCGTGCGTTCCGGCCAGCAGGTGTACGCGCGCGGTCGCGACCTGACGTTGACCGCGATGGTTGGCAACGGTGCAGAAGTCATCGCCGATGGGTCGATCCATGTTTACAGCACGCTGCGCGGGCGCGCGTTGGCGGGGGCGCAAGGCGACCGCAATGCGCGCATCTATTGTCAGAATTTTCAAGCAGAATTGATTTCCATCGCTGGGCAATATCGCGTCTTCGAGGAAATGCCGGCAGCACTGCGCGGCAAGCCGGTGCAGGCCTGGCTGGAAGACGAAAAGCTGATGCTGGCTGCGCTCAAATGACTTCGTCACGCATCCAGCTGCATCTTTTTTGAGCAACCACTGCTGCAATCAGCCACAGTCCTGATCAATCACAGTTCCTATCAACCCTGATTTTTCTCAACACCGCAACGGAGTATTCGTCTTGACAGAAATTATCGTAATCACCTCGGGCAAAGGCGGCGTCGGCAAGACCACGACCAGCGCCAGCGTCGCGGTCGGGCTGGCCAAACGCGGCAAGAAAGTCGTGGTGATCGATTTCGACGTGGGCCTGCGTAACCTCGATCTGATCATGGGTTGTGAACGCCGCGTGGTCTACGATTTTGTCAATGTCATCCAGAGCGAATGCACACTCAAGCAGGCGTTGATCAAGGACAAACGCTACGACAATCTGTTTGTGCTCGCGGCATCGCAAACGCGAGACAAAGACGCGCTGACCAAAGAGGGCGTGGAGCGCGTGCTCAACGATCTCAAGGATATGGACTTCGACTACATCGTCTGCGACTCGCCAGCGGGCATCGAGAAAGGTGCGTTCCTGGCGATGTACTTCGCCGACCGCGCCATCGTCGTGGTGAACCCCGAAGTGTCCTCGGTGCGTGATTCCGATCGCATCCTCGGTTTGCTGGCGAGCAAGACACGTCACGCCGAGATCGGTACCACCCGCGTCGAACAGCACTTGCTGCTGACCCGCTACAACCCGATCCGGGTTGAACGTGGCGACATGATGAGCGTTGCCGATGTGCAGGAAATCCTTGGTCTTGACGTGCTTGGCGTAGTACCCGAATCGGAAAGTGTGCTGGCTGGATCCAATGCCGGCACGCCGGTGATCCTGGATGCGCAATCCGATGCCGGCCGCGCCTACGACGACGCGGTCGGGCGCTTGCTCGGGGACAGCTTGCCGATGCGCTTTGTCGACGCGCAGAAGAAGGGTTTTCTGTCGCGTCTGTTCGGAGGCTGATATGGGTATCTTTGATTTCCTCAAGCCACGCCCGACCAATACGGCATCCGTCGCCAAGGAACGCCTGCGCATCATCGTTGCTCAGGAGCGCCAGCAACGTGGCGCCCCCGATTACTTGCCCACGCTGCGTCGCGAAATCCTCGAAGTTTTGAAAAAATATGTCAACGTCGATCCGGATGCGATCCAGGTCAAGGTCAGTCACGAGGGCGGCCATGAGCTGCTGGAGCTGTCAGTGGCGCTGCCGGACAAGCCCGCGAGATAGGCCCCGATCCGCGTTGCAGCGTTTTGTACGGCGCTGATGCGGACAGCAGTTTCCATTGCTTGCTGGGCGGGCACGCAGTGCCATTCTCGATGTCAGTCGCCATGAAGTTCAGCGATGCTGCCCGCATGCCACGCCGCTCCGTACAAGCTCCGCTCCACAACAGCCAATCCGCATGCACTGTTGCTCGACTGTTGAGGATCGGAACTAATCAGGCCCCATTTTCAAGCAAACCTGATTAGCTCTAATCTTCAGCCAAGAACATTACTGGTCTGACGCGGAACTGGCTCAGCGCAAGGGCTGCACACGATCATGGCGCTGAGCAATCGCGGCAGCAAATCGCGCAACTTGAAGCGACGATTGAATCGGTTGGCCGCCTTGCCAAGATAGCGGCGCGCCTACTGCGATTGTTTGATCGACTGGCAGATGCCACTCATGCAGCGTTTTACGTTGGATCGCACCGTGTTGACCCAGCGTGCGCCATCCGCTTGGGTCGCCGCACGGCCGCCATTGGTATCCAACACGGTGTGCGCGTGGCCTTGATCGGCGCGGCGGAGAAATGCCCCCAAGCCATCGCCAAGTACGTATAGTTCTTTGTTATCTATAGGTATTACCGTAGAAGGTGCGCCCACCAGCTCAGCCGCGGTACTGGCCAGCCAAAACGTTATTGGCGGAAATCGCCATAAAACATGCTAAACCGCCACTGATCGGCGGGCTCGCTTGGGCGCAGTCTATGCACACCGGACAAGGGTCCGGTCCAAGCCACTAGGAGTAAGTCATGAAAACCCAGGTTCGTTCAATGTTGTTCGGCCTGATTGCCGCCGCTGCATCCGCCGTCGCCGCCCCTGCTTTTGTCGTCGGTCAAGGTGTTGAAGGTCAAAGTCCGGTGTACACGCCCGGCCAATATGGTGCGGTGCTCGACCAGTCCAGCCAGCAATGGCGTGTGCAGCCTCTGGTCGGCGAGCATCTGACGCTGACCAATCGCGACCCGAGCTGCTTGAGTTCTTCGGTGTTGGCCAATGGGTTGTGGCTGGTTGGTCGCGATCAGCAAGGTCGCTTTGAGCTGGTGGCGTTTTCCGATACCGCTCTGGCTTCGGGTGCTCCCTTTTCGGTGGCGCTGCGCAGTTGCGATGAGCCCGTCGAAGGCCTCAGCGTGCGCGTACCCCAGCAAGTGATGCAGGCGCTGAGCAACAACGTGGGCGCAGTGCTGATCGATGGTTAGCCGATAGCTTTCGATTGTTTCCGGGGTGATCACGATGAGAAGACGCTGTGGTGCAGTGTGCGCACCGAGCGCCGGCAAAGACGTAGCCGTAGTGACGTTGAGTCGACGCGCGGGAGCACATAGCATCACAGCGAACGGCTCGACGACCGCAGTAAGGGAACGATGAATCATGGTGGCTCAAAAGAAATTGCGATTGGGATTGCTGGCAGTGGATGGCTGCATGCTGTCCAGTCTGGCCGGTCCGATTGATGCGCTGCGCGTGGCTCAGATCCTGTCCAGCATACGCTCGCCGGCGAATGGTGAGATGTTTGAAAGCGTATTGATCGGTGCGCGCGGTGAATCCAGCGTGCGCACCTCGGAAGGGATGACATTGTCCGGGGTGGTGTCGCCAGACCGGCCGCTGGACATGGTGTTGGTACCGGGGCTTGGTTTCAACGCCACGCAGAAGCTGGACGAAACGCTGGCGGCACTGGGCCCGGAGATCGAACTGTTGCGCTCGTTGCATTTGCGTGGCGTGCGTCTGGCTGGATGTTGCACCGGCGCCTTCTTGTTGGCGCAGACGGGTCTGCTTGATGGTCGCCGTGCGACCACCGCGTGGTGGATGGCACCGGCGTTCCGGCGACAATTTCCGCGCGTCCTTCTGGAGGCGGAAGCCATGGTGATCGACGATGGCGATATCACCACCACCGGCGCCGCGACCGCGGTGTTCGGTTTGCTCAGTCGCCTGATCGCCGAAACTGGCGGCGAAGAGCTCGCCATTCAGACCAGCCGCATGCTTCTGGTCGACGCCGAGCGACAGAGTCAGGCGCCCTACATTACCCAGGCGCTGCTGGAAAAGCCGCGTCACTCGTTGTCGGAGCGTGCACAACGTTTTCTCGACAAGCAGCTGCACGAGGACATCAGTGTGTCGCAACTCGCCGATTACTGCGGCGTGAGCGAACGCAGCTTGCTGCGTCATTTCAAGGAACACTACGGGCAAAGCCCACTAGCGCACATCCAGCGCCTGCGCGTTGAGCGTGCCAAGGCACTGCTCGAAGCGACGCATCTGAGTTTCGAGGAAGTAGTGGAGCGCTGTGGTTACTCGGACGTGCCGAGTTTCCGTAAACTTTTCAAGCGGGAAACCACGTTGACGCCGGCTGATTACAGAGAACGATTTCGCCTGCGGGCGCGATGATGGGTGGGCTGTGGAGTGAAGAGCGTCCGCGCACAGCGCGGACCCACCGAGCACAGAGAGTGCTTGCGCATAGCGCGGACCCACAGAGCGCCGCAGACATTTGCAGTGCGTGAAGGGCTAGCGCAGAATCGATTGCGTGATCGCCCATCAAGGAAGCGCCATGAAACGCTACGCTCGAACAGTTTCGAATCTGCTGTGGATCATGTGCGCGGGCTTTTCGCTCGCTGGGTGTACGCACAATTCCAGGATCCATTCCAAACTGGTGTACACGGATTGGCAATTGATCGAGATCGGCGGCAAGGCCACCGCCGCGATCACCGAGGGCCGACATCCGAGCCTCAATCTCTCAGAAAAAACCGGAGGCGCGCAAGGTTCTGGCGGCTGCAACCGCTACGCATCAAAGTTCACCCAGTCTGGTGAATCACTCAGTTTCAGCACCCCGCTCGCCAGCAAGGTGGGTTGCGCCAGCGAGGTCAACCAATTGGAGATCACATTCTTTGCAGCGTTGCGCTCAGTGGCAACGCAAAAAATCGAAGGTGACCAATTGGAACTACGCGATGATCAGGGCAAACTGCTGATGCGCTTGCAGGCGAAGGCGGGCAGCGCGCAATAGCCGCCTAAGGAAGGTCTGAATAAGTCACCACTTCGTCTTCGCCGCACAGCTTATTGCTTGCCAAACCCCCGCTCTCAACAGCGGAGCTGGTCAAAACCTGCGGTTTTTCGCCCCCTGACTCAGGGGGC
>JAWXCG010000258.1:0-10022 GCA_034440555.1 Pseudomonadota bacterium
CGCAAACCGAACATAGGTCGTTACGTCTGTTTGCTTGAGCCCTCCGAGCAGCAGAGTTGCGCGGAAGGGAGAACGCCGACTGGGTGCTGCCAGCTCACCTTACTCGAAACTATTCGCAAACATCGGCAACTCGTTTTCCACAGCACCGATGTCGCAGAAAATACTGCCGCTGCCGGGCCTTGGCAGGCCGCGAACATCGTTGACTACGCCATGGCCTTTCCCGTCGCTGCACGCCGCGCGGGGAATCGCATTGACCGCCGGGCTGGTAGCGGCCAGTCGATGGAACGGCATGCCGGTGGGCAGCCATTCGCGCGGACCAAGTTGCGGATCGATGTCGAGCAGATTGCCGGTGGTGTCGCCGGAGATCACACAGGCGGGGTCGCTCGTCTGAATCAGGTTGTAGCCGAGACTGATATTGCTGTTGCCGAAATCAGTGGTGTAGACCCTGCAGTCGGAGTTCACGGCGCCGGCCTGATTGCCGGTAATCAGCACATTGCGCAGTATGTTGCTTGCACCGGTAAAGCCGGCCGCGTAACCCGATGTCGGGTTGACCACGACCATCTCCGAAGTGTTGCCGGCAATGGTCACAAAGCTCAGCGATGAATTCACCAGGTATGCACCGCCGCCGCGAACGGCATGGTTTCCGGCAATCGTGCCGTCGCCGAGGGTGATGCCATCGCTCTTGAACGATGTGCTGCCGAGGCTTCCCTCAATGCCACCGATGTTGTCGGCGCTGGTATTGTCGATGATCGCAAATCGCTCAAAAACCACGCTGGAGGCGTAGGGGCGATTATGTTCCGGTATGAAAGGGGCGCTGATGGACACGCCGCCACCCCTGCTGACGTCGCCGACAAGATCCACGACGTTGTCGTGCACGACCACGTTGTAGAAGAGACTTTTTCCCCCATACACTTTAATCCCGCCGCCACCGATCACCGCATTGGGTTCAAACGCAAACGGATCCTCGGTCAGCGCGCCGCCGCTGATGCGGGCATTGATCAGGGCAAACGCGAGCGTCGTGTCGTTGGTCCCGTTGTTGCCGCGTACCTCAAGCACCCGATCGAACCCACCGCCGACAATCTGTGTGTCATCGGGATCACCGCTGCCCAACAAGGTCAGCGCCAGCGGCGGATCGTTGACGTTGCTACCGGCAACATCCAGATCGCCACCAGCGGCATCGCCGATATTGTTGCCGATCGGTTGATTCAGTTGGTAGATACCGGCAGGAAGATTGATGAACCAGCGGCCACCCACAGCATTCGCCTCCATCAATGCCGCACGCAAGGTGCAGACGTTGCCCAGCGCAAGGCAACTGCCGTCACCCGGATTGAGGTCGGGCAGATCGCTGAATGAATTGAGGGTGAGATCGAAACGGTGTTCGTATGCGCCCAGATCGCAGGAAGTGGTGCGCGACACACCGCGGGCGTCAGCGGTCAGGCAGGCCGTCAACGCGTTCGAATTGCTGGGGTTGCCGGCGTTCAGTGCGCTACTGCTCGGTAGCAAGGCATGCGTGGGCACGCCCGATCCAAAGTCGAACAGCGGCGAGAGACGCGCGTCATTGCTGGTGGGAATACCACTGAACGAGGCGAACGTGCAGCCGCCGACAATGCTGCCGATCATGGTAAAGCTGCGCGCACCCAATTGCGCGCCGCCGCCGGCGCAGTTCAGATCGTTGGCCACGCCGTTGGCGATATTATCGAGCAGCACGCTATTCGCCAGGTTCACCCCGGTGGTGCTGGGGCTACCGTAGAAAACGCCGCCGGCCGACAGCAAACTCACGTTGCGTGTCACGGTCGAATTGCGCATTCGAAACCAGCTGTTGGCAACATACAATCCACCACCGGTCTGAATTGCGGTGTTGCCGCTGACCGTCAAGTTGTTGAGAATCGCTTCAATGCCGCTGCCTTGCTCCAGAAACATTCCACCGCCGTGGTTGGCGCGGTTGTCGAAGACGGTCACTCGGTTGAGCGTCAGTAACCCCGACCCAGGCGGCGTATAAATTCCACCGCCACGATCCGCACTACCACCGCGCAACACGCTGCGATTAATTGTCAGCGTGGCCGCGCCATCCTTGCGCACGACACCACCATCGTTGCTGCTGCCAGCCAGCACGCTGCCACCAATAATCGTGACATCGTTGAGCGTCAGATTGCCTTGCGCGGTGAGTACATGAAACGCGCGATCGAACTCAGGCCCAACGATCACCGTTCGCGTGGTGTCGTCGCCTTGCACAATGATCGAACTTGTGACGTCAAGATCGCCGGTGATGTTGTTGTCTTCGTCGCTGGCGGACGCAGCGATGAAGTAGGGGCGCCCCAAATTGAGCACCAGGGTATCCGTGCCGGTAGCCGAACCTGCCGGGCACCCACCCACCACGGCGTTGGTGTTGGCTGCCTGAATCGCGGCGCGCAACTTGCAGTTGCCGCTGCCGCCGAACTCATCGGGGAACACCTGCATCGTCGCAGCAAAATCAGGTGCGGAAATCACCGCGCATGCCGACAGCAAAATACAGCGCGCGAGCACGCGTTTGGAGATGTTCATAGTGAGTCCTCGTGGTCTCGCGTATCGATGCCGCTTCTGTTGTGTATGCCGAGGGGCGCTCAATCCCGAACGCAGCGCGCGCATTTCTGTGCGCAACCGGGCCTACTCAAAACCATTGCGGAAGAGCAGCCCCGGATCGAAACTCACGCAAGCAGAAAACTCCGAGGTGTTGTTATTGGTGTCGCGCGCGATCGCCGTTATCTCGTAGGCTGCCAGTGAAATGCTGTTGTCCAGGGTGGCGGTGAAGTTGACGCTGACCTGACCACTGCCCAGCAAATCCAGGTTTCGCGCGCCGAGGAAACGTGCACCCTCGCCGTAACCGCTCGCATCACAGCTCAGTGTCGCGTAGAAATAGAGCGTGTAACCACCCGCTGTGCTCGCCATCGTGCCTTGCGCTTTGTACACGCCGTTGTCGTCGAAAGCCGCCGTAAGCTCCGGCGTGTTCAGACCGCGATTGGCTTGCAACGCCGCAGTCACCGTACTGTCGTCGTTGTTGGGATTGGGGCCATCCGTACCAAGGTCTATGCCCAGGCCATCGTTGTTATAGAAGGTCCCAGTTACAAGATTGCGCTGGCCATTGCGCAGGCTGACGCCATCGCCACCGTTGTAAGCAATCGTGTTGCCCACCACCACGTTGTCGCTCGGTCCATCAAAGGCGCCATCGCTGCCCGCGCGCTCAATCATCACGCCACTGTTGTCATTCGGCACCGAGCAGACAAAGCACAGACCAGAAGTAGCCCGCAAGCCGATGCGATTGTAGGAAATGTTGTTGGAATCAGAATCAGCGCCGTACACCCAGACGCCGAACACGTCGTTGCCGGAGATCAGATTGCTCACGACCGTATTGGTGCTGGACTGCGCCAGAAATACCCCGTAGCCATTGCCCAGAGCAGAGTTGCCCGAGGCGCTGGTGCCGATCAGATTGTCCAGCACGGACACTCCGGTGACGCCATTGACATTGACGCTATCGACATGCACGCCATAAAGAAATGCACCGCTGATCAGATTGCGTTGCTCATCGGTGAAGCCACCAATGGTCACGTCTCTGGCCAGCGCCAGCACTTTGATATTGGTACTGTTGGCGACGAGCACAACGTTGCCGACGCCAGTCGCATCCGCAAATTGATTGCCCTCGATTCTATGCCCTGCGCCGCTTACAACCAGAATCGCCGCTTCGTCGAATCTAGAAAACGCCAAGCCGCGTATGGCGACCGATTCGTCAAGAGCAGTAGAGATATGCAAACCATTCATGCTGGGTGTGATCGGCTGTTGCAGGATGATGCAGATCTCGGCATTGAACGCCTGATCCGAACTATTCACCACACTGCCGGTCTGGGTATAGCCATCGATTTCGGTGCCGTCGGTGATCACTGGCAGAGCGGTCGCGGTTGTAATCGTGCGCGGACACGAGCCGGGAATATCGAACTCGATGCGTTGCAAACCGGCAGTATTGTTGGAGTTGGTGATTGCGCTGCGCAGCGATCCAGTGCCGCTGTCATTGGTGTTGGTCACGGTCAACGCGGTGGATCCGTCAACGCTGCTTTCGCGTGCGCCGCGATCCGGTAATCCGCCGATCACGCGTTGATTGGCAAGTACATCGGTAGCCGGAAGTGCGCCAGGGACGGTCAGGCTCGCCGTGTTGATCGCGGGCGAACCGGGTTCGGTCAGCGAGTAGTTGAAGGTGAGCTGCGGGTTGCTGCTGGAATTGCCCACACCCGATACCGACCCGTTGCCTGTCGTGGTGGTGAAGGTTGAATACGCTGCTGACACGGCAAACTGGGTTTGAATATCGTAGCCGTCATTACTCCAAATTATGCTGTTGCGGATACGCACCGTGTTGTTGTCCGCATCCAGATTCGCCCAGCGCAGCCCGCCTGCGCCGTTGTCGGCAATGGTTGCGTGAACTACATCGATGATGCGTTCGGGCCCCAAGACCAGATAGAGCCCCTCGCGGTCGCTGGCCGTAATCTGAATATTTTCCAGCCGCGCGTCGGCACAGTACAGCTCAAGATTCAGCGCACCGTTACGCGCGCCCGTTGTTACTGGCTCGACAGTAGTTCCGAGCAGGCGCAATCGACGCAGCGTGATACCGAAACTGCCGCTGCTGCATTCCACGGTGGTCACGGTAATTTTTCCAGTATCAAAAAAAGTCATCGCATCGACTTCAAGCGTGTCTCGCAGCGCAATAAATCGCAACGTCGCATTCTGGTTGCCCGATCCAAAAAGCAGCGTATCGCCGGCATCGCCGCTGCGTGTACTGCAGCCCAGGTTGTAGCTTCCCAGCATGCGCAAATTGCCGCTGCCGAGTGCGCTTCCGAGGTACGCAAGCCCACCACTGATGTCGTAGCTTCCGCTCTCCAGACGTATCCAGTCATCCTCGCCGCTGAGCGAGGCCTGGGTCAGCGCTGTCTGCAATTCCGCGGGTGTGTTCACACAATAATCCGCCGCCGACGCCATGGACAGTGGCACCAGAATGGCGAGAAGTGCAGCTAGAGACCGAGTGCGCAGCAACATGGGTGAATCCTCTAGGAAAGGTCTGAATAAGTCACCACTTCGTCTTCGCCACACTGCTTATTGCTTGCAAAACCTTGAACAACCTGCGGTTTTTCGCCCCCTGACTCAGGGAGCTATCGCGGCTCCGAACTTGTTCAGAGGTTCCCTGGATCGGTGCAGTTTGACTCCAACAACAATGACCCTGCGGAGCAGCTGGCGAATCCGACCTGCCAACCCAAAGCCCGGTGTGTCTGTGTTGTGTATGCCGCCGGGGGCGGAAAACGAACAAAGTTCTCTATACCCAATTTCCACTCACGGCTCTTCCTCAAACCCATCGTCGAACAATGCGGGGTTGAACTCGTAGGCACCGAGGTCTGGGGCGCCGCCGATAATGCGGGTGCGACCATCCAGATCGATGCTGGTTGCTGGCAGCGGCGCGTTACCGTGATTGAGCATCGGTGATGTCGATTGCAAATGAAAATCATCGCCGAGCACATCGATGAAGAGTGGGTCGTCGATGTTCATGTTGCCAACCGCCTCATCGAGTATGCCGAACACCTGGTCGATGTTGTTGTAGTAGAGATCGATTTCCGTATTCGGGTCATTGGCGTAAAGGTCGTAGCCGATCTGAAACGCAAAGAGATTGTGGTACAGACGCACATGCTGCCGACCTTCAAAACCGGCGGCCTCCATGTTGCAACTGACCGGCGCGTTGATGGTGCAGCGATTTGCCGCCAGGGTGTTGCCGCCGAGATACACCTGCACCGGGAGCGCCAGCGGCGCGTTTGGGCTTTCGACCAGCAGCGCACAGTAGTCGCCAGCGCACTGATTGAATGTAAACAAGCTGCCGTTCACCCGGACCAGGCCGGCGTTGGTGGCGATGTAGAGCGCACCGCCGCTGGCACCACTGAGATTGAATTCAAAGATCACCCGCTCGACAGTGACATCCCCCTCGTATCCGGCCATAAACATGCTGCCGGGATCACCGATGTACAAGCCGCCGCCATCGCTTGCACTGTCGCCGTCCCGAATGCTGAGATTCTTGACCGAAATGGCGCCATCGCCCCACGCCCGAAGGCGCAGAACCTGTTGCGCGCCGCCACCACTCAGCACCGTCAAACTCGCTACATTGCGCTTGCGCCCACACATCGGGCCACCGCTATAACCACCTTCGATACTCAAGGCAAAACCCTGACCGGATAAGTACTCGAATGCGATGGCACCGCCGGGGAGACTATACGTTCCGGTTTCAATTTTGATGGTGTCGGCTTCGCCGTTGCTTTGAGCGGTAGACAAAGCCTGCTGCAACTCCGCACTGGTATCGGCGCAGAAATCGGCGGCCTGACTGGCACCGCAGAGCCAAGCGAGGCTCGTCGCAATCATTAGCAATCGAACACTGTGCATGACTGATCTCCGACATACGGCGCTACCGAAATTTGACTCGCTCATTCGACGGGTGGCTGCTCAAAGCCGTTCTTGAAGAAGGAATCGTCGAATTCGTAGGCACCGATATCAACGATCGAGTCGACGACCCGCGCGTTGCCGTCAAGATCGCTGGTTAACAGAACAAATAGCGGCGTGCCGGCATTGCGCATCGGCGAGTCCGGCTGAAGTCGCACGTCGTCGTTGATCAAATCGACAAGCTGTGGATTGGCGAAGTTGAGGTTTCCGGACATCAGCGCCGGTGTGCCGATAATGGATACGATGTTGTTGTTGTAAAGCTCGGTCAGGCTACCTCCCAGCTTCAGCCCAGCACCACTATTGGCGGCAAACAGGTTGTTGTAGAACGCGGCGCGCGCGCTGCCGCCTAAACGGGCACCGCCGGTAGTGCAAGTAACCGGCGCACCTGCACTACACGCGTTTCCTACGAAGGTGTTGTTGCCGAAGAATGCGGTGAATTCGCTCGGCGTGCTGCCGTTGACAGTCGCCGACATCGCACAGTCGTTGCCGCCGCATCGATTGAGCAGGAACAGATTATTGATCACACTCACAATGCCGGCGGCGCTCACAATCAGCCCGCCGCCGAAGTCGGCCGATGTGTTGCGATCAAAAACTACGCGACTGACCACGATCGTGCCGTCGAAGTCGCCAGCGCCGCCTATGTCCAGCCCCGCTGAGCCGCTTTGCCCGGGCGGGTTTGCGCCCGCTCTGATCGTCAAGTTGGACACACTGAAACCGCCGCTGCCGCTCAACGCAGTCAGGTCCAGTACTCTGCGTTGATTCGATCCGCTGAGCACAGTCAAAGCCGGGTTCTTGCTCTGAACCGCACAGTTTGCTGGACTTGACAAGTAGCCGCCTGCAATCGTCAGTGCGAAGTTTTGGCTGGTGGTGTAGCCAAACGCCAGGTTGCCATCATCGGTGTAGGTTCCGGATTTGATCCTGATCAGGTCGTGGGCGCTATTGCCTGCCGCCGTCACCAACGCTTGATCCAACTCGGCGCTGGTGCCGACGCAGAATGTTGCCGCCTGCGCGCTGTTGTTGATCAGCGATAATCCGATCGCAAAAATACCGTTTTGAATCGCCTTCATCTCTCGTCTCCTGAAATCGTGAGCATCGCGTTTTTTGAAAGTACGCACCGAGGTGCGATCAGATGTTGCGTAGGGTTTATCGCGCTCAGGCGCGCTCCGACAAAGGATTGCGCCCAGGTGCGCGCCTAGGGCTCAAATCCATCTTTAAATAGCACCAGCGAAATCCCCGCGACGAACTCGTCTTGAATCAACAGACCGTTGACACCACCCGTGCCGGTGGTGAAGCTGGTGACCACGCTGCCGTCATCGATGCGCGCACGCACCACGCGACCGCTAATCACGCCGCCGGACCAAAACGTTTCGCCATCGGGATCGAGGTGGATGGCGTAGAGACCATTTACTTCGGTTTCGCCCAGACTCTCGCGGGTGTATTCGCGGATGAAGCTGCCGTTCTGGTCGTAGCGATAGATGCGGTTTCTGCAAGTCACCATCATTTCGCGATTCGGCAATTGCCTGAGCGCATAACAAGGCGCTTCCAACCCCATAGCAAAGTGCGGCATCGCTTGTTCCGTGCAGACGTCGAAGCGACGCACATCGGAGTCTTCCGAGGTGTAGTAGAGCGTGCATTGGTTGGCGTCCAGTTCGATCCAGTCGGTGCCGCGTTCGCCCACCGGAACCTGCAAAGTCCTGAGCAGGCGACCGTCGCCCGCGACATAGCGCAAAGGGCCGACCGTTGCGCTTGAACCAACGGCTTCGCCGATCCAGGCATTGCCTGTCTGGTCAAACGCGCACGACTCGTCGGCACCAACGAAGCCGCCGAAATCGTTGTCAAGGACGGTGCCGGATTGCGACATTCGAATCGGGCCTAGCGTGTCAGCGAAGCGCGTACTCAGCACATCCCCATCGGGCGCGCGACAGAATCCGGTGGCAACAAATCCGAATGCGTTCTGCATCAAGGTGGCCCACCCATCCACCGCCACACCCGCTGTGGTGTAGCGCGCACAAAGCTGACCTGACCGGTGGGTGTGGCGAGATTGGCGCTCTTGCCAATCAACAGATAGCGTGTGCCTGGCGGGCCATCGTCGTTGACGATCAAGCCTTCGACAGTGGCGGAAAATTTTTTATTGTTGCCGAAGCTGGCGTTTTTCAGTGTGGGCTCGAACGGGCTGTCGGAAGTGACCAGGGAGAACCCTTCATCCGCTTCGACAGCGGTGTCGCCATTGATCGTCACCGGGATTTGCCGCAGCACCATGCCCGGTGTAAAGGTGACCGTGCCCGAAGCATTCAAATAATCCGCCGGGTTTCCGCCGGCTGCGATCGTGACCGCGGTGCCGGCCGATGTGTTGTAGGCAAAGCTGACGATTTCGCTGCTGGGCGCCGACAAAGTGACCGCGATATTCAGCAGCTGGGTGCCGCTATTGCCTTCGGTAACCGAGGTGTCCGCCAAAGTCAGCGTCGGCACGACACGCAGATGGGTCACCGTTGGCGCCACGCGCAGCGCCAAGCTGAGTGGATAGTCGCTGAGCACGCGGTTGTGCACCGGGGAGTTGGCGCCGATCACGCTGGCATGCGTAGCAATCGGAATCGTTGTGTCGATACCCGGTGCATAGCCATCATTCATGCGCACGCGCGGCGAAACGCGATTCCACTGCGCCGATCCACTGATCGCAAAACGATCATGCTGCGCCAGCGCTGGCCCGCTCACGTCGAATACCAACTCTGCCCCATCAAGACTTACGTTGCCGACGAAATTCAGCGTGCCGATCGCGTCACCATTGCCCGCATAGGGATCAAGCATGCCACCGGACACGGTAACCGTTCCGATGACGGTGCCACTCCCGCTCAAGAACTTGCCGGTGCCAAAGCCCAATGTGTTGGTACCTGCATCGAACGTGCCGTCGAGCAAGCGCAGCGAGCTGTTAAACGTGGCCGAAAATCCCGCGCTCGGATTGAGCAGATTGAAAGTGCCTGAGCGAATTTCGAACAGGCCCGATGAGGTGAACGCACCACCACTGGCACCACTGCGCTCGATCTTTACCAACCCCGGCCCCTGCACGATCCAACTGCCCTGATTGCTGATCGATCCGGAGGTGCTGTAGCCGAGCACATAGTCGCCAAGCACCGTAGTGGTGCCAGTGGGCGTAGTGACGAAGAGCCCGTTCAAATCCAGGTTCAACCGCACGCCAACACCGCCGTTGAGGGTTGCAGTGCCAGCGCTGGTGACACCGGCACGCCTAAAGGTATTGGTGCCGTTGAGCGATAACGCTGCCCCGATGGGCAGCTGTATTGAGAGAAACGCTGGGGTTGGCCCACCCGGTGGTGGCATCGCACCCGAAAGCGTAGCGCTGGTCAGCGCAACGCTGCCGGTGACCGTCAACTGCCGGATATCGATCTGGGTTTCGACCACGCCCAGGTTTGATCCCGGTGCCAGCTCCAATTCCGCGATCGTGGTGAACTGGCCATTGAGCAACGCCGCGCCGGTTCCTGAGGGCAGCACAGCGCGATCCGCCGGGCCCGGCG